>JBJMTO010000125.1:0-38976 GCA_045811665.1 Bradyrhizobium sp.
GCCAAGATGGGCCAGCCCGATCCCGGCATGAACGCGCGGCTGCGGGCGGCAATCATTTCCGCCCGCCAGGAAAACATGTCAAAGGACTCGATCGACCGCGCGGTGAAGAAAGCGATCGGCACGGAGAGCGAGAATTACGACGAGATCCGTTACGAAGGTTATGGTCCGGGCGGTGTTGCGGTGATCGTCGAGGCGCTCACCGATAATCGCAACCGCGCGGCATCCGATATCCGCTCCTACTTCACCAAGTCGGGCGGCAATCTCGGCGAAACCGGTTCGGTCGCCTTCATGTTCGATCGCACGGGGGTGATCGAATATGACGCCCGTGTCGCCTCCGATGAGGCGATGCTGGACGCCGCCATCGAGGCTGGCGCTGACGACGTTTCATCGAGCGAAAATGGCCATGAGGTTTATGCCTCGCCGGAGACTTTTCGCGATGTCGCAAAGGCGCTGGAGGCGAAATTCGGCGAACCGAGAAAGGCGGCGCTGACCTGGCGACCGCACAACACCGTGCCGGTGGACGACGACGCAGGCGAAAAACTCCTCAAGCTGATCGATCTGCTGAACGAGCATGATGACGTCCAGAACGTCTATGCAAATTTCGAAGTCTCGGACGCGCTGGTCGCCAGAATGGGCGGGTGATCCATCAACTTTCGTCCGCGATCACCGCCTGTTTTTGTTTCGTCTGCACTGTTCCGGCGTTATCACTAGCCCATGACATCGGCTCCGATTCGCCACCCCGTTCGAATCCTGGGCATCGATCCGGGCCTGCGCCGTACCGGCTGGGGCGTGATCGAGATCGATGGCAATCGGCTGGTTTTCGTGGGGTGCGGCTCGGTGGAACCGGTCGACACCTTGTCATTGGCGAACCGGCTGCTGGCTATTCATGAGGGGCTTTCGGCGGTGCTGGGCGACTTCAACCCGGCGGAGGCCGCGGTGGAACAGACCTTCGTCAACAAGGACGGCGTCGCCACGCTGAAGCTAGGCCAGGCGCGCGGGGTCGCCATGCTGGCGCCGGCAATGTTTGGAATTTCGGTTGCGGAATACGCGCCCAACCAGGTGAAGAAGACCGTGGTCGGAGCCGGCCACGCCGACAAGAGCCAGATCATGGTGATGCTCAAGATCCTGCTGCCGAAGGCCGACCCGAAATCAGCCGACGCGGCCGACGCGTTGGCGGTCGCGATTACCCACGCGCATCACCGCCAGAGCGCGATGCTTCGGCTCAAGGTGATGGAAGCATGATCGGCAAGTTGAAAGGCCTGATCGACAGCTATGGCCAGGACTTCGTCGTGCTGGACGTGGCCGGCGTAGGCTATCAGGTGCATTGCTCGGCGCGGACGCTGCAGGCACTGCCGTCTCCGGGGCAGGTCGCGGTATTGTCGATCGAAACTTACGTGCGCGAAGACCAGATCAAGCTGTTCGGATTCCGCAGCGACGTCGAACGCGAATGGTTTCGGCTGCTGCAAACGGTCCAGGGCGTCGGCGCAAAGGTGGCGCTTGCGGTGCTCGGGACCTTGCCGCCGGCGGAGCTGGCGAACGCCATCGCGCTTCGCGACAAGGCGGCGGTGAGCCGCACGCCCGGCGTCGGCGCGAAAGTGGCGGAGCGCATCGTCACCGAGTTGAAAGACAAGGCGCCCGCATTTGCCACGATCGATCCATCCTTGGTGCATCTGTCCGGCGCGATCGACGACCAGCGCGCGCCACGCCCTGTCACCGACGCGATCTCGGCTTTGGTCAATCTCGGGTATGGTCAACCGCAAGCCGCCGCCGCAATTGCCTCGGCTTCGCGCACCGCCGGTGAGAAGGCGGAGACGGCGCAGCTCATCCGGCTCGGCTTGAAGGAGCTGGCGAAGTGAATCCGCCATCTCGAATCGTCACCCCCGATCGCCGCACCGATGATGCGCCCGATACGGCGTTGCGCCCGCAACTGCTGTCCGAATTCGTCGGCCAGGCGCAGGCGCGGGCCAATCTGTCGATCTTCATCGAGGCCGCTCGCAAGCGCGGTGAGGCGCTCGATCACGTGCTGTTCGTCGGTCCCCCAGGCCTCGGCAAGACCACGCTGGCCCAGATCGTGGCGCGCGAACTTGGCGTCGGCTTTCGCGCCACTTCCGGACCGGTGATCGCCAAGGCCGGGGATCTCGCGGCGCTCTTGACCAATCTCGAAGAGCGGGACGTCCTGTTCATCGATGAAATCCACCGTCTCAGCCCGGCCGTCGAGGAAGTGCTGTATCCGGCGATGGAGGATTTCCAGCTCGACCTGATTATAGGCGAGGGACCCGCGGCGCGTTCGGTCAAGATCGAACTGGCGAAATTCACGCTGGTCGGGGCCACCACACGCGCGGGGCTTTTGACTAATCCGCTGCGCGACCGCTTCGGGATTCCGATACGGCTGAATTTCTATACCGAGGAAGAGCTGGAAAAGATCGTCAGCCGCGGCGCCCGTGTACTTAACATCGGCATGACACCTGACGGCGCCAACGAGATCGCGCGGCGAGGCCGCGGCACGCCCCGCATCGCCGGGCGTCTATTGCGGCGGGTGCGGGATTTTGCGTCCGCGGCGGACGCCGCCTCGATCGATCGCAAGATTGCCGACAACGCGCTGAGCGCGTTGGAAGTCGATGCCGCCGGGCTGGACGCGATGGACCGGCGCTATCTCACCACGATCGCGATGAACTACGGCGGCGGTCCGGTCGGGGTGGACACCATGGCCGCGGCGTTGTCCGAGCCGCGCGACGCCATCGAAGACATCATCGAGCCGTTTTTAATCCAGTGCGGCTACCTTCAACGCACGCCGCGCGGGCGGCTGTTGACCTCGCATGCCTTCCGCCATCTGGGTCTCGCCGAGCCAGCGCGCGATCCCGCCCAGTTCGGCTTGTTCGGCGGCGCCGAGGAGGAGCCGTGATCGACCCCGCTCCGCCGCTCACCGGCCATCTCGACGGCGCGATCCGCGATGGTCGGCATCACATGCAGGTGCGGGTCTACTACGAGGACACCGATTTCAGCGGCATCGTCTATCACGCCAATTACCTCCGCTTCATGGAGCGGGGCCGAACGAATCATTTGCGCCTGATGGGCGCCGAGCAGCATGCGTTGTTTGCGGAAGCCCAGGCGGAAAGGCCCGGGCTGGCTTTCGTGGTTCGTTCGATGCACATCGATTACCTCAAGCCCGCGCGAATGGACGATGTGCTCGACGTCTTTACCTGGCCGATCGCGGTGAAGGGCGCCTCCATCACGCTTGCACAAGAAGTGCGGCGCGACGACGATCTGCTGGTGTCGGCGCAGGTACGCGTCGCCTTCATCAGCGAAGGGCGGGTTCAACCGATCCCGCACGCGCTGCGGACGCTGCTCAAGGCGGATCTGCCCTGATGGCAAAGGGCTTACGCCGCCACCTTGTGCCGCGCGACTTCGGCCTGATACAGCTTGAACTCCTCGGCGATCGCGCGGGCGATACTGGGACGCGTGCGCAAGCGTTCGTAGTAGGATTTGACGTTCGGCCATTTCGCGAGCTCGATCGGCGGCGTCGCCATGGTCCAGTTGATGATCGTCACCAGATAGGCATCGGCTACGCTGAACTGGTCGAGCAGGAATTCGCGGCCGGCGAGGAACTGTTCGAGGTAATCCAGCCGCGAGAGCCCTTTGCCGAGCACGTAGTTCTTCATCTCGGGGGGCGACTTCTTGTCCAGCAACGGCACGAACAATCCCTTGTGCAACTCGGTGCCGATGAAGCAAAGCCATTGATGCAATCTGCTGCGCTCCATTCCTGACGGGGCTGCGAGGTGGGCTTGGGGAAATCGGTCGGCGACATATTGCAGTATCGCGGCGTTCTCGGTGAGTACGAGACCGTCCTCGGTACGCAGCGTCGGCACCAGCCCGAGCGGGTTGACGGCACGAAAGTCCGAGCCGTCGTTCTGCACCACTTTGGTCTTCGGATCGACCTCGAGGTAATTGGCCGCCGCGCCGGCTTCATAGAGGGCGATCCGCGTGGCGAGCGAGCAGGCGAGAGGAGAGAAATACAGGTTCATTGCGGCCTCCATCATTGATTTTTTTACTGTTCCGCATAATATTCGGCGGGTCAAGGAATTTTTTGCAAGATGGTACAAAAAACCAGGAAGCCTGCGGCGAAGCCGGACTTGGCGGGGGCGAAGCGGGGACGGCCACGGGCCTACGAGCCGGAAGTCGCTCTCGGCAAGGCCCTCGATCTGTTTCGAAAGGACGGGTTTGCCGCGACGTCTCTCGACGAACTCAGCGCCGCCACCGGCATGAACCGACCCAGCCTGTACGGCGCGTTCGGAGATAAGCGCGAGCTCTATATCAAAAGCTACGCGCGATATCGTGCCGACGCGCGCGCGGCAATGCAGGAAATCTTTCGCGCCGAGTTGCCAATTCGCAAACGGCTCGAGCGCATTTATTCGGTGGCATTGGACATCTATCTCTCGGGCGAGATGGGTCCGCGCGGTTGCTTCACGGTGATGACGGCGGCGTCCGAAGCTGTCGCCGATCCGCAGATTCGCGCGCTGGTGCTGGAAGGCTTCTCGGAACTCGACAAGGCGTTTGCCGCCTGCTTTCGACTTGCCAAGGAAAAAGGCGAGCTGACCGCATCGGCGGACCCGCTGGTGCTGGCGCAACTGGCATCGGCGACGATCCACACCATCGCGATCCGCGCCAGGGCGCGCGTGACGCGCAAGGAATTGGAGGCCATCGTAAAAGGCGCGATTGATGTGATGGTCGGGCCTGGCTCTTCGCAGTTTGCAGCGAGCAAACAAAGCCAGCGTAATAGGGGTCAATAGCCGCGGTCGGGATCGACGACATTGTCCAAAGCGCCACCGGATTCGAAGCGATCGATCTGCCCCGCCACGTACTTTGAGATTTCGTCGGCATCGGTATCCGCGGCGTTGTGCGGCGTCAGCAGAACCTTCGGGTGCGTCCAGAATGGGCTCTCAGCCGGCAGGGGTTCGACAGCGAATACGTCCAGCGAGGCGGCGCGGAGCGTGCCGTCGTTGAGGCAATCGAGAATCTCGGATTCATTCTGCAACCCGCCACGCCCGGCATTAATCAAGACCGGCGCACCCAAAGGGCTGGCATGACTCAGTCGAGACAACAGGCTTCGATTCAGAATTTGGCGGGTCTCCGGTGTGAGCGGAAGCAGGCACACCAGAATATCCGTCCGTTCGAGAAAGGTTTGGAGCTGCGCCTGGCCGTGAAAACAGGCGATCCCATCCAGCTTTTTGGGACTCCGGCTCCAACCCGAAACCGAAAAGCCCAGCCGCCGGAGTACGTCCGCCGCGTTCGAACCGAGCGTGCCAAGGCCCATGATGCCGACCGAAACCGCACTCGCCGGCCATTGAAATTTGGGCTGCCAACGCTTCTCGCGCTGACAGGTCCTGAGGTAAGGCTCCTGCCGATGATGCATCAGGACATGCAGCACGACGTATTCCGTCATTCGAGCGGTAAGATCGCCGACGGCCACGCGCACCAGCGGCACCTTCGGAAGGCTCGAATCGGCCATCAGGGCGTCCACGCCCGCGCCCAGATTGAAAATCACGCGCAGGTTCGGAAGGCCCGCGAGTTCGCCTGGGTTGGGCTTCCACACAGCGGCATAGCTGATCTCAGAGGGGTCGCACGCCGGATCTGGCAGCAGCCAAACGCGGCGACCCTTACACACGTGGTCGAACCGGCTCTTCCACCGTTCGGGCGACCAGTTTTCGGTGCCGCCGTGTATGAGCAGGGCAAGCGCGGCTTTGTTCATCGGAATTGCCTCTGATATTCGGAGCGGGAACAATACCCGCTTCCATTTTCGAGGCAAAATTTCCACTAATCTGTCGGTACCTGCGCCGGCCGTTCGTCTTCGAACCAACAGGACCTTGCCTATGCTCTACGCGATACTTTGCTACCACGATGAGGACTTCGTCGGTTCCTGGTCCAAGGAACAGGATGCAGCGGTGATGAAGAAGCTCGCCGTAGTCCAGGACAAGTTGATAAAACAGGGCCGGCTCGGCCCGGTCGCGCGGCTGCTGCCCACCACATCCGCGACGACCTTGCGCAAGGACGATCCGCCGCTCGTGCTGGATGGCCCGTACGCAGAGACCAAGGAACAGTTGCTCGGGTTCTACATCTTGGATTGCAAGAATCTGGACGACGCCGTCGATGTGGCGCGCGAACTCGGCTCTGCCAATCCCGGCGGCGCTTACGAGATTCGTCCAGTCGGTCTGTTTGAGGCAGGGAAAGCATTGAAATGACTGACACCGCCTGGATCGATGGCGCATTGATCTCGGCGCGTCCCCAATCCGTCGGCGCGCTGTTGCGTTATTTTCGCAATCTCGACACCGCTGAGGAGGCATTCCAGAACGCCTGCCTGCGGGCGCTGAAAAGCTGGCCGCAAAACGGTCCGCCGCGCGATCCTGCCGCGTGGCTGATCATGGTCGGCCGCAACGTTGCCATTGACGAAGTCCGTCGCAGTCGCAAACAGCAGCCTTTGCCTGAGGACGAGGCGATCTCCGACCTCGGCGACGCCGAGGAAGCGCTCGCCGAGCGGCTCGACGGCTCGCACTATCGGGACGACATCCTGCGACTGTTGTTCATCTGCTGCCATCCCGATCTGCCGGCCACCCAGCAGATAGCACTTGCGCTCCGCATCGTATCCGGTCTGAGCGTGAAGCAGATCGCGCGGGCATTCCTGGTTTCGGAAGCCGCGATGGAGCAACGCATCACCCGCGCGAAAGCGCGTGTGGCGGGTGCCGAGGTCCCGTTCGAGACGCCGGGCGCGGTCGAGCGTGCGGAACGGCTCGCGGCGGTCGCCGCGATGATCTACCTGATTTTCAACGAGGGCTATTCAGCCGGCGGCGATACTGCGGAAATCCGAACTCCGCTTTGCGAGGAGGCCATCCGGCTCGCCCGGCTGTTGTTGCGCCTGTTCCAGAGCGAGCCGGAGATCATGGGGCTGACGGCATTGCTGCTGATGCAGCATGCGCGCGCGGCGGCGCGTTTCGACGCAGATGGAGCAGTGGTGCTGCTCGACGACCAGGATCGCTCGCTGTGGAACCAGAAGATGATCGCGGAGGGACAGGCCCTGATCGAGAAGGCGATGCGTCACGGTCGCAGCGGGCCCTATCAGATCCAGGCGGCGATCGCGGCGCTGCATGCCTCGGCCGCCACGCCCCAAGACACCGATTGGGCGCAGATCAATCTGCTTTACCGGGCCCTAGAAACGGTGCAGCCATCGCCGGTGGTGACGCTTAACCGCGCGGTTGCGGTGTCCAAGGTGCACGGCGCGCAGGCCGCGCTGGAAATGATCGAGCAGGTGGCGCCCCGGCTCTCAAATTACTTCCATTATTTTGGCGTGCGCGGAGCGTTTCTGATGCAGCTCGGCCGTACCGAGGAAGCACGCGTCGCTTTCGACCGGGCGATCGCTTTGGCCAACACCTCCGCCGAAGCGGCCCACATCCGAATGCATCTCGACCGCCTGATGCGCGACAGCGCGGCGCCGGCGGCAAAGGCCTCGGACCGCCGATGATGACCTGAACAGCCCGTCGGATCCTGCTTGTGTCGTTCGTCTTCTTGAAAACTGATAATGGAGCCAGCCCATGGTCGATATCTTGATGCTTATCGCAGTCGCACTTGCAATCGCGATTGTGGTCGTACTTATCCTCGCCGCGATAAAGCCGGATAGCTTCAGCGTTCGACGAGAGACCATGGTGAAGGCGCCGCCGGAAAGAATTTTTCCCTGGATCAACGACTTCCATCAGTGGGGAAGGTGGTCACCTTACGAGGGCAAGGATCCTGCCATGAAGCGGACCTACGGCGGAGCCTTGAGCGGCAAGGGCGCGGTCTATGCCTGGGAGGGCAACAAGAATGTTGGCTCCGGCCGGATGGAAATCCTCGATGCGCCGGCGCCCTCAAGGATACTCATCAAGCTTGATTTCTTCGCACCATTCGAGGGGCATAATACCGCGGAGTTCACGATGTTGCTGCGCGGCGACGAGACCAGGCTGACATGGTTGATGCACGGTCCAGCGCCCTTCATCTCGAAACTGATTCAAGTCTTCATGAGCATGGACAAGATGGTAGGCAACGATTTCGAAGTCGGTCTCGCCAACCTTAAAAGGCTAAGCGAAAGTAACTGAAATCAACACCAGCGTGGTCACAAGGAGCAAAGCGATGCAGGTCAATCCGTATCTATTCTACGACGGCAAGTGCGAGGCGGCATTCAGGTATTATGAAAAAGTGCTTGGGGGGAAGATCGAGATGATGATGACACATGAGGGCGCCCCTGAATCGATGCCGACCCCACCGGAATGGAACAAGAAGATCATGCACGCCAAGATTACCATTGATGGCCAGGTCTTGATGGCGTCCGATGCGCCTCCCGCTCACTTCCAAAAGCCGCAGGGCTTCTCGGTCTCGCTCACGGTCGAGGATCCCGCGGATGCGGAGCGCAAGTTCAAGGCGCTCTCAGAGGGGGGCACCGTCAACATGCCGTTCGGGAAGACTTTCTTCGCCAAAGGATTTGGTATGTGCGTCGATCAGTTCGGAATGCCGTGGATGGTGAACTGCCCGATCGAGGAATAAGGCTGTCCCGCCGTGAGCGGCGCGAAGTGGTTGAGGTTGGCGAATCGGCTCTATCGGCAGCTTGGATAGATCGCCGCCAGTTCGCGCCCGCGCAACAAGAGCAGGCGCGAACTCAACCCACCGCGGCGGCGGATCCAGTCCCGCACCGGAGCTGGATAAGCCTCGAGCACCAGTTGTGACGCTTCCGGCTCGGCATACAACCGGCCCTGCTGGTCGACTGAGCGGGCCGCGTGAAACCCAAGTACGGCGCGCCGGGTGACGCAGATGCGATTGCGCGGCACCAGATCCAGGACCAGCGTGCAAGCGGACAGGCAAGGTCCGTCGATGACGACGCGCTCGCCGGAGGCTCGAACCCGCTCGAAGAGTTCGAGGAAGGGGCCGACCTGTCCGCCCGGACTGGCCAGGATCCGAATCTCTGCGCGCGCGGTCTGCATGAAGGCGCACACCAAGGCCGCGAGAAGGAATGCTTTGAACACCGCCTTTGCCATGAGCGGCTCCTCAATTACCTCGATGGCCGGAATGCAACCCTAAACGGCGCGTCGTTGGGAAAGTTCCGGCCATTCTGCAAGTCAATGCAGCACCTGACGGGCGACCCGACGCGTGCAGGGTTCAGCATGTGGCCCGTCTATCCATTGCGTCGCTCGCCGCGCAACGTGGCCAGTCCGATGCCCGCGGCGTCGAAGCCACCGTCGACCGCCAGTATTTGCCCGGTGATGTAGCTGGAACGATCGCTGCACAAAAAGAATACCGCCTCCGCCAGTTCTTCTTCGAGGCCGTAACGACTGAGTGGAATCGCGTCACGATAATCGGCACGGATTTCCGGCGTGTGGACGGCTTTGGCCATTGCGGTTTCGACCGGGCCGGGCGCGACGCCGTTGTTGACCAGGGCGTCGAGCCGGCCGAACCGCCGTTCGATTTCCGAAATAGCGCTGGCAACCGCCCTCGCATCCGAGACGTCGCAGTTAAGGCCTATCGTGTCGCCGTTGGTTGCCAAGGCCGCCACGCTCTTCCACAGCAACTCGCCCTCGATGTCGAGCAGCGCCACTCGCCAGCCCTCGGCTAAAAACTTCTTTGCAACCGCCAGCCCTATGCCGCGCGCCGCGCCCGTGACGAGTGCGGCCTTCTTGGGCGCGGCGCTCATCGTTGATACCGTTCAGAATTCATCAAGACCCTCGAACGCGGAGAATGATCTGCTGCTTGCTGATCTCTGCATACGCCCCCTGCGACCATTCTCCTATAAGCGGCCGCTTTGTTGGGGCGTGCTGCCGGGCGCCATGACGTCCTGAAATAACCCGATAGCTATTGTCGGTGGGGCAATAGCCGGTTCGTCTTGATGATGAGCGCTGGTTGTAACCGGCTTGCGGAAACTCAATCGAATACGGAGCTGAGCGATGCGGTTCATGATGCTGATGATTCCAAAAGGCTACGAGACGGCGGCGCCGGGAACCATGCCTCCCGCCGATGCCGTGGCCGCGATGATGAAGTATAATCAGGAATTGAAGGATGCCGGCGTCCTGATCACGCTTGACGGGCTGCATCCTCCATCGATGGGCGCGCGGGTCTCGTTCTCAGCAGGCAAACCGGTGGTAACCGATGGTCCGTTTGCTGAGGCAAAAGAGGTGCTCGGCGGCTACTGGATGATCGATGTGAAGTCGCGCGAGGAGGCGATCAACTGGGCGAAACGCTGCCCCGCCTCCGGTAACGAGATCATCGAAATTCGCCAGGTGCAGGAAATGTCCGATTTTCCAGCAGATGTTCAAGCGGCTGCGACCGGACTAACCGAGTTGCAGGGAAGTTCAGGACGTTAACCCTCGCCCTAGTGACCTTTGAGCTAGGCTCATGTAAAAGCTCTTCACATGAGCTGGCGCAAGGAACAGAGCCGCGCCCAGCGCGGCTATCACCACGGAAATCTCAAAGAGGCGTTGTTGCAGGCGGCCCTCGGCTTGATCGCCGAGAAAGGTGCAGCGGGCTTCACCTTCGCCGACGCCGCCCGAATGGCCGGCGTTAGCCCGGCGGCGCCTTACCGACACTTTCGCGATCGCGACGAACTGCTCTCTAGCATTGCGCTGCGTGGGTTTGACCTGTTCGAGGCGGTCCTGACAAAGGCTTGGGACGACGGCCGTCCAGACACCCTGACTGCCTTCGAGCGCCTCGGCAAAGCTTACCTTGGGTTTGCTCGCGACGAGCCGGCGTTTTACTCGGCGATGTTCGAATCGGGCGTTCCGGTCGATGTAAATCCAGCTCTCTTTGCGGCGACTGAGCGCGCTTTTTCGGTGCTTCGAGCAGCCGCCGAACGGCTCGCTGCATTGTCGCCGGCGGGTGCTCCGCGTCCGCCGGCCTTGATGATGGCTCTGCACATCTGGTCCATGTCACATGGCATCGCTTCGTTGTTCGCGCGCGGAGACGCGGCTAGGCGCAAGTTGCCGATGTCGGCAGAGGAACTGCTCGAAGCGGAGGTGCTGATTTATTTGCGGGGTCTGGGTTTTCCGACCGACCGCCGATCCTCCGCTCACGCACAAAACGCCGAGCAGAAGCAGACCGTGCCCCCTTCCGGACCTTGGGGCGCTCCAAAATAAATTCTGGCGCGCTGGCGGCGCCGCGCTTGACAAAACTGCGGGATGGTTTAGGTATGTAAATGTTATTTACATTCACAACGGCGTGATGCCGTCATGGAGAGGGAAATGGCCTACACCGCAGACGTCAATCGCTGGCGCGGTCCCGACAACGAATCCTACCGTCCGCACATGCTCGATTCCCCTTGGCACCCGGGCTGGATAGCGGTGACAGTGCTCGGCTTCCTGCTGTGGTGGCCGATCGGGTTGGCCCTTCTCTTTTTCACAATCGGGAGCAGAAAAATGGCTTGCTGGAGTCATCAGGATCGCTGGTCGAACAAGATGGAGCGGATGCAGTATAAAATGGAACGCATGCGCGGCCGGATGGAGCGTCGCGGCTTCCCGTTTGGTCCTCCCTCCAGCGGCAATCGCGCATTCGACGAATATCGTATGGAAACCTTGCGTCGGCTCGAGGAAGAGCAGACCGAATTCCGGGATTTCCTGGATCGTCTGCGGCACGCCAAGGACAAAGAAGAGTTCGACCAGTTCATGGCCCAGCATCGGCAACGGCCGACACCGCCCCAGGACGGTCAGTCCCAGGGTTAAACCCAAGCTCCCGGCGTGGTCGGCAACTCCTCGGCCAAGCCTCCGCCAGTCAAAACCGCCCGTCTGCGAAAGCAGACGGGCGGTTGCATTTTCAAGGCCTGGAACTGATTTCGGTATCTTTTGGGCACCGGATTGCCGCTTTTCCGGCCGGCACAAACCCCTTTGGTAACGGTGTATTAACCATGGTTGGCGTCTGGTAAGAGGCGAAAAGACGCGCCGACAGCCCTCGTTTTGACACGTTGACAATGGAAGCAACCCCCGGCTTCGGACGGGCCTCCCATGCGACACAGAACAAGGTTCTCGCGCTAGCGCTTACCGCCTCGCCCGGTGCGGGCTGTGCAACCGGCAGCCATTTGCTGCGGGAGGACGTTGGGACACTTGCGTTGAGAGGATACCGCTTATGAATCCGGCCGACGTGGCTCAATCAGCGTTGCCGATCGCATCCACCGACGTATCGCTGATCGCACTGTTCCTGCAGGCCCACTGGATCGTGAAAGCGGTGATGCTGGGGCTGCTCGCTTGTTCGGTCTGGGTCTGGGCGATCGCCATCGACAAGATCTTTCTTTATTCCCGCACCAAGCGCGCCATGGACCGCTTCGAACAGGCATTCTGGTCCGGGGAGTCGATCGAGGAGCTTTATCGCGCACTGTCGGCTAAGCCGACACAATCGATGGCGGCGTGCTTCGTGGCGGCCATGCGCGAATGGAAACGCTCCTTCGAGAGCCACGCGCGATCCTTTGCCGGGCTGCAGATGCGGATCGAGAAGGTCATGAACGTGTCGATCGCTCGCGAAATCGAGCGGCTGGAGCGCCGGCTTTTGGTGCTGGCAACGGTCGGTTCGGCGGGCCCCTTCGTGGGCCTGTTCGGGACGGTGTGGGGCATCATGTCAAGTTTTCAGTCGATCGCCGCTTCCAAGAACACTTCGCTTGCGGTTGTCGCACCGGGCATCGCGGAGGCGCTGTTTGCCACCGCCATCGGCCTTATCGCCGCAATTCCGGCGACTATTTTCTACAATCAGTTCACCTCGGAGGTTAACCGGCAGGCCCAGCGGCTGGAGGGGTTCGCCGACGAATTTGCAGCGATCCTGTCGCGCCAGATCGACGAGCGGGCATAGGCGGCGATATACTGTGAGCGCATCATGAGCATCCGATCATGGCAATGAGCATGGGTGGTTCGTCGGGCGGTGGCGGCCGCCGCGGCCGTCGTCGCCCGGTCATGGCGGAGATCAATGTCACCCCGATGGTGGACGTGATGTTGGTGTTGCTGATCATCTTCATGGTCTCGGCACCGCTGTTGACGGTCGGCGTGCCGCTCGACCTTCCGCAGACGCAGGCCAAGAGCCTTGACCAGGACAAGAACCCACTCACGCTTTCGGTCAACCTGAAAGGTGAAGTGTTTCTCAATGACACCGCGATAGGCCTGAGCGATCTGGTGCCAAAGCTAAAGGCCATCACGGATGCGCGCGGCGGGCTTGACGAGCGGATCTTCGTTCGCGGCGACAAAAAGGTCGATTACGGCACGGTCATGAAAGTTATGGGACGGCTTTCGCAAGCGGGCTTCAGGCGCGTGGCGCTGGTGACGGAAGTGGATCAGGGATAAAGGAACGTGAAGGTCGACAAGACACTCATCGGGTCGGTCGCGCTCCACGCACTCGTGATCGGGTGGGGGTTGGTTTCCTTTTCCGCGCGCTCGCTGGAGGCGGTGCCGCCCGAGTCGATGCCGGTCGATATCATTTCAGCCGATCAGCTCTCCAAGATCACCGCCGGGCTAAAGACCGGCGAAAAGGACAAGCCTAAGCCGCTGGTCGAGAAGGTCGCCGATGCCAGGCCGGCCGAGGATGCGGTCGGCAAGATCACGGAAAAGAAGGAAATTGTGACGGCGTCGGCGCCGGAGCCGCCGCCAAAGCCCGTGGAAAAACCGGTTGAGAAAAAGCCTGAGCCGCCCAAGCCCGTCACCGAGAACAAGCCCAAGGACCAGCCCAAGCCGGTCGAGAAGAAGCCCGAACCGCCAAAGGTCGACCCGATCGCGGAAGCACTGAAAACAGAAGAAGCCAAGAAACCGGTGCCGAAGCAGGAAGCAAAGGCTGCGCCGCCCCCGCCGCCGAAGCCGAAGCAGGAGCGCACTTTCGATCAAACGAGAATCGCAGCTTTGCTGGACAAGCGCGATCCCACTCGCCAGACGATCACCGGTGCGACGCTGAATTCGTCCGCGTCGCTTGGCAGCACGCGCGGCACCGCCACGACCTTGTCGCAATCGGAGCTTGACGCCATGCGTGCACGCCTGGCGAGCCTCTGGAATGTGCAGCCGGGTGTCGAACACCCGGAGGAGCTATATGTCACGGTACGGATCCGGCTAAACCCCGATCGGCGCCTTGCTGTACCCCCTCAGGTGATCTCGACGGGGACCTCGCCGCGTTATCAGGCGGCGGCCGAGGCAGCTATCCGCGCGGTGCTGCAGGGCCAGCCCTACACCATGCTTCGAGACGAGACCTACGAGCAATGGAAATACATGGACATCGATTTTGATCCTAAGCAGATGTTCCGGAGTTGATGATTTGGAAGTGAGCCAGCAATGTTCGTGACGTCGTCTTCACTTCCACCATTGCCGCTCTCACGCCGTAAGGTGCTCATCGGTGGCGGTGCAGCGGGAGCCGGGTTGCTGATGCCGACGCTTGCCGGCGCGCAAACCAAGTTTGTGATTACCGAAGGCAATGTCGCGCCGCTTCCGATCGCCATTCCGGATTTCGTGGCGGGATCGCCCGCAGATGGGGAGGTCGGCGCCGGGGTCGGCCAGGTCATCACGAACAATCTGAGGCGCAGCGGACTGTTCGCTCCGATCGATCAGGCGGCCTTCATCGAAAAAATCGTCAACATCGACGCGGCCCCGCAATTCCAGAGCTGGAAGACCATCAACGCGCAGGCGCTGGTCACCGGCCGCATGACCCGCCAAGGCGATGGGCGGCTCAAGGCCGAATTCCGCCTATGGGACATCGCCTCGGGCCAGCAGCTTATCGGCCAGCAGTACTTCACCTCACCGGAATACTGGCGGAGGATCGCGCATATCATCTCCGATCAAATCTACAACCGCCTCACCGGAGACAAAGGCTATTTCGACAGCCGGGTGGTGTTCGTGGACGAAACGGGCAGCAAGGAACGGCGCGTCAAGCGGCTGGCGCTGATGGATCAGGACGGCGCGAACGTGCGTTATCTGACACGCGGCTCGGATCTGGTGCTGACGCCACGGTTCTCTCCGTCGACGCAGGAAATCACCTACATGGAGTTCGGCCAGGGTGACCCGCGCGTCTACCTGTTCAACATCGAGACCGGCCAGCGCGAGATCGTCGGCAACTTCCCAGGCATGTCGTTCTCACCGCGCTTTTCCCCCGATGGCCAGCGCGTCATCATGAGCTTGCAGCAAGGCGGTAATTCGAACCTGTTCGTGATGGATCTGCGTTCAAAGTCGACCACTCGCCTCACCGATACGCCCGCGATCGATACCTCGCCCTCGTACAGTCCTGACGGTGCCCGCATCTGCTTCGAGTCAGACCGCGGCGGCAAGCCTCAGATTTATGTGATGGCGGCAACGGGCGGATCGGCCCAACGCATCTCGTTCAGCAAGGACGAGGGGGGCGGCAGCTATTCGACGCCGGTATGGTCGCCGCGCGGCGACTATATCGCGTTTACCAAGCAAGGCGGTGGACAGTTCGCCATCGGGATCATGAAGCCCGACGGCTCCGGCGAGCGGATTCTCACGTCCGGATTCCACAACGAAGGGCCGACATTTGCGCCAAACGGGCGCGTCCTGATGTTCTTTCGCGATCCCGGTGGCAGTGGTGGACCTTCGCTGTTCACCGTCGATATTTCGGGGCGGAACGAGCAGCGGGTGCCGACGCCCGGCTTTGCCTCTGATCCGGCTTGGTCGCCGCTGCTGTCGTAACCGTTTGGCTGCGGCTTCAGGTGAGGAGGCGGCGCACCCATCCGCCGCCGAGTGGCGAGCCAGGCCTTTGTTTTTGTGGCTATTTTCGCCTCCGATAATTGATGGCAACGAATCGGTAACGATGTTCCCTCAGAAAGGCTTCACCTGCGGCTGGTAAAAGTACGCACCGGAGAGGACGCGTACATCCAAAATGCAGCTCGCAGCTCAGAGCGGAGATACCGACCAGAAAATGTCGCCGTCGATTCACACGGCGCTGGTCGGCTCGCTATTCCAGGATCCGGGACCGATGTTTGCGGGCGTGCTTTGCGCCACGGTCGCCGCAATCATGACAGCCGTGAAGACGGGAATGGCATGGCTCTGGCCATGCGTGCTGCTTCTGATCGTGACTGGCGCTCTCCGGGCTCTCGACTCTCGCCAGTATCGCAATCGCCATGAGCCATTGACGCCGGAGGAGGCCGTTCGCTGGGAACTTCGGTACCAATTCGGTGCAATGCTCTACGCGGCCGCGCTTGGGCTCTGGTGCATCGTGGCGGTTTTGGGCAGCAGCGATGCCGCAGCGCACCTGATCTGCATTTCCGTCACGCTTTGCTATATAGCCGCCGGCGGCGGTCGGACCTACGGGCGACCGTGGATCTTCCATGTGCAAATGCTGCTTGCTTGCGGGCCGCTGACGCTGGCGTTGGCGCTTTACGGAAGCCCGTACTATTTCGGGATGGCAGTCCTGAACGTGCTGTTCTTCTTTTCCCTCAAGCATATCTCGACGAGCCTGCAGACGATTTTCGTGCGGGCTCTGATTGCGCGTGAGCGCGAGGCGGCCCTTGCGGGCCAGTTCGACACCGCATTGAACAACATGCCGCACGGCCTTTGCATGTTCGCGGCCGACGGCCGGTTGGCGGTCATGAACCATCGTTTCAGCGAAATGATGAATCTGTCCGACGATCTCATGCATCGCGGCGCCAGCGCGCCTGACATCGTCGCTGCTTGCGTGAGCGCTGGGGCGCTGTCGGCTGCGAGCGGCGACATGATCGTCTCGGAGATCGAGAATTCGCAGGCCAGGGATATCACCACCACCGATCCGGAGGCCGCAAGTGCGCGGTCGTTTTCCTGGACCTTTCAACCAATGGCTGGCGGCGGCACGGTGGTGCTGGTGGAAGACATCACCGAACGCAAGATCGCGGAAGCTCGAATCAGCCACCTTGCGCGGTATGACGAACTGACAGCGCTGCCCAACCGTCTCAACTTCCGTGACGAAATCGAACGGCTGCTCGCGGTCTCCAATAGCGCTGAACGATTGTCGGCATTGCTGTTCATCGACCTCGACCAATTCAAGCAGGTAAACGACACTCTGGGTCACCCCTGCGGGGACGAGTTGCTGTGCGCGGTCGCCGACCGGCTGCGCGCCATGCTGCGCCCGGAGGATTTCGTCGCGCGTTTCGGCGGCGACGAGTTCGTGGTGTTTCAGCAGAACATCAAATCGGCTGAAGAAGCGGCAAGCCTGGCCCGACGAATAGTCGAGCACCTGAGCGAACGGTATCAGATCGGCAACCACCTGGTCGAAATCGGCGCCAGCGTTGGAATCGCCATGGCCTTGCCGGACATCAGTGCCGACACGCTGTTGAAGAATGCCGACATGGCGTTGTACCGCGCCAAGGCAGACGGCCGCGGCACCTTCTGCTTCTTCCGGGACGAGATGGCGCAAACCGTCGAAGCGCGCCGCATTCTGGAGCTCGATCTACGCAAGGCGCTCGCCAACGAAGAATTCGAGTTGTTTTATCAGCCGCTGGTCAACCTGAAATCGGGACGAATAGGCACATGCGAGGCTCTGCTGCGCTGGAATCATCCGGCGCGCGGCACGGTGTCGCCGATCGATATCATTCCGGTAGCCGAGGATATGGGGTTGATCTTCGACCTCGGCCGCTGGATCTTGCGCAAAGCCTGCATGGAATGCACGAAATGGCCGGAAGACGTTAGCGTCGCAATCAATTTCTCGCCGCAACAGTTCCACCAACGCGACGTACTGAGCGAGGTTCGTTACGCCCTTGAGGTGTCCGGACTGCCCGCGCATCGCCTTGAGATCGAGATCACGGAATCATCGCTGTTGCGCAATACCCAGCTTACGCACGACTTGTTGTCTCAGCTTCACGCGATTGGCGTGCGTATCTCGCTTGACGATTTCGGCACCGGATATTCGAGCCTGAGCTATCTCCATAACTTCCCGCTGCAGAAGGTGAAGATCGACCGATCGTTCCTCGAAGGCATCGACAGCGATCGGCCGCTGACGCTGCTGCGTGGAGTTGCGCGGCTAAGTGCCGATCTCGGGATGTCGGTGGTTGTCGAAGGCATCGAGACCAACGAGCAACTCGAATTGATCAGCGCCGACGGTACCGTAACGGAGGCGCAAGGATATTTATTCAGTCGGCCGGTGCCTGCGGTGCGAATCCGCCAACTGCTGAATGCTTCGCATGGTCGACGGCTGCCCGACGAGCAGCGCGCGGTTCTTGTCGCAAGATCAATCGCGTAAAACATTGGCTTGTTCGCGCGCAGATTGTTCTGCGCCGTGCGATGCGCGCAAATTTTTTTGACTCGTGCCGAGATTAACCCTATCTCCGCGAACTCTTTGCCCGGCCATTAAGAAGCTGTTAATCGTTTTTTATATCCCCGGAATTACTTTTTGGCAGTGGCAAGGAGTTACGAATGAGATCGGCGGCTGAATCCATCTCTCTTGTTCCGGAGCGCAGCACGGACCCGCTCGAGCAGGTGGATTATCGCCTAGCCATCACGCCGCAAGAAAAAGACAACATCTATCGTTTGCGCTACCGAGCCTATCTCCGTGAGGGCGCAATTTTGCCCAGCGAGTCCGAGCGCGTCATCGATCGTTACGATGACTCCCCTAACGCCTGGACATTCGGCATCTATATCCACGGCGAACTTTTCAGCTCCATTCGCGTCAGCGTTCTAACGTCCCGTTGGAGAGGTTCGCCATCATCCGAGATGTTCGCCGATATTCTGCATCCCGAGCTGGATCGTGGGCGGATCGTTATCGACCCGACGCGCTTCGTTGCCGATCCCGAGAAGGCAAAGCGATTTCCCGAGCTTCCTTATGTCACGGTGAGGCTGGGTTGGATGGCGTGCTGTCACTTCAATGCAGATATCGGCCTGGCCAATGTTCGTCCCGAGCACCGGGCGTTTTATCGCAAGGTGTTTCTGCAGGAACCGCTTGGTGAACCCAGGCTTTTTCCGGGCTTGATCAAGCCGGTCGGGTTGATGGCGGCCCATTATCCGTCGATACGCGAGAAGGTTTTCCAGCGTTTTCCGTTCATGCGTTCGACCGCTTTCGAACGGCGGATGCTGTTTGAGCGCAAGGGAACGCCCGCAGATCTGGTGCCGGGCCTCGAGCGCGCCTCGATGGTCCCGCTGCAACCGCGCCGCTGATTCGCGATCTTCTCAGAGCTAACGGGCGGCAGGTTCACCCAAGGCCCTTTTTATCGTTCATACTGCGAGCAGGTGTTGCAGATCGGCGTCGGAGCGGTTGAAAACCCCCCGGTCCCTTGCCCGCATCGGCTTGCCTTCACCCTAGCGCCACATTTAGAACCCATTAACTATCGCGGCCGCTTTCCGCCGTTCGTGGGCATTTGATCGGGTTCGGCAAGAGCCCATCAAGGTTGATGGAACGTTCGCTTAACCCTCGCCCTGTAGACCGGATGACAGTCGAAAAACGTGAGCGTGGAGGCTCCGGAATGAAACATCAGATGCGTATCCTCCAGGGATTCAAATTAGCCGCCGTTCTGGCAGTGGCGCTGTCGATGGGCGCCTGCGCCAACAAGAACATCGGCGCCGACGGCGCGATGGCAAGCGCGGCATCGCCGGGAAGTCAGCAGGACTTTGTGGTCAATGTCGGGGACCGCGTGTTCTTCGAGAGCGATCAAACCGATTTGTCGCCGCAGGCGATCGCTACTCTGGAGAAGCAGGCGCGCTGGCTGCAGAGCTACAACCGCTACTCGTTCACTATCGAAGGCCATGCCGACGAGCGCGGTACCCGCGAGTACAACATCGCGCTGGGTGCGCGCCGTGCTCAGTCGGTACGAACCTTCCTCGCATCGCGGGGCGTCGATGCCTCGAGGATGCGGACGATCTCCTACGGCAAGGAACGCCCCGTTGCGGTCTGCAACGACATCTCCTGCTGGTCGCAAAATCGACGTGCGGTGACAGTGCTGAACGCAAGCTCGTAACCTATCCGGTTGAGCATCCGCACCGGCGCCTTCGGGCGCCGGTTCTGCTACGGGCGTCATTTCCGCTCGATGAACTCCCGGATCACGGCCAAACCGCGCTCAGGCGCGTCGGGTATCACCGCATGCCGGCAATCGGGAAAGCGCTCGAACTGCACCAAGTGCGGCGGGAGCGCCGCCGCGATCTCTGCCTGACTCTCGATGGGGTGTATCGGGTCGTCCTCGCCGCCGAGCACGAGAGTCGGACATTCGATCCGGCCGAGATCCGCAAACATGTTGAAGCTGTCGCTTTCGCCACCAGGCCTCGTGAACCAGTGCAGCACCTCGGGCCGGTTAACCGCCCGACGCGCCGCATCCGGGTCGCGCGGAATCCTCGTGTAATGCGGCATTGCAAGTCGCCTCCAATCATCAATCGACGCCTGATCCGCGTGACCTGCGACTTCCAGAAATCGGCGGCGCGCCAACGCCCCGACTTGCGGGCCGCCGAAGCGCTCGAACAGCTCCACCCGCCGCTCCCGGTGCGTACCGCCGGCGGCTGCCGTGCTGATCAATACCAGCTTCGAGGGATGCTGTGGATGACGGGTGGCGTAAGCCAGCGCGACCATGCCGCCGAATGATGCGCCGAGGACTATGGGATTCGCGATCCCCAGGACGTCGCAAAACATCCGAACGTCATCGCCCCATTGCGCCAGGTTCCAGTCCTCGCGAACTCCATCCTCGCTGCGGCCGTTGCCGCGATGATCCAGATAAATAACCTGAGCGATGTCAGCCAGTCCTGAATAGGCAGGCCTGTAAATCGAGTGGTCGAAGCCGGGCCCTCCATGGAGCATCAGCAGTGTCGGCTTTTCGCGCATGAGCGGACCATGCGGCTGCAGCTTCGCGCCTTCGACATCAAAGAACAGCCGGACTCCGTTGACGAGGACATGCATGGTCCGTCTCCCCTTGATCGTTCAGTCCGTCGGCAAGGCCGCTTGCTTGTTTAGAGACGGACACTAAACCATACGACGCAAGATGCATCCGAGAGGCATCCAAGTCACATTTTTGGCGTACTCCCTCCCTCAATGTGGTGCGTTTTCGCTCCCACAGATCTGATCGTCAGGCCCAAATGTTTATCCGGTATCATCAACTTATGCGCGCCACAGCGATCATCGCGGTGCTCGCGTCGTGCTCCCCGGTTTGGGCGCAATCAGACGATCTGGAAATGCGGATTCAACAGCTCGAGAATCACTTGCGGCAACTCACCGGACAAAACGAGGAGTTGCAGTACCGCAACCGGCAGCTCGAAGAGCGGCTGCGAATGCTTCAGACCGGCGCGCAGGCTGCGCCGGCCGCGCAGCCGGCAATGCCCCAGTCCAGCGTGGCGGTGGCACCGCCTCTGCAGCCCGGTCCCGCCTACCGGCAACCGACCTATGAGCAGCAGCAGATCGCCGCGCCGGCGCCGATCGCGCAAGAGGCGGTTGGGTCGCCTCCGATGCAGGGCAGGCGGCGCGGCGATGCTTTCGATCCGACCCAGAATCCGAATGCACCCGGGGTCCCGCGCGCCCTTGGCGGCGGTCAGCTCCCGATGCCGGCCGAAGCGCCGATCGGCGCCCCGGGCGGCCGCGGTCCGGGAGAGCCGCTCGATCTCGCCAACACCGGGGTTGCACTCGGCGGGCCCGGCGTGGTGCCGTCGCCGCGAGCCCCGGTCGCAAGCCCCACGTTGACCACCTTGCCGCCCTCGGCGAGCCCCAAGGACGAGTTCGATCTCGGCATCGGCTACATGCAGCGCAAGGATTACGCCCTTGCAGAAGAGACCATGCGGAGCTTCGCCCGCAAAAATCCGGGTGATCCGCTGATCGCCGACTCCCAATACTGGTTGGGAGAAAGCTATTTTCAGCGGCAGCAATTCAGGGACGCCGCGGAGGCGTTTTTGGGAGTCACCACCAAGTTCGACAAGTCCGCAAAGGCCCCCGATGCGCTGCTGCGGCTAGGGCAGTCGCTCGCGGCTCTGAAAGAAAAGGAAGCAGCCTGCGCCGCGCTTGGCGAAGTGACACGGAAATATCCACGCGCGTCCAGCGGGGTCAAAGCGGCAGTGGATCGCGAGCAAAAGCGCGTCAAGTGCTGAAAGTTGCCTGACTAGCTGCACAGTTTGCTCGACACGGCGTCGCGCTGGAACGGCCCTCGGGCGGAGTGATACCGGGAGGCTTGACCCGGCGCCTTCAGCGGTCTTGCAATGGGCCGATGCGCAGCGACGAAGACCATTCCCCAATTTCGGCCAGCGATGCAAAGCGCCTGTTCGCGGACTGGAAGGGAGCGCCCGCGATCGTTCTCGCCGTGTCCGGCGGGCCCGACTCGATGGCGTTGATGTGGCTCGCCTCGCGGTGGCGCCGAACCCTTGCACGCGGCCCGCAGCTGGTCGCCGTTACGGTTGACCACGGGCTGCGCCCTGAGTCGGCCCGCGAGACGCGTATGGTCAAGCGTCTGGCTCGCAGCCTCGATCTGCCGCATCGGACCCTGCGATGGACCGGCCCCAAGCCCGAAACCGGGTTGCCCGCGGCTGCGCGGGAGGCGCGGTACCGGTTGCTGACCCAGGCGGCCCGGCGCAGCAATGCGACCCATATCCTCACGGCTCATACCCGCGACGATCAGGCCGAGACGCTGTTGATGCGACTGCTGCGTGGCAGCGGCATCGCGGGTCTTGCGGCTATGACGCGGGAGGCCGATCGCGATGGTGTGCGGCTCGCGCGGCCGTTTCTGGAAGTTTCGAAGTCGCAGCTTTTAGCGACGATCAAAAAGGCAAAAATCGAGTTTGCCGCGGATCCCACGAACGCCGATCTGAGTTTCACGCGGCCGCGTTTGCGCAAGATCATGCCGGCGCTGGTCGCCGAGGGTGGCGATGCGCGCAACCTGACGCGACTGGCCTGGCGGCTCGCCCGGGCCAACGCGGCTCTCGAGGTGCTTGCTAACGGGGCCGAGCGCTATCTGGCGTTCACGGATCGCGGGTTTTTTCGGCTGGATCCTGAAGCGCGGACTTTCGTCGCCCAGACCTTCGACGCGCAGGCGTTTGCCGCAATGCCCGATGAAGTCCGGCTACGGCTTTTGCTGCGTGCGATCAACCGCTTTGGTCATGAGGGCCCGGCAGAATTGGGCAAGGTCGAGAGCTTGCTGGCGGCGCTGGATAGGGCGTCTGGAGAGACTGCACGTCCGCGCCGGAAGTCCGCGCCGAGGCTAAAGCAGACGCTCGCAGGTGCACTCGTTAGCCTCGTTCATGGCCGGATCCGCGTCGAAGCCGCGCCGTTGCGTCGGCGCTCGCGATGAGGGCGCCAGAGGGGACACGATCTAAGCGGCTTCTACTGCGTTCGGCCCTTAACCACCTCGAAAGAGGCTCGCTGTTAGCGCCATTATTTGAACGGGAAGGCCGCTAGGATGGGCTAAATAGTCCCATGTGGTTCCCTTGGCATCGACCGGGGCGGCACCTAGATTGTACTGCAGTCCACCGAGGCATTGCCTCCTGCCTGCCCAAAGGACGTAAGGCCGCGATCCGCGCGACCACGAAGGAAGATCGATGAACGCCAATCTGCGCAACTTCGCCCTCTGGGTCATTATCGTTTTGCTGTTATTGGCGCTGTTCACGCTGTTTCAGAACCCCGGTCAACGCGCATCCTCGCAGGACATATCCTTCTCGCAGCTTTTGACCGAGGTCGATCAGAACCATGTCCGAGACGTGGTGATCCAGGGTCCGGATATCCACGGCACCTTTACCAACGGCTCGAGCTTCCAGACCTACGCGCCGAACGACCCCACGCTGGTCTCGCGTCTGTATAATGGCAAGGTCCAGATCACCGCCAAGCCGCCTGGCGACAACGTGCCATGGTTCGTCTCGCTTCTGGTCTCGTGGCTGCCGTTCATCGCGCTCATCGGGGTCTGGGTATTCCTATCGCGTCAGATGCAGGGCGGGGCGGGGAAGGCGATGGGCTTTGGCAAATCGCGCGCCAAGATGCTGACGGAAGCGCATGGCCGCGTCACGTTCGAGGATGTCGCCGGCGTCGATGAGGCGAAGCAGGACCTGCAGGAGATCGTCGAATTCCTGCGCGACCCCGGCAAGTATCAACGGCTGGGCGGCCGGATTCCGCGTGGTGTGCTGCTGGTCGGCCCTCCCGGTACGGGCAAGACACTGATCGCGCGAGCTGTGGCGGGCGAAGCCAATGTTCCGTTCTTCACTATCTCGGGTTCGGATTTCGTGGAGATGTTCGTGGGGGTCGGCGCCAGCCGCGTCCGCGACATGTTCGAGCAGGCGAAGAAGAATGCGCCTTGCATCATCTTCATTGACGAAATCGACGCCGTCGGCCGTCACCGTGGCGCCGGTCTCGGCGGCGGCAATGACGAGCGCGAACAGACGTTGAACCAGTTGCTGGTCGAGATGGACGGTTTCGAGGCCAACGAAGGCGTGATTCTGATCGCGGCGACGAACCGTCCCGACGTGCTCGATCCCGCGCTGTTGCGTCCCGGCCGTTTCGATCGTCAGGTGGTGGTGCCAAACCCGGACGTCGTCGGGCGCGAACAGATCCTCAAGGTTCACGTTCGCAAGGTGCCGCTGGCGCCCGATATCAACCTCAAGACCATCGCGCGTGGGACTCCAGGGTTCTCCGGCGCTGACCTGATGAACCTCGTCAACGAGGCGGCTTTGACGGCCGCACGACGAAACAAGCGCATGGTGACGCAGGCCGAGTTCGAAGAGGCCAAGGACAAGGTCATGATGGGCGCCGAGCGGAAGTCGCTGGTGATGACCGAAGAAGAGAAGATGCTGACCGCCTATCACGAAGGCGGCCATGCGATCGTCGGCCTGAACGTGATTGCAACCGATCCGATCCACAAGGCGACGATCATCCCCCGTGGCCGCGCGCTCGGCATGGTGATGCAATTGCCGGAGCGAGACAAGTTGTCGATGTCGCTCGAGCAGATGACCTCGCGGCTCGCTATCATGATGGGCGGCCGGGTCGCCGAAGAATTGGTGTTCGGCCGCGAAAAGGTTACTTCGGGCGCGGCATCGGACATCGAGCAGGCGACACGCTTGGCACGGATGATGGTGACGCGCTGGGGTCTCTCCGAAGAACTCGGCACGGTTTCCTATGGCGAAAACCAGGACGAGGTGTTCCTCGGCATGTCGGTATCACGCACCCAGAATGCCTCCGAGGCCACGGTGCAGAAGATCGACAGCGAGATCAGACGTCTGGTCGAGGAAGGTTACAACGAGGCTACCAAAATCCTGACTGAAAAACGGGCCGACCTCGAAGCTCTCGCAAAGGGCCTGCTCGAATATGAGACGCTGACCGGGGAAGAAATCCAGGATCTGCTCAAAGGCAAGAAGCCGAACCGGGAGTCGGTGCTGGAGCCGACGACGCCGCGCACCTCGGCGGTTCCTCCAGCTGGCAAACCACGGCCACGTCCTGACCCCGATCCGGGACTGGAGCCCCAACCGCAGGCGTGATGCGCCTTCGGCCTTTATTTGAAAAACGCGGCGGCGGCGCCACGTTTTTTTTGCCGGCCCCGTCTCGTCATTTCACCGCGATAATAATTGGCATTGATCGAGCGTCGTGACATCTTTCGACGTTCGATCAAGAGCGGCCTGAGCCGCCTTGCCTGGGCCGGGAGGGTGTCGATGCGTTTCGTTGGGAGATTGGGCGTTATCGCCGCGCTGACAATGCTGCGGGTGTCCGGCCTGCCGGCGGCCGAGATGCGTGGTATCACATCGACCGAAATCAAGGTTGGGCAGACAATGCCCTATAGCGGCCCGGTGTCGGCTTTCGGCGCGCTCGGGAAGGGCGAGGTTGCCTATTTCAAAATGTTGAACGAGCGGGGCGGGATCAACGGTCGGAAGGTCAACCTGATCTCTCTGGATGACAGCTATGCCCCGCCGAAAACTGTCGAGCAAACCAGACGGCTTGTGGAGAGCGACGAGGTCGCACTGATCTTCTCTTCGATCGGCACCGCCCACAACACCGCGATTGCCAAGTATCTGCAGAGCAAGAACGTCCCGCAACTGTTCGTTGGCTCAGGCGCCTCCAAGTTCGCCGACCTCGCGCAGTACCCGCAAGCAACATTGGGCGTACAGGCGCCTTTCCGCTACGAGGCGCGGCTTTACGGGCGGTACGCTCTTGCCAAGAACCAGAACGCGAAATTCGCCGTGATCTCGCAGAACGACGATTTCGGCCGCGACTACTTGTTGGGACTCAAGGATGTGCTCGGCGATAGATTTGATTCCACCGTCACGGCGACCACCTACGAGGTCCAAGATCCGACCATCGACTCTCAGATCGTCAAACTAAAAGCGTCTGGAGCCGACGTCCTGGTGATCGCGGCAACGCCGAAATTCGCGGCGCAATCGATCCGCAAGGTGTACGAGATAGGCTGGAAGCCCACGATATTTTTGTCCAATGTCGCGGTCTGGATCAACACCGTGATGGAGCCTGCCGGGCTGCAGGCCGGTACCGGCATTCTTTCCACCGCCTACATTAAGGATCCCGATGATCCGGCGTGGAAGGACGACCCCGGCGTCAAGACATGGCGCGAGTTCATGGTGAAGTATGCGCCCGATGCCGACATGCATGACACCAATTACGTCAACTCGTACAACAGTGCGATGACGCTGGAGCATGTGCTGAGGGCCTGCGGTGACGATCTCTCGACTGAGAACATCCTAAGGCAGGCCTACTCGATTAAGGACCTTGAGTTGCCGATGCTGCTGCCCGGCATCAAGCTCAACACCTCACCGACCGATCACGTACCCGTCGACCAGATGCAGTTCATGCGCTTCAATGGGAAGACCTGGGAGCGCTTCGGCGAACTGGAGACGGGAAACTGAGCGGGACTACTTGCGGCCAGTCCTGGCGTCTATTCCAGGTGTGGTGCCACTTCCGATATGGAGGATAGGTTCCGGCTGGCGCGGTCCTCGCGGACGTGGATGACCGCGAGCTTGTCGGCATACAGCCGTTTCCAGCCCGCTACGTGGTCCAGCAGCTTGGCCGCGGGCAGTGTTGGACTTAGGAGGGTGGCGTCTATTTGGTACGTCTCCAGCAGGCGCAGCAAGGTCTCGACATCCTTACCCGCGATCGCATCGAAATAATCCATCACGAAATGTTCGCCGTACAGTTCCGCGCGGCCGTCGACAAAAGCCTTGATGTCGCGGAAGATCAGATAGCCTCCAACGGGAGCCGTGCTGAATATGCGCTCTGCGCGTCGCTGTTTGAGCACGTCAACGGCTTCGACGGGCTGAGACCTGACGAATGAAAAGGAATGGTGCGCCAGGAAGGTCCCGGTGAAAGCGGATCCGGCGACGATCACCGCGAGCGTCGCAAGCACCACTTTAAAAAGGGGCGGGCGGTTCTCCGAAAGCGCAGCGGACGCATTTCTACCGGTCCCCCATTGTTCGGCGATTGGCTTGGCCAGAACAAGTGGAGCCAGGAATGCAAAGACTTCGATGTTTCTGGCGTGAGTCAACGCCATCCAGATCAAGCCCAACAGCAGCAGGATTCTCGGCACGGACAACACGAGCCGACGATAGAAGGCAATGCCGATCAGCCCGAGAAGGGCGGCTTCGAAAAAGCTGATTGAGCTAAAATCGGCTGGCATCCACTCCCAGATGAGTGACAGCAGCTTGCCCAGACTGAGGATTTTCGTCGCACCCAACAGAGTGTTCCAGCCGTACGGTGTACAGCAGCTCGCTACCAGAGCGGCAATCGCAAACAGCGCCCATCGCATTGCAAGCACAACGCGCCGTTTGGGGTCGCTGCACCAGACTGCTTCCAGGCCGATGGGTCCAATCAGCGCGAGCCCCAGGAGGAATCCGCCATGCAGATTGGCCCACAGCGCCATCAGCGGCAACAAGAGCCATGAAGGATGACTGCGACGATCCGCAGCCCCCATCAATCCGCCGACGAACGCCAGCAAGACCGGGAGCGCCAGCATGTGGGGGCGTGCCAGGAAATGTGTTCCCGACATCAGCAACGCCAGGGTGACAAGCAACATCGCGGGCACTGGGCCGAGATTTGGACCCAACAAGTAGATGAAGACGGCGACCGTTGTGGCAATCGCAATCGAGGTCAGGATGACCGGCCCCGCCCAATCCATCGAGCCATGAACGGCGGCATAAAGCACCTGAGAGAGCCAGGAACTCGACATCCATGGCGCGCCGAACCGCGTGAATGAATGGACGTCGGTATAGGGCATGGCCCCGTGATCGAGAATCCATTGCCCGACCTTGATCTGCCACAAGGTGTCGGAATCGCGGAGCAGGATGTCGCCGATCGATAGAAAGAACAGATAGGCCGCCGCGCCGGCACAAACGGGTATCAATGCTCGCGCGATGCCTCGGACATTCGCGTTGCCGTTCATGACATCAGACATCTACTTGCTGGCTCGGCTGAAACAGGTGATTGAGCTTACGTTCAGCTACTGGACCATGCCGCGATATAGCTCGCGTAAATCGCCGGCTTTCGCGGTGGTGATATGAGCATGTTTGGCGAACAGGACGTTAACTGAGCTAACCGTCGAGTTGGCAAATCAACGCTCGAAGAGCCTGTGCAAAGGCGGAGGAGCCCGCAGCAGCATCGATCTTGAAGCAATCGCTTCAGTCGTAATTTACCATAGGGGGAACACGGGTGATCGTGGGCCTGTTTAGCGAACCAAATTAACCGTGGCTCAAGTTTCCAAAACTAGGTTGGCCGGTGTGGTCACGGCGCTGGATAGCCGATGAGACCAGATCTAGTCAGCAGCCTCTTGGAGCTACAACCATGAAGAACCTTCTTGCGCTTTTTGTGAAGGACGAGTCCGGGGCCACCGCGATCGAGTACGGCTTGATCGCAGCCGGCATTGCGCTCGCGATCATCGCCGCTGTGCAGGGCGTCGGCACCAAGCTCTCCACTAACTTCGGCACCATCTCGACCAGCCTGAAATAAGCCGGTCATACTGAACAGTGGAAGGGCTCCGACGGAGTCCTTTCTTTTTTAAGAGGGCTTCGAATTGCTTCGAAGCCCTTTTCGTTGCAAAAGCCAGCATATCGCAAGAGCTAATTTGGGTACCATTCACGACGAGCTCGGGTGGCTACGTTTTGGTTGCTTCGTGTTTAACCGACCAAATTAACTGGGGCGCAAGTTCCAAACAGTAGGTTGAGCCGTGTGGTCGCGGCGCTTTAGCCGATGAGACCAGATCCAGTCAGCAGCTTCTTGGAGCTCTAAGCTATGAAGAATATTGTTGCACATTTTGTGAAGGACGAGTCTGGCGCCACCGCGATCGAGTACGGCCTGATCGCAGCTGGCATTGCGCTCGCGATTATTGCTGCGGTCCAGGGCGTCGGCACCAAGCTCTCGACCAACTTCGATTCGATCTCGACAAGTCTGAAATAAGCCGGCCCAACACCGGACGCGCGAAAAAGGGCCCGATGGGCCCTTTTTTTGTTGCAAGCTTCGACGGCCATCTCCGCGTCTCCGCTGCTTAGCGCCACACCGGCAACAACGCGGGCGCAGTTTGCACAGCATAGGCTGTCGATGACGACGGTCTCAACACACCCGAAAAGTACTTACTGAGCAAAATGGACAGCGTAGCAATCCCGACGCCACCGATCACGTCGATCATGTAATGAGCGCCGATCACGGGCGTCGCCGCAATCATCAGAAGGTTGAGCGCGACGGAAAGACTTCCGATGACACGCACCGGCCAAAGCGCCCACATGTAGAGAACGGCCGATGCGGCGTGAAAGCTCGGAAAGGACACGATGCCGGCGAGCTTGAACAACTCAAGATGACGCAACGAGCCCTCGCGCAAGGCCAGAATGTCCCGCAGCTGCGCCGCATACAACGAGGCGTCCACGGATGGGAATTTCGATGGCGCGATGTTGAGGCCGTAATAGGTTCCGATGGCCGGCATGAAGGCTGAGATCGAGACTGTCAGGATCAGCGCCAGACTGAATGCCAAGACGAACAGCTGCAACCGCACCAATCTCGATACCAGAGCGAGAACGATCGGTATCCCAAGCAGCGGCCATTTGATCAGGCCGTAGCCGCGCAGGAGCAATTCTCCAAGCCAGCCATGATCGTTGACGTAACTGGCGATCAACTCCGGATCCATTCCCAGCGCGCGATCGATCGTAAGCAGTACATCATCCTGCAGCGGCCAATTGGCCGTGCCGGCCAGGTAGGTGAGCGGCCCCATGATCGTTACGACAAGCAGCAGTTGCGAGATCGCGCCGAGCGGAAATGTGAGCTTTGGATCCGCCCTATTTGTTTTTGCAAAAGTATACGCGTAGGCCGTCACCGCCAGCAGCGCCGCAACCGCCGTGGGGATTGCAAGGGCAACTGGCTCGATGGAGAAGCCGCAGAAGAGCAGCCCAAGCAGCAGAACGCCACCCATGGCGGCAATCGGAAGCCAGTTCAGGTGGAACAGCCGCCACGCAATGCCAGCGTTCGAGTCGATCATGCCGCACCGATGTTTGATAAGGCATAGTTCGCGCGAGTCGCTTAATTTTGGCGAAAGAACTGTAGTTATTGCGTCGTTAACGGAGGCGCGCCCCCGCGCTTTGTGCAGGCTGCGATAGCTCCGGAAGTGACATATTTCTTTTCTCAGTTTTCCGCCTTGTCATTGATCCTGAATAGTTGTTCAGTTCTTCAACGATCGTATCGGGTCGCTAACGACAACGAACAAGCGTGCCTCGCTAATGTCAGAGGTGCGCCATGAGACGAGAGACGCGGGCAATGGTCTATCGACGGACCCATCAGGTGGTAAAACGCCTCGCGGCGCGGCGGAGCGCCATTCTGGAAGCCGCGCGGTATGCCGCCGCTGAAGGCGGCATGGTGGCGGTGCAGATTGCGCCGGTCGCGGTCCGCGCCAATGTCGCCGCGGGTACCGTCTACCGCTATTTCCCGTCGAAGGCGGATTTGATTTCCGAACTGATTGCAGAGGTCTCGCGCGACGAACTGGCCGCGATCCGCCGCGCGGCCGACGCGGCGCCCGGGCCCTCTTCGGCACTCGCAGCCGCGGTTACGACAGTAGCCGTGCATGTCATGTCGCAACGAAAACTTGCATGGGGCATCCTGGCGGAGCCGGTGGACGTCGACGTTACCGCCTCACGACTGGCAAGCCGCCGCGAAATAGCCGGCGAGATTGCGGCCAGGATCGATGCGGCGGTTCGCGCCGGACATCTTCCGGCCCAGGACACCTCGCTGGCGGCGACGGCGTTGCTCGGCGCACTGCATGAATCCCTTGTCGGTCCCCTCGCGCCGGACAATGTCGACGAACCCGCCAAGCTGCGCGATGCCGTGCAGACCGTGACTTTGCTGGCGCTGCGGGCGGTCGGCGTGATGGATGCACGGGCCCGTGGGCTGGTGGTGCAGGCGGTACTCCCTGCCAAGGCCCTGGTCGGGGCATAAAAAAACCGCTGACATTGCTTTGACGCAAGGGTTTGCCATGGTGAAAGGCATGCCGCCGGTTAGGCGGCTCACCTAAGGAGCAAGGAGCGAAACTATGACCACCACATCTGGATCGGCCAAGTGGCAGGGCGGCATCAAGGATGGCAAGGGCGCGATCTCAACCAAGAGCGGCGCGCTCAAGGATTACCCTTACGGGTTCGCCAGCCGCTTCGAAGGCAAGCCCGGCTCGAACCCCGAAGAGTTGATCGGTGCGGCGCACGCCGCCTGCTTCACCATGGCGCTGTCGTTGATCCTGGGCGAGGCCAAGCTCACAGCCGAGCAGATGGAGACAAAGGCCGATGTTACGCTCGAGAAGCAGGGGGATGGTTTCTCGATCACCTCGGTGCATCTGGCGCTAACGGCGAAAATTCCCGGAGCTGACAAGGCCAAGTTCGAGGAGCTTGCCGGCAAGGCCAAGGCGGGCTGTCCGGTCTCGAAACTGCTGAACACGAAGATCACGCTGGAAGCCACGCTACTAGGCTAAGGCCTGGATCCTTCACATATCGGCGTCGCCGTCCGGCCCGACGGAGGCGATGCGTACCATGTTGGTCGTGCCCGGTGTGCCGAGCGGCACGCCGGCAACAATGATGACGCGCTGGCCGGCCTTTGCAAAGCCATCCCGGAACGCGATGGAGCCGGCGCGGCTCACCATGTCGTCCAGATCGTGGGCGTCTTCAGCGACGACGCAGTGTACGCCCCAGACCGCGGAGAGCTTGCGCCCGGTGACGAGATTGGGCGTGATCGCCACCACCGGCGGCTTCGGTCGCTCGCGGGCGACCCGCAACGCGGTCGAACCTGAGCTGGTCCAACAAATGATGGCGGAGAGATCCAGCGTCTCCGCTATCTGGCGGGCAGCATCGGCGATTGCATCGCCCGGGGTCGGCTCCGGCTCCGCGCGCTGCGCGTTGAGCACGCCGCGGTATGTCGGATCACGCTCCACTTCCTCGCCAATGCGATTCATGGTGGCGACGGCCTCTACCGGGAATTTTCCGGCGGCCGATTCTGCCGAAAGCATGATGGCGTCGGCGCCTTCATAGACCGCTGTCGCGACGTCCGAGACTTCTGCGCGGGTCGGCACCGGGCTTTGGATCATCGATTCCAGCATTTGGGTGGCGATCACGACCGGCTTGCCGGCGCGCCGCGCTAGCCGGGTCATCTGCTTCTGCAGGCTCGGCACTCGCTCGAGCGGCAATTCCACCCCTAGGTCGCCGCGCGCCACCATCAAGGCGTCCGAGACCTCCAGGATTTCGGGAAGCCGCTCGATCGCCTGCGGCTTTTCGATCTTGGCCATCACCGCGGCACGGCCTCGGATCATCTTTTTGGCCTCGCTGACATCCTCGGCACGCTGCACAAACGACAGTGCCACCCAGTCGATCCCGGTGACCAGCGCGGCTTCAAGATCGGCGCGGTCCTTTGCCGTCATGGCTGAAACCGGCAGGTCCGTATCGGGCAGGCTGACGCCCTTGCGATCGGACATCTTGCCTCCGATCACGACGCGCGTGACGGTACGCTCGGGCGAGGTTTCCTCCGCGATCAGCCGTACCTTGCCATCGTCGAGCAGGAGCGCGTGTCCCGGCCGGAGGGCGGCTAGAATTTCTGGATGAGGAAGCTGCACGCGCCTGTTGTCGCCAGCCGCCTTTTCGGAATCGAGGACGAAGCTTTCTCCGTTCTTGAGCTGCACGGAGCCCTCGGCGAAGGCGCCGAGGCGAAGCTTGGGGCCTTGCAAATCAACCAGAATGCCGATCGGACGGCCATAGCTGCTTTCGACATTGCGAATGGTCTTGACCAGCTCTCGCATCTTATCATGCGAGGTGTGGCTCATGTTGATGCGGAACATATCGGCGCCAGCCTCGAACAAGCGGCGGATCATCGCGCTGTCAGAGGAAGCCGGGCCAAGCGTAGCGAGAATCTTGATCCGCCGTAAACGTCTCATGGTCTGGTTCCGGCCGGAGGCAACCCGGGAGCGGTGGTGCCCGGGGAATTGGGGATGCCCGGAACGTTGCCAGGTCCGCCGGGTCCGAGCGTTCCAGGAATGCCGGGCACGCGCTGCGCGGGTGGCTGTTCGTTGGATTCGGTGAGTTGCACGGTCCAGGCGCGTTGTTCGCCGGTATCCACCTCGAAGAAGCCGGTGCGGTCGAACCCGCGCGCCAGGCAATTCTCGGTGCCCTTGATCGTGAACTCCTTGTCACGCGAGCACATGAAGGCCTGCCCCGACCACTCCCCGCCGCGATCGTAGTCCAGGGCATAGATGTAATAGTAGCGAGCCACGAGGGTGCCGCGCAGCAGGGTTTCGCAACTGCGCGAGGAGACGTTCCACCATCCCTCGGTGGTCCACCCTTCCGCGTCCTTGTAGCCCAGCGCAATGCCGACCCTGCTCGCGGTGTTGTTGCAGAGCCGGAAGTCCGCAGCGGCCGGGCTGCTCAAAAGGCACAACAGCACAAGCATTAGCACCGGCTTGACTCCGGTGCTCCAGCGTGCGGGCTCTCGATTGAGGTGGGAATAGGTAAGGATCATTCAGGGGAAGCTATATCAAATGATTGACGATTTCGCGCCACCTGGTGGAAGTGTCAACGTCGAGGCCCGCGTTTTAAGGCCGCCGGCGCTGCAATTTCCCGCCTGCCGGGCGGCTGGATAGGTGGCGATATGGTAAAATACTTGATAACGCCCATTTAACACGGACCGGGGTGCGAAAAACAGCGGGTGCGCTCATGAGCATTGACGAAAAAACCAGAACGGAACTCGAAGCGGCCGCTTTCCGGCGCCTGGTCGAGCATCTGCGTTCCCGGACGGATGTGCAGAACATCGACCTGATGAACCTTGCGGGTTTCTGCCGCAACTGCCTTTCCAATTGGCTCAAGGAAGAGGCTGACGCCAGAGGCGCTGAGATGAGCAGAGACGAAAGCCGCGAGGCCGTATACGGCATGCCGTACGAGACCTGGAAGGCGACCTATCAGGAGTCCGCGGGCGCCGAGCAACTCGCCGCGATGAAAAAGGCCCAAAGCAGCCACTGATTCTTTCGCCACAAGGTTCTTGGCTTGTCCCGAGCAGGGCGCTGTTTGCGTGCAAGCTGGCGGATGGGGAGACCTGATTCGCCACGCGCAAATGCGTCTTCTCGCCATCAAAGTTTTTCTCCTGTGGGCGCGCTGTGGATGGTTGCGATGTCGCCTTGACGCAAGGCGCCGCACTCTTGAGGGTCTTTTCGAATGCGGTGCGTGAGAAAGCGTGCAGCGCTTCCCGTTCCGCATCAACCTTCAGTTCCACTCAGGAGTATCCGATGGCCACCTCTGCCGCCGCCGTCCAGGAAGCGCCCGCGACCAAGTTCGCCAAAGATCAACTCAAGGCCATCGTCGAGCGTATCGAGCGGCTGGAAGAAGAAAAGAAGACGATCGCAGACGACATCCGCGACGTCTATGCGGAAGCCAAGGGCAACGGATTCGACGTCACCGCGCTGCGCACCATCGTGCGTCTGCGCAAGCAGGACGCCAATGAGCGGGCCGAGCAGGAGACCATCCTGGAAACGTACATGCAGGCGCTGGGGATGTTGTGAGGCGTCGGGCGTACGCGAGGCCATCCGGCACACGCGGTAATATGTGAGCAGTCCGGTTCAACTCGCAACGTCGGGCAAGCGCCGGATGTCGCGCGCGACTTCGCGAACTTTCATCTGATTTGAGAAGCCGGGGGCGAGGCGTGTGCGCTCAGCGCAGCGCTGCGGTCTGCATCGCAAAAGATTGTGTCGGGAGCTTTGCGGTAGCCGAGCCCGTGAACCGATCGCTGAGCATTCCCAGGTGAGGATCGTCGGTGAAAGCCATTGCTATCGCCGCCTGCGGCTTCACGAAGTAGCTTCGCATCGAACCCATATCAGTATCGCCCAACACGGTCGTGCTCATGGACCTGCTTGCGCTCGGCGCCAGCATCATGACCCGCATCCAAACATCGTTGCCTCGCGAAGCGGCGAGCCGCGTTGCAGTCGCAACCACGTTGTCCTGAGCCTGCGGGCCCTTTGAAAAGACGCTGTCGATAGTGGTGGCAGTCGGAGCGCGTTGAGCGAAGGCGGTCCGGAAGCTCCGGGGCATCGGCGCGCTGGCTGTAACAACGTTGGAACGCTCAACCTGCACCGAAGCGGCCGGCGCGTAGGCGAGTGCCTCCCGCGCCGAAACACTGGCGGTCGATTGCGGGTCCGCGGAGGCGAGCGCCCGACGCGCACCCAGAGCGGCGACTTGCGCCGGCGTGGCCTGTTTTGGAATGGCGTCGTCCCAGAAGCCACGCGCATTGATGATGTCAGCCGGCGTCTGGGGTTTGGTTTGCGCCTTCTCGCTCGGTGCCAATTGCCTGGGCTTGCCACCAGGCACCATCTGGGCGTCGGCGGAGGCCAGCTCGAGGGTGGAAGCAATAGCCGGCTTGGCGCGCGGCATGGGGACCGCCTGCGCGATTTTGGCGGGAGCTGCCGGCGCCGGCTTCTCGGCGACCGCAGTGCTTGCGCTCTCGTCGTCTTCCTCGGTCGGCTTGCCCTTAAACAGCGCGGCGAACAGGCTGAACTTGCTCGTTACCGAACCGCCGTCTCCGTTGCCGCGCTTTTCGATGTCGGCGCGGGCGAGTTCGTATCCATTCAGCGGATTGCCGTCGGACGGGATATGCACGGTACGACCGTCGGGGAAGACGCGCGCAAGCTGATCGTGGCTCATCCGCGGCCAATGCCTGATGCTGCCGGTGTCCAGATGCACGAAGGGTGACCCCGACGTCGGATAGAAGCCTACGCCGCCTCGCTGGAGCCGCAGCCCCGCCGATCGGATCTGCTCGAGCGGTACGTCGGGAATGAAGAAATCCATCGCCTGGCCGCGCATGTGCTGGCTAAAGCGCGCCACGCCCGAGGAGCGGCGGCGGAGCATGGAATTGGTGGCGGGGGATCGGTAGGACGAAATGATCTGAATAGGCTTCCTGCCGTCAACGTCGCGGTAGACTTCCCATAGGATGTCAAACAGATGACGATCCATCGTGGTCTGTTCCTGGCTTCGCCAGTCGCGCAGAAAATGATTGAGCTGTTTCAGGGCGTCTTCGTCATAGCGCCCATCGCGCTTGAAAGTGACGGTGAGGTCTTCATCGGAATGAGTATGATGGAACGACAGGGTGCGGGTTTCGTTCAGCGCCGTTGCGTCGTGGACCGATCCCGCTCCCATCAGGAGTAGCAGGGATGTCAGGCCGAGTTGATAGCCGGCCCGTGGCAACCAAAGCGATTTAAATTGGCGTGCGAAACCGGTCAGCACCAAGACCCCACCCAGAGGACGATTCATCGAGAACTCTCTCGCTACCCCGTGCGGCGAAAGAGCGTTAACGCAGTCTTAACGTGGGCGGGTTAATACGGACTTAACCCGACCCCCCAAATCAGCGCTAACCTAACCCGTCTAGTATGGCGAAAAAGTGCCCCGGGCGAATGCCGGTGGACAATGGTTAACAAAATGCGTCCCTAAGGGCGGGAGACGTTGATCGGATTAAGCAATTCGACCCGGCGGGGGAGCGGGACGGGATAAGGGATCAGCGGATGATTACCCGCCGTTGCGGCACCCGGCGGGGCGGGATCGGGGAGGTCGTTGGGCCCCCGAACAGTCGCTCGAAGAAGGAAGGCCCCGACGATGAGCCGCCATAGGATGAGCCGCCATAGTACGTATTATCGCTGGCGAAGCTTACGCCAGCCGGCACATTGCCGGTCGGACGCGAATAGCTCGGCTGCGAGTGGGCAATGACGTTTTCCAGGTCCTTGCTTCTGGAATTCCGCAGCAGCGCCAACATTGTGGCGTCGCGACCGTAGACATCCTTGCGAAGCTGCAGCTTGCCTGAGTCGTCCACAAACGCCGTCTGATACGTGATGTTGACCGGGATCGGCGTCGGGAATTTCAGGTCGATCTCGCTGCGGCCGTACATGCTGCGAATCTTTTCGGGCGTGTAGCGGTCGTTCGGCAGCACGATGTTGAGCAGCGTGGAGGCATACTGATCCGGATTCTGCACCCGCATGCAGCCATGGCTGAAGGCGCGCTCTTCCTTTGCGAACAGATTCTTGTCGGGCGTGTCGTGCTGATAGACGAGGAACTTGTTCGGGAAGTTGAAACGTATGCGCCCGAGCGCATTCGCTTCGCCGGGTGGCTGGGAAATACGGATGCTGCCGTCGCTAGCGCGCTCGAGTCTTAGCCCCATGCGCTGCAGCACGGTCGGGTCCTGCTGGAGCGCCGGCAGGTACTCGTTGTAAATGATCGACGGCGGCACGTTCCAGGTCGGATTGACCGTGATGAACTTCATTGTCTCGGTCAAAAGTGGGGTCGCATGCACGCCGGGCTTTCCGGTGACCACCCTGGTGCTCCAGAGTTGCGCGCCGTTCTGCATCACCTTCAGTGTGTAGTCCGGGATATTGAGGATCACGTAGGCGTTGCCCAGAGAAGGCTGGCCAAGCTGACGCGGCAGCCATCGCCAGCGCTCCATGTTGACAATGACAGTGTCGGTCTGGCGGTCGCGCTTGGGGCTATTGAGGGCCTTGACGGTGCGGTCGTCCAACACGCCGGTCGGCTTGAGTTCGGCGCTTTCCTGGAATTTGCGTACGGCCTCGGCGACCCTGGCGTCGTAGCGAGTGTCGGCACTTTCGGCGATGCCGAGCTTGGCGCGCAGTTGCGGCACGCGCGAATCTTCCACCTCGACCGCAGGTTGCTTCTTGCCACGCGCGGGCGTGAACTTGAGCGCCGGACCTTCCGGGATCTGACTGACCGGACCAACGCCTTGGCCGCGCAATTCGGCCAGCTTCGCCTTCAATTCCCGATATAGCTTGTGGGGCGGATGATAACTGTCCAGCGCAGCGGAGGCATCCTTGGCGTTGGTGACGTTGGCCAGCACTTCGTTTGCATCCGTCGGATGCTCCGGGTACTGGATGTCCCCGCCGACCTGCGACCAGTGCATCCGGCCGCTCTGCGCGTGCCGCGCGTAATCCAGCATGCTGGCGGTCAGCTTGAGATCGGCTTCGGCGAGCGCGTCAGGATTACCGGCGCCCACGAACTCGGGCACGGGATAATCGGATACGTTCAGGCCGTCCGAAGCTGCATCCTTCAACTTCGCGATGACGCTCTTGCCGGTCTGCGTCAGCACGCCCGCTTGCGTCCATAGCGGAGCAAATTCGCGCCCGGAGTAGAATTTCTCCACCGCGACCCGCTCTGCTTTGCGGTCGAAGTAGCGCGCCGACTTCGAGCCCAGCATTTCGCGCAGTTTCTCGGCAACCGGCTGATCGGCCGGGGCAACGTTGTTCGCAGCCTTAGTGACCTCCTTCGCAGGTTCTTGCGCAGGCGCGGTCGCAGTTTCCTTCTTGGCCGGTTCTGCCTTGCTCGTATCCGTAGACGGAGCAGTCACCACATCTGCCGGTTTGCCAGGCGCGGTGGTGCTGTCCAGTTTGAAATCGTTGATGGTCGGCGGTGGGAGGTTCGCGGGCTCCGGCCGAGGGATCGCGGCATCGATTGCGAGTTCTGCGGGGCTCGTGCGAGCCGTATCGACCTGAGCCAAGGCCGGATTGACCGAAACCGCGAGGAAGGTCGCTGCGACCGCCATCAGCACGCGGTCAAATCCAGCACGGTTGTTGGCGCAGTCACGCATCTTCACATCCCTCGGGCAAAACTGCCCCGGCAT
>JBJMTO010000126.1:0-2504 GCA_045811665.1 Bradyrhizobium sp.
ACCAGCGCACCGTTGGTGGCATAGAGGCCACGCCCGCCGAGCCATTCGCGGAATTCGGGGTCGTGCTGGGTGAACGTCGCATTCTTCAGGATTTCGAAGTCTGCCTCCATCTTATGGACGACACCGACCTCGTAGCGGTCCTGCAGGTTCTTGCCGACACCGGGCAGATGATGCTCGAGCTTGATGCCGAGCTCTTTTAGCTCGTTGCCGTCACCGATGCCTGAGAGCATCAGCAGTTGCGGCGTATTGAATGCGCCGGCAGCGAGAATGACTTCCCGTTTTGCCCGTACGGTACGGGGCCGCAGGCCGTCGCAGCTGGCGTCGTGCTGGGGATCGGCACGGTAGAGATGCGGGCCACAAATGAATTCGACCCCGATCGCTCGTTTGTTCTCGATCAGCACCCTGGTGACGAGGGCGTGCAATTTCACCGTCAGCGCATCGGGTCGCTGCTGCATCGTCTCGCGAATGAGCTCGCGGGTGCCGATGCGGCGGCCTTTCCGGGTCGTCATGGGGGATAAGACCAAGCCTTCCGTGCACTTCTTGAGTCGTCGCCAATGGTTGGGATCTAAGAAGGTCCTGATCAATAGCCACGCTCGCAGCAGCAAGCCGACATATCCCCGGGCGAAGGAGCGCCGCGACGTTTCCACCGTGGCGAGCACCAATCGCACCAAGACCGAGTCGCGCAGAAGCAAAGTCGGATCCGCCAGCGAGGTGCTCAGCCAGCCGTGAAAACCATGACGGCCCCAGTTCCACCATCGATTCCAGGGAAGCTGGATGTATTCACACCGCTCGAAACGCTTGAAGTAGTCTCGCATGCGTTCGGGGCGCCAGGAGGAATCGCCGGTCTGTTGCGCGATGTGCGCCCAATCGCTGTTGTGCGGGGCGATGAACACCATGGCGTGATGCGCCGTGCATCCGCCCAACGTTCCGGCGCGCGGATAAAAGATGCCGTCTCGCCTCTGTTCGTCCACCAGCTCGTTTTCCAACAAGATGCTGTGTCGCTTCTGCCCATCGATGAGATCGGTCACGAAGTTGTCGGGATCGCCCGCGCGCCGCGCCGGATCGGAATAGTGCTCGACGTAGAACTTCCAGGCGAGATCGTTGTGCTCGCTGGCAAAGGGATGAAACGCGGGTACCTGGTATTCGAGAGGCTCATCGGCGCCCCCGGCCTCGAGCACGAGAACGCGGAACCCGTGCTTGGCCAGATTGGCCGCGACCGGCCCGCCGCCCGCCCCCGATCCGACGACGATGTAGTCGTACTCTTCGTCGATCTGCTCTGCGAATGAGCCGCCGAAGCGTGCTTGCGCGTCCGAGGAAAGTCGCTCTGTCGGGCCTGTCGCGTCATTCGGCAGCGGGCTCATCAAGCTCCTCCGTCGGGGGCCTCTCCGACAAGCATAATGCAGAGCTTCGCGTGCTGCATCATCATCCTTACGGCGTAACCCGGTTAAACTTCGATCGGCTTTCCCTCTCCACCGTGCGGATTGCGAAGTCGGCAACGCGGTGGGACGGAGCCTTATCCCGGTTTGGCAGGGGTTTGCCATAGCTTTAGGCTTTGCCGTCCTGTGGCTTTCTTCACATGTTTGTTCGCCCCGATGCGAGAAGATGCATGCACTTCCGCAAACCGATAGATCGCACCGATCAGAAGGCGAGATGTCATGAAGAAGTCGGTCGCGGCGGCGGCTCTTGCCACCGTCCTTGCTGCGCCGGCATCGGCGCAATCGTTTGACCCCAGTGTCGGTTCCGGCAACATCGCCGGGTAGGGGTGATTATCCGCTCAGCGCGTATGCCCGCGAGGTGCCGACGCCGACGGGGCGCCCCCCTGCGCCGCAAGCCGTGCAGCCTTTCAGCGCCGCCGAGAAAGCTCTGTTCGATCGCATCACGATTGAATGATTGGTGGATGCCGCGATCGGCACGCGCGCCGGCTGCGGCAAAGGCTTTTTTGTTGGGCCGGTTGCATACCAGTGCGGATGCCGGCGGCCCGTCAGAATCGAGAGCCGCTTGCCGGCCTTCTTATCGTGCCGCGTGGCTGCACCGATGCGCAGATTGGACGCATTGCGGACCCGCGTGACCGCTGCAGTGGACGCTGCCCATTCAGGAGTTGGGAAGATGCTCTTCCAGCCGTAACGCGCCGTTCATCGAGGTATACACCTGTGCGGATCAACGGCAGAATGAATGCGGGAGTCATCATTTCCGAATGACTCGCGGGGAGGGAAACCAACATGTGCATCCTGTGCAATCAAGGCAAGCTGCAGATGCATTACCGCTCGCGGCGCAATTTTCTCAAAGGCGCCGCCGCCACCGGACTCGCCGCTGCTGCCGGTCTCAATCTGTTCGCGGCGCGCCCTGCCGCGGCCCAGGTCGGAGACCCGCCCGCCGGCACCGGCAGCCCAGGCCGGCGCTACGTCATTCGCAACGGTTCAGTGATGTCGATGGACCCGCAGGTAGGGGACTTCGCGCGGGCCGACGTGCTGGTCGAGGGCAAGACGATCCTCGCCATTGGACCG
>JBJMTO010000127.1:0-15691 GCA_045811665.1 Bradyrhizobium sp.
CTCGTCGGCAGCAGTATCTATCTTTGCGCGATCGCCTCCGCCAAATCGTATGGCCAGGCGAAGATTCTTGTCCTCGGTCCACCCCATCGCCCGCATCGACGTCAGGAGAGGATCAAGAATTTCGCTTGCGCTGGGATCATCTGGACCTTTGGTCAGCCCGAGAAGCACGCCTATGTATCTGACTTCGCCTTGCTGCTGTCCGTGTGTCGAGATAGGCCACCCGGCCATCGCACCCGCAGCAAACCTGAGAAGGTCTCGCCGTCTCATGCCCATCCCCCAAGCCCGCCAGCGTAACCCTGAACCTCCTTCGAAGATAGAGGACGCACGCCCGCTTCGGGTCAGCGGAGCGCCGTCGCTTATTCCGCCTTGCTCCGAAACTGACGTGATTTCTTGGTAACTGCGCCAGCCGGTGCCGTTCAACTTGGTCCACGATCAGGCAACCGGCGTCTATTCAGGCCGCGCTGCGATGAGCCCTCTCGTCCGCTAGACATTGGTGGACAAACGCAATCGACATGCTGCCTTCTCCAACTGCCGATGCAACCCGTTTCACGGTACTCAACCGTACGTCACCGCACGCAAAAACGCCGGGCGCGCTGGTCTCGAGAAGGTAGGGATCGCGGTGATAAGACCAGCGTCCAGCCTTCATCACATCGTCCCCGGTCAAAATGTATCCACGTTCATTGCGGGCGATGTCTGCCGGCAACCACTCGGTCTGCGCGTCGGCACCTATGAAGATGAACAGCCCACCGCATGCATATTGACGAACCTCACCGCTCGCCCGTTCGAGGATCTCGACCGCCGAAAGGTTGTTGTCCCCGTGGACGGAATGCAGCTCAGATCCAAGCCGCACCGATATGTTTGATTTCGACCGAAGTTGCTCGATCAGGTAATGAGACATGCTTTCTTCGAGGTGCTTGCCCCTCACCACAAGTGTCACTTCACGCGCATGGCTCGAAAAGTGCAGCGCCGCCTGGCCTGCCGAGTTTCCTGCGCCGATCAAGTAGACGTCCTGCCCATGGATGGTGTTGGCCTCGCTCCGCGCCGCTCCATAGAACACGCCCTTGCCGACGAGCCGATCTATGCCTTCGACGGCGAGACGCCGCCATGTTACGCCGGTTGCAAGGATAAGGCTGCGCGCCCGGATAGTTTCGGCCCCGTCCAGAATAACCTCGTGCTTCGCCGGATCGACACTCACGACGGAACGCGTGACCAGAATCTCGGACCCCAGCCGCCTTGCCTGCTGTAGTGCACGGCTGGCAAGCTCGTCGCCAGATATGCCGCTCGGAAAGCCAAGGTAGTTCTCGATGCGCGACGACGTGCCGGCCTGTCCGCCGGGTGCTTCGCGCTCAACCACAATGGTGCGGAGTCCTTCCGATGCTCCATACACGGCCGCGGCGAGGCCGGCCGGCCCGCCACCGATAATCGCAACATCGAAATCGGCTGCAATCGGAGAGGTCTGGAGTCCCAGCCTGCTTGCGAGATCTCTTACTGCCGGGTTTTTGATAACGGTACCGTCCGCCAGTCGCGCGACAGGACCATCGATCGAGGGCCGGTGCGCAGCATCCAAAAACGCTACGGCTTCCGGGGAATCCGGTGCGACCCAATCGAACGAAATCTGGTTGCGCGCCAGAAATCGACGCAAGTCAGCGGCAGCGGAGTCCCAGCGATGTCCGAATAATGTTACCCGTGGCTTGTGCGGTTCCGCCGTGATGGCCTGCAGTCCACCCAGTCGTTCGCGCGCAAGTGCACTGATCGCTTGGGCAACATCCTTCGAGACTGCAGCTACGGCGTAATACTGTTGAACCTCGATGCGCAGCACGCGCGATGGTTCGGCCGCTCGATACCCCGCGGGGAACGGCGTCCCCAAAGTAATCGGCACCTCACCGAAGATCGCTCCCGGGACACGCCAGCCGAGCGTGCGCGGGATACCATCGAATATCTTTATGACCTCAATCTTGCCGGAGATAACAACAAAGAGCGCGCTCTCTCCTCCTTCGTGCACCGCGAACTCTCCGGCGGCGAGGTGGAGGTCGGCCGACGTCTCCACGAGGCGCCCCAGATCGGCGGCGGGCAGTGCGGAGAACAATGGAATTGCTGCAACTTCTTCAACCGTCAGCATCGCTCCCCCCAACTGACGTTATTGGCTCGCCATGTTCCGATGCCGGTCAAGCAAGGTCAAGAAGGCCTTTCATGCCTAAGGTTCGACAATGGCGATTCAACAGATCCGGTCCGAAGTGAACGGCATACTCGAGCGGCACCTGCTTACGCCCGAAGCTGACATTCCTCGCATTTGCGCTGCCCGATTGACGTCTATTCGCGTCGGCGCAACTGGCGAAGCTCAGCCAGACGCCAATTCGGCGCGAACTCACGCCTTGAAAAACGCCGGATCGTTGAGCGCCTTGATCATGGTGTCGACCATGTCGGCGGCCGCGTGGTCCTCTCGCTCCTCCAGCAGCTCCCACATCTTTCGCAGGTTGGCGCGCATCGGCGCCTTCAACGAGGGATCGCGCTCGATCAGCGTGCGCGCAATGCAGAAGGCGATCGCTTCACCGCCCATTCTGGTCTGTTCGATCGTTGGTTTGCTCATGCCAAACTCCTGGCCGATTGAACGGCTGACTTGCTGCCGCCGCTGTTAGATCAAATCTTCGGTGATAGATAGCCGCGCGACCTTTTGGAGAAGCCCGGCGGGCCTACTCCGCCATCTCCACCGGCGTGACCGGCCCGGCCAGCGGCTTCTCTTCCATCAGGATCATGCATACGGCCGCGCAAGCCAGCAGCGCTGCCGCCGCGCCGAACACATAGCGGAATGCCGCGATCATGTCGGCGGCCGGAATGGAATTCACCGGTCCCCGATGCTCACCGACCAGCGAACTGTCGGCGCCGAGCGCCATCAGTAATATCGCCGTAAAAGCCGCCACCGTGAACGAGGCCATCAGCGCGCGAAAGAAATTCATCGCGCCGGTAACCGTCCCGACCTGTGAGCGTGCCACCGAATTATGCAGCGAAACCACGCTGACCGGGAAAGTTGTGCCAAGCCCGAAGGCGAGTATCGACAGCAGTAGCAGCAGCCCCCATAGCGGCAACACTGTGAACGCCAATGCGCAACCAACCACGGCGGCGCACGAGGTCCCGGCAATCGCAACCCGCTTGTAATGCTTGGCGCGGGCCAGCGCCCGTCCGGCAACCGCCGAGCCTCCGGTGGATATCGCCGCGAGCGGGATCAGCGCCAGTCCCGCCTCGCTCGCGCTCAGGTGATAGACCACCTGGTAGTAAAGCGGCAGATGCACGGTCAGCCCCAGAATGGCGCCCATGGCGCAACCGCCGGCGGCCATCGCATAGGGCACCACCCTTCCCCCCAAAATGGGCAGCGGCAGGAAAGGCTCCTGCGCCCGCCGCGCTTGCCAGACGAAGGCGAACGCGAGGGCCACGGCTGCGCCTACCATCGCCACGATCTCCGGGGACAGCCAGGAATAGCGGTTGCCGCCCCACGTCAGCACCAGCATGACGATCACCGCCGAGGCCATCAGCAGCACGCCGCCGAGCCAATCGATCTTGCGCCTGCGATGAAACACCGGGATCTTGCTCATCTTGGGCAGCAGCAGCGCCAGCGATGCAAGCCCGAGCGGGACGTTGATCCAGAAGATCATGGACCAGTGCAGATGTTCGGCGAAAACGCCGCCCAGGATCGGTCCACCGATGCCGGCAGCCATCCAGACGCCGCTGAAGTAAGCTTGGTACTGCCCGCGCTCGCGCGGAGACACCAGGTCAGAGATGAGGGTCTGCACGATCGGCATGATCCCTCCGCCCCCGAGGCCCTGCAACCCGCGTCCCACAATCAGCACCGGCATGTTCGGCGCCAGCGCACACAGGACCGAGCCCGCGATGAACAGGCTGAGCGCGGTGATGATCATGGCGCGGCGTCCGTAGATGTCGCTCAGGGTACCGAATACCGGGGCCACCGCCGTCGATGCCAGCAGATACGCGGTAATCACCCAGGACAGGTTCGAGACGTCCCTGAATTGGCCGCCGATGGTGGGCAGCGCGGTCGCGACGATGGTCTGGTCGAGGGCGGCGAGGAACATCGTCACCATCAGGCTCATCAGGATGGTGCGAATTTCGCCCGGGGTGAGCGGTGGTCGCGGCCGGATGAGGGTGGCGGCAATGTCGGCGAGGTCAGCCGGCATGTCTTCCAGTTGGCCTGGGGTCCTCGTCGGTGATGTTTGCTGCCCCTCCGGACCACGGCTGTGCCGGTCGAATTTGTTCATGCTGAGCTGTCTGTGAAGTGGGCGACCAAGGCCGCCGGAACCGTACCTAGATTGCTATTTAGGTTTGGATTCCGAGTCGCGGCAGCGGGTTATGCGCATGGGTGCATCCCGCGCACGTACAATCCGACCGGTGATTGGGTTCTAGGATTGCGGCCGTTTCTTCAGACGCGCGCGCTTGGGCAACTGCGACGGCCATTGCACGATGTGATCTTCGAGATCGGCGTCGGCGATTTCGTTCTCGGTGCCCTGCACCCGCCCGCGCACGGAAACGCCCGCTTCATGCACGGTGTTGGGATCGCCCGATATCAGCGGATGCCACCAATAGAGGTCGCGGCCCTCCGCTACGAGCTTGTAGCCGCAGCTCGGCGGCAGCCAGTTCAGGGAGCGGACGTTCTCGGGCGTCAGCCTGACACAATCCGAAACCAGCTTGGACCTGTTTGCGTAGTCGGTACAGGCGCATAGCCCGGCGTCGAGAAGCTTGCAGGAGACGTGGGTGAAATAGATCTTCCCGGTGTCCTCGTCCTCAAGCTTCTCCAGGCAGCAGCGTGCGCAACCGTCACACAGGCTTTCCCATTCGGCATTGGACATCTCTTCCAATGCTTTGGTTTTCCAGAAGAATCCCTCTTGATCCGAGGGCGGCTTCGGACGGACGGTCATGGATCCCACGATTTCCGGGCTGCGGCAACTTAGAGACTTCTAGGGGCTGCAACCGGTGGCACGCAAGTGGATTGGTCTGGGCGTACAAGAAAGGCCGGACAGCGTTATCCCTTCCATCAAAATTGCGAGCGGGACCATTGGTTTATGAACCCCGCTCGGTTAGATAAGGATCGAGTCCCCGACGGCGCAAAAACGCCTTCGGTTTGCCGTAACATGCGCGCAAGAGGGCCTGAAGTGCCCCAGCCGGGTGTTAAAGTAACTTGGAACTGACCAGAGGCTCCGGTGCGCAGCATCTTGCCAACGGAATGGAAGAGCAAGATCCGGCACTGGATGCTGGACTTCGACGCTCGCATCGATTCCACCATGTTCTCGGCCGGCAAGGGTGCGCGCGAACTCCACGAACGATATTCGGCGTTCATGGATCGCTTCTATGTTGGTCGCTGGAAACGCTGGGTCTTCATCGAGCCGCTGTCGGAAGCCGCCACCATCGCGCTCGGCGGCATGGTGCTGTTGCTTGCGCTGGCCCTGCCCGCGTTCCGCGAAACCGCCGACGACGACTGGCTGAAGAAATCCGATCTGGCGGTGACATTCCTGGATCGCTACGGCAATCCGATCGGCAGCCGCGGCATCAAGCACAATGACTCGATTCCGCTCGAGGATTTTCCCGACAACCTGATCAAGGCGACGCTCGCGACCGAGGATCGGCGTTTCTACGACCACTTCGGCATCGATCTCGCCGGTACCGGCCGTGCACTGGTGACGAACGCCCAAGCGGGCGGCGTCCGGCAGGGCGGCTCGTCGATAACCCAGCAGTTGGCGAAGAACCTGTTCCTGAACAACGAGCGAACCATCGAGCGGAAGGTCAAAGAAGCGTTCCTTGCGATCTGGCTGGAAACGCGGCTGACCAAGAACGAAATCCTCAAGCTGTATCTCGATCGCGCCTATATGGGCGGCGGTACTTTCGGCGTCGATGGCGCGGCGCACTTCTATTTCAACAAGTCGGTGCGAGACGTCAATCTGGCGGAAGCAGCCATGCTCGCGGGCCTTTTCAAGGCCCCTACCAAGTACGCGCCGCACATCAACCTGCCAGCCGCCCGTGCCCGCGCCAACGTGGTGCTGGATAATCTCGTTGACGCAGGTTTCATGACCGAAGGCCAGGTTTTCGGCGCTCGGCGTAATCCTGCCATCGCCGTCGACCGCCGCGACGAGAATTCGCCGAACTATTATCTCGATTGGGCCTTCGACGAGATGCGCAAGCTCGTCGATACATTTCCGAAGTCCTATACTGAACGCGTATTTGTGGTCCGCGCCGCGATCGACATGAACGTGCAGCGCGCCGCCGAAGACGCCGTCGAAAACCAGCTGCGCCAATTCGGCCGCGACTATCACGCCACGCAAGCCGCAACCGTGGTGGCGGATCTCGATGGCGGCGTCCGCGCCATGGTGGGGGGCCGCGACTATGGCGCCAGCCAGTTCAATCGCGCAACGGACGCTTATCGGCAGCCGGGCTCGTCGTTCAAACCTTACGTCTATACGACTGCGCTGCTCAACGGCTTCAAGCCGACATCGATCGTGGTCGATGGTCCGGTTTGCATCGGCAATTGGTGTCCGCAGAATTACGGCCACTCTTATTCCGGGGCGGTGACACTGACCCAAGCGATCACGCGCTCCATCAACGTGGTGCCGGTGAAATTGTCGATTGCGATCGGTGGCAAAGGCGGCCCGAAGGCCGGCCGCGCCAAGATTGTGGAAGTCGCGCGCCGCTTTGGCCTGAAGGCGCCGCTGCCGGACACGCCCTCGCTGCCTATCGGCGCCGACGAAGTCACGGTGCTGGAACACGCGGTCGCCTATGCGACGTTCCCCAACAAAGGCAAATCGGTGAGCCCGCACGCGGTGCTTGAAGTTCGCACCGGCGCCGGCGATCTGGTCTGGCGTTTCGATCGGGACGGCAAGAAGCCGCTGCAGGCGATACCCGCTTCGGTCGCAAGCGACATGGCCGGCATGATGAGCCACGTCGTCAGCGAAGGCACCGCCAGGCGCGCGGCGCTCGACGGCATCCCGACTGCCGGCAAGACCGGGACCACCAACGCCTATCGCGATGCGTGGTTCGTTGGCTATACCGGCAACTTCACCTGCGCGGTCTGGTACGGCAACGATGATTACTCGCCCACCAACCGAATGACCGGTGGTTCACTACCTGCCCAGACGTGGCATGACATCATGGTCGCAGCCCACCAGGGCATCGAGATCAAGGAACTTCCCGGCGTAGGCATGGGCACCAAATTGCCGGCGCCGGCTGCTGCTTCGACGGTAGCAGCGAACGGATCGCCGAAGGCCGCCGAAATCAAGCCGGGACCCCCGCCCATCCTGACCAAGCGCGGCGCCGACATTCTGGTGCAAGTGGAGAAGATGCTCGACGAAGCGGCCAAGACCGCCGGCGAACCGACAAAGCCCGTCAAGCCGGTGTCTTCAAACCCTGTTCAATTCCCGGATAGTTTCGCGGCGGCAGGTCCGGGTAGCGCGGCAACATCAGCGCCGCGCAAGAACTGATCGTGCGGCTGATATTCATCACCTTGCTGGCCCTGATCATCGCCACCGCAGTCGGCGTCGGCGCGACGTGGATGACCGCCACGCGCGGCACCGATCTCGGCACGCTCACCATCGGTGCCTGGACCGCCCGCCCCAAAACCGGAACTGCCGATGTCGACCCGTATTCGCGCGCCACCATTGCGCGCAGCGGCGAATTGCCGGTCGGTACGGGCGATGGCGTGGCGTTCTCGGCGACGAGGGACGACAACAAGCGTCCGCTCGATGGACGCTGCGACGTCGTCGTGAGCGGCGTGACGCCCGCTGCTCGGTTCTGGACGGTGACTCTATACGATCACACGGGCCACCTGGTCGCCAACTCGCTGCAACGTTACGGCTTCACCAGCCAGGAAATCATACGCGGGGCCGACGGCGCCTTCGAAATTCGGGTGGCATCGAGATCGCGGGCCGGAAATTGGCTTCCTACCGGAGGCATCGAACGATATGCGCTGATGCTCCGGCTCTACGATACGCCGGTGGGCGTGGCGACAAGGACGCAACGCGACGCGCCGATGCCATCCATTGTGACCGTGGGGTGCCCGTGATCCGCTTGCTCTTCACGATCCTTGCAGGCGTGCTGCTGGGCGGCATCGTGCACCTGGTCAGTGTCCTGGCGCTGCCGCGGATTGCGACGCAGGATGCTTATTCGCGTCTCACGCCCATGACGAAGCTGAACGCGGTTACCCCCCTTCCGCCGGCCGCTCCGAACAACGAACCCATGCCGTTCATGGATCCGGCATTCGCGATGGCGATATGCCGCTACGATCTTGCCGATGGCCCGCTCAAACTGACGGTCCCCGTAAGTCAGGCCTACACCTCGGTGTCGTTCTATACCCGCAACGAAGTAGCCTATTACGCCATCAACGACCGATCGGCCGGCCGCAAGGTGATCGAGCTCGATCTGATGACCGAAGCGCAGCATGGGGAACTGCCGGAGGACGAGGACGTCACGGCCGCCGACCGGCTGATCATCGACTCTCCGACTCAAACAGGGTTGATCCTGTTGAAGGCACTGGCGCCGGAGCCCGGCCTGATGCCACAGGCGGAGGCATCCCTTGCGGCCTCAAGCTGCAAGCTGCAAACCGAGGCGCCCGCCAAACAGGCCGAAGCACCGCGAGCGAAACGCTGAGGCATCTAAAGAATTGGAACTTAGCCTCGCACGCTTAACGCACCGCCCACCGCGGGCTGCGCTGCCACCGGCGGGTTCGCCGTCTGCGCCGCAAGTTCGCCGATCAAGCGATCGGCGTCTGCCGCCATGTTGTCGGGCGCGTGCAAGACCAGCCGTTCGAGTGCCCAACGATAAGATAAAATTCGCCGCTCTAGGCATTGTTGCACCCATTGTACGATCAGACTGTTCTCCTGCATCCGTGCGACGGCATCGGCGCTTTCGCGTGGCGACAGGTCCGCCACATGCGCGAGGCTGGCGTGGCGCTTGCGGTCGAGTTCGATGACGCGGACCGAGGTGGCGAAGAACGGCTCGAACCGGGTGATGTCGTCGCGAACGTCCTCCATCAACTGCGCATAGCGCGAGGAGTGCGACCGGTGCGGCTCGTCGATCAAGATGCGACCATAGGCAGTGCGATCGAATATGACTTGCTGCCGCCACGGCGAGGGGAGCGGCTTGTAATCGCCGAACACACTCTTCCAGGCGGGCCGGGAGTGCGGCGGCTCGATCAGCGGGTAAGCCAAATCGCGTAGCAGCCGCTCGTTGTCGGTGAGCTGGAACTGGGAGGCGCGCACGCCGACACTCGATGTCGCCTCAGCTCCGATCCAGCGATGCATGTCATCGTTGCGAGCGCTTTGCCGCGTCCGTCCAAAATCGCCGCCGCTGCAACCGCCGAGCGCGAGCGCGATCGAGAGCAATGCGAGGGACGGCAACGAACGCCGCTCCGATCGGCTCATCCAGATCGGACAGCATGCCGGCAACATGCGAATTATCCTGTCAGCGGCGCCTGCGACGGCGGCCGGGGGCCGTACCTTCTTCAGGCCCCCTGCCCCCGTTGGTCTCATCGGGTTCGCGTTCGATCCGGATCACTGGAAGGATCAGAACGGTCCCTTCGAGTAGTGCGCCGGCCACGCTTGAGCCCGACCGCCGCGCGCCCGCGTCCGCCGGGAATTCAATGATGGTGCCCATGTCACGCTCGTCTCGTTATTGCCGCTCTGACACGATCTGGCCCGCGACATGGGCCCAATAAAATCAGGACGTGGTTAACGGCTTCTTAATATCGCGACGCGGAATTTGATTTCGCGCCCTGGATCGCCTCCCACCGCTCGTCACGGCGAAACATGAAATCCCCGCTCGTGTTCAAAGATTGTTTTCCTTAACGAGCTGTTAAAGCAACCCAGGTAAGTTGTGGTGAGAATTACTCAGTCGCGTACCCCTGACATGACCACACCCCCATCATTTCCGGGCTTCGAGGGATTGATGACGCTCTCTCGTCGCGAGGGCGTCGACATCAGGCCGACATTGCTGCGCGTCCTGACCGACCTTTATGTTCAGGCCGCCGCGCACTCCGCCGAGGAAGAACGTCACTTCGTAGAGCTCACCTCGCGCCTCATCGACGAGGTTGACGACGCCACTCGCGCCGCCGTACGCGCGCGGCTCGCGATCTATCAGGGCACCCCCGCCGAAGTGTTGCGCAAACTGGGGCTTAGGCCCGCGCGTTCAGACTGTCACGTGCCGGTTCCTGCTGACATTCCCGAATTGCCGGCGGTGACAACTCCGAGCGAGCCACCGTCCGCGGCAGAATTGCGGGTGGCATCCAATCTTTCGATGCAACCGAAAGACGCCGCCGAAATAAACAGCATCTTTTCGCAGGCCAGCAGCAGCCAACGCGCTTTGATCCTGCACAATTTGCACAACACCCAACTTCGCGCTGCCGCGCGAGTCCCGGTTGCGCGAGCCAGGCGCGCCATCGAAACACTCGAGATGGCGGCGTTTGCGGTCGATCTCGAGAACTTCACTCTCGAACTCGCCGAGAGCTTGATCCTGCCCCTTCGGATCGCCAGTGAACTCGTAAACGATCCCGGTGGCGAGCCGCTCGCCTGCGCCGCCAAGGCGCTGGATATGCCAAGTCCGGTATTTCAGCGCGTGTTGCTGTTTCTCAAGCCCGAAGTCGGATCGTCCGTGCAGACGGTCTATCGGCTATCCCGGCTCTATGACAAGTTGACCGAGCGATCCGCCTTGATCATGGTGGCTGCATGGCGCGGCTCGACAATGGCGGTCACCCGGGCCAAATTCCAGCCCGGTCTCTATGATGACGAACCCAATCGCGCGCGCCCGGCGTCGAGCCATGGCCGCCCGGCACTTCAGCCCGGCTCGGGCGTTCTGCCCCGCACGGGAGCGCAGGGCACCAGCCGCTAAGCGCTTCAAGCGCGCGCCAGATCCAGAAAATGCCGGCCGGCTCGATCCTCGGTCTCGATGATCCAGGCGTCCGGATCGAACCGGATTTCCTTGGCCAGACGTTCATCAACTGACGACTCCGGCAAGGGCTCCGCCGATGTCGCCGTAAACAGCCGCTCGATCGGCCGGCTGTCATCATAGACCGCTTGCGGCGCCGGGATGTAGAGCATGGCAGTGCCGTCGAGCCGCGCTACCTTGATGTAAATCGCGCCTGCTTCTTCGGCGCCGCGACGACGCACGGCCCCAAAGACGCCTTCGGTCTGGCAGCGGCGCAGGTAAGCCGCGGCCCATATAATTGATTTCAGTCGCATGAGAGTGACGATAGGCCAGCGGCATATTCAACGCTAGTCGATCGGGTGCCCGATCATCAGGGCGAGTTCGCGCACCAGACGTTCGGAGACCTGCCCCGTCACCGGCAGCTTGCGGTCGCGCTCGAACTTCTGGATCGCAGCTTGGGTATCCGACCCGGCTGTACCCGTAGGTTTTAGCTGCCCATAGCCGTATTCAGTCAGCGCGCGCTGCACCGCTGCTACGCGGCGCGAACCGGAAATGCTTGTTGTGTCGTTGCGCGCGGAAATCGGGACCGGCGCGGGCGGCCTAACGGCGTTGGCAGGAGGCGCGGACGAAGTGCTGCTCGCCTTCAGTAAACTCCCGACCGGATCGGAAGGCTTCACTTCGGCGGCCTTTTCAGTCGGCCTTGCTTCGGCAATCCTTTGTTCGGGCACCCCCGGCTCGGCTTCCGGCGGACGCGGGCGAGGCAACGGATTGCTCGACGCCGCTCCCGAGGCAACCACGACCGACCCAAACATCGGCGCCGGATGATAGCCCCTCTGCAGGAACAGCGCGTTGCCGACTATGGCCGCGACCGCCGCAAACGCCAGTATGCCCACAGTCGTGTCCTTTGGGCTATGCAGCAAGAGGCGCATCAGCAGACCGCGGTCGGCATCCGCCTTCGCCGCTGTCGCGCGGGTGGCACGCCGGCCGGACATATCGCCGTCTTTCGAAATTTTCCTAGGCACTTCTCTTCACCTGATCGGGTTGGCTTTGCGCCGGAGAACGAGCACTCAGCGTGGCGATGTTGCTCGATCGCTCTGGCTCTATCTTTGGGAGTATCGACGCGAACGCAATGGGCAACGCTACCGTAACGGTGGTTCCGTGGTCGATCTTGCTGCGCAGGGTCAAGTCGCCGCCATGCAAGGCTACGAGTCTTTTTACGATGGACAGCCCGAGGCCGGTGCCTTCATGCCGCCGCTCGTACGTCTTGCCTGCCTGAAAGAAGGGGTCGCCGATCCGCTTGAGATCCTCGGGGGCGATGCCAACGCCGGTGTCGGAGACCCGAAGCACCAGGCGCGATCCCTCGACAACTGCGGAAACGGTCACCTTGCCTCCGCGTTCGGTGAACTTGATGGCGTTTGAGACGAGGTTCAGCGCAACTTGCTTGAAAGCGCGGGGATCGCCGTTCATTAACGACACGTCTTCGGACACGCGGGTCACGAGCTCGATTCCGTTTTCGCTGGCTTTCAGCGCAAGCAGGCTGCAACAATTGATCAGCGCCGCGCGCGGGTCGAATGGCTCAGGGCAGATTTCGAAATTCCCCGCCTCCATCTTGGACATGTCGAGGATGCCGTTGACCACCGACAAGAGATGCTGACCGGAATCGTTGATCAACTGCGCATATTCTTTTCGACGCGCCCCATCCAGCATCAGCACCTCCTCCTGAGCGATCATTTCGGAGAAGCCGATGATGGCGTTCAGCGGCGTGCGTAGTTCATGGCTCATGGTCGCAAGGAAGCGAGTCTTGGCCGCATCGGCCTGCTCGGAGGCCGAGCGCGCGACCTCAAGCGCCTGTTCCTGAATCTTTCGATCGGTAATGTCGCGCATGACCGCAACAACTTCGGCTGGAGACGATCCTGTTGAGAGACCTGCCTGTTCCAGCGGCTTGCAACGCATTTCAACCCAGATGAACCCAGTTTGCTGCCGTTCGTTCGGGGTGTCGCGCCTGAGGCGAAATTCAACGCTCCGAGCCTCACCGCCCCGAGCTGCATCCGAGAGGGCGGTGAGATAGGCCGGACGGTCAGCCACGTGTACGCGGTCGAACAGGCCGTGACCGAGCAGTAAACCAACCTGAGTTCCCAACAGAGTTTCCACGGCGGCCGAAATGAACTGCACCGCGCCGTCGCGGCGATGGCAGGAGATTACGTCGCTCATGTTGCGCGCCAGCAGACGATAGCGATCTTCCTCGCCGTTGAGCAGCGCAAGCGTGGTGCGCGCGAGCGTTTCTGCGGCAAGTGCAAGACCGGCGGCGTAAAGGATCGCGGAGGCCACGGCAAGTTCCATCATCCTTCCCGCGACGAGCGGATTTGCATCCGGCGAGGGCAAGATACCAAAGTTGCCGAGAACGATAAGCAATGCCGCGCATGAGAGCGCGAGTGCCGACGCAAACGCCATCACCCGGCGCGATGCGGACAGCGCTGCCTCGAGCGGAAGAACGACCAGCCAGATCGCGGCAACAAACTCGCCGGTGCTCAAGGCCAGGATCATAACAAAGCCGGCCAGTGCAAGTGAGGACAGTACGTGGGCACCCTCATAGCGCCCCGTGCGCGATAGAAACCAGGTCAACAGAATCGGAGCCATTAACCATGCGAATACCGCGACTTCAAAAGCGGTCGGTGCACCGCGGATCACAAGGTATGCTGGAAATGCAGCGAAAGCGCCGAGACTCCCGAGCAGCCGCGGCGCCATAAAGGCGTGATGACGCGCGCGCGTCACTGCATCGTGGCGCGAAGAGGGATGCAACAACGCGTCCAGACGATCGTGGATGATACTCAAAACTGTCACGGCTCTCGCACTTTCGGCTAAGTCCGCAAGACAGACGCGCCGGAAGGCCCCTTCATGGTGTCCCACCGTGTCAGAGTGGAATTAAGCGAACGCTAAGGCGCGCCGGTATGCAGCCTGCGATCCCTGCTTCGCCAAGGTTTCAAACTTCCTGCAGCTCGCGTTCGATGTAGATGGTGAACGACCGGTTTCCCAGGACCGCGCTATGGTTTCGAAATGGTGGATAGGCCGCTGGCGCAGCTTTTTGCGGATCCGGCCATCAATCGAATATTTACGTCGAATCGAATGAATGCGGTTTTCCGCTAATTTTCGGCAATTTAACCTCAATGCAAACACTTGCGATTTATCGACGGCTGTTAGTTAGGGAAAGCTTGCGAAATCAAACCGCAACGCAACTAAAAACCGCCGGGACGCGAGATGTTTTTTCTGCTTCGCATGGCATTCTGGCTCGGGCTCGTGCTCGTGCTGTTGCCCAGAGAAAAGACACCTGCATCGGAGAAGCTGCCGCAGTTGGGAGCATCCGAAGCAGTGTCGGCTGCGACGGCTGCGGCCTCCGACATGGGTCAATTTTGCAAGCGCCAGCCGCTGGCGTGCGAAGTTGGGGGACAGGCCGCGACCGCAATCGGGCAGCGCGCCCAGGAGGGAGCGCGCAAGCTTTATCACATCATCACCGATAAGCGGCCGCCCGATCACACCGGCTCGATCGGCGAGCGCGGCGATTCAGAAAATGCTGCCGTCGCTGACCTGTCGCGCGATACGTTGACGCCGGAGGACCTGCTGGTCGATTGGCGCGGCGCACCATAGCTCGAAATGAACCCGGAAGGTCACGGTTCGCCCGCATATCGCTTTCGGTCCCCGGCGGTCCTATATATGTCTCTGCCTCGGCCCTTGAGTGCGGGAAGCCATGACAATCGACGAGATCAGCGACAATTTTGCACTGCTTGACGACTGGGACGACCGCTACCGGTACGTGATCGAACTCGGCCGCACACTCGACCCGATGCCGGAGGCCGAGCATTCCGCCGAAAACAAGGTCCAGGGCTGCGCCAGTCAGGTCTGGCTCGCCAGACGGGTCGATCGCGGCAATGCGGGCGAACCGTTGTTGAGCTATCTCGGAGACAGCGACGCCCATATCGTACGTGGTCTGATCGCAATCCTGTTGACGCTGTACTCCGGCCACACGCCCCGGGAAATTCTATCGACTGATGCCATTGCGCTGTTCGACGAGCTCGGTTTTCGAGAACATTTGACTCCGCAGCGCTCCAATGGCCTCCGGGCCATGGTAGAACGCATTCGCTCCGACGCACGCGAGGCGCTTGCCGCGGCGTCCTGAAACACGCGATCTTCCATTGCTACTTTCGTCGTCGCCGTTGCTGGCCGAGGCCCATTTTCTTTGCGAGCGCCGAGCGCGCCACCGCATAGTTGGGCGCGACCATCGGATAGTCCGGCGCCAGGCCCCATTTATCGCGATATTGCTCGGGGGTCATGTTGTATTGTGTGCGCAGATGACGCTTCAGCGATTTGAAACGTTTGCCGTCCTCCAGACAGATCAGATAGTCGGGAGTCATCGACTTCTTCACCGAAACTGCTGGTCTCGCCGGCTCGGACGGCGCCTCGATCCGGCCGCTGGACACCCGCAGCAACGCCGCATGGATTTGGCCGATCAGATTCGGAATTTCAGACGCCGGGGTGGGATTGTTGCTGAGGTATGCCGAGACGATGGTCGCAGTCAAATCGATATAATTCTTGCCGGCGCCGTCCGTCATAGCCTGAATCCCCGTGGTCGCGACCCCCAGAGGTGTCGCGGATCCGGAAGTAACACTGCGGCGTGAATACGCTCTGCGATCTTCCACTACTTGGTGATATGAGCGGATTACTGATGATGTGACAAGAACGGCGAAGGTTTAATTTTTTCAAACCAAATTCGTCGCAACGATCTCGATCA
>JBJMTO010000128.1:0-4222 GCA_045811665.1 Bradyrhizobium sp.
CTTGTCATTCAGATATTTTTGAATCGCGTTGTTGGTTGGCGTTCCAAGACTCTGGAAGATCAAAAGGACCTCGTCGCTCTCCACGAGCTTGCGGGCCTGCTCAACCGTTTTCGGCGGGCTGAAGCTGTCGTCATACGAGATGAAGTTGATCTTGCGTCCGTTGATCCCCCCTTCAGCATTCAACTTCTTGAAGAAGGCCTCTTGCGTCCGGCCAATCAACGCGTAGGCCGACAGCGGTCCACTGTACGGCATGATGTTGCCGAGCTTGATTTCCGTATCGCTGGCGCCTGCGTCATATTTCTTCTGCGCCGTTGCAGGGGCCATGCCCAGCAGCAGGCAAGCCACGACAGATACCAGTTTGATGCCGCTCGACCGCGCCATGTCGCCCCCCTTGATGTTGCCGGCTGTTTGCCGATCATGCTCCAGTCTAGGATTTGGGCGTTGAACTTGTCCAGCAACGAAAGTCCCGGGGGCCAAAACTTCCAGAGCACAAGCGGATATTCGGCGCCGATGTCAGGGTCTGGCATGAACAAGCGTTTGGTGTAGGCTTGCGGCAACACGGGCGGCTAGCCCGGAGCTCGAAGGGAGAAATCATGAACCTGAAAAGACAGGTCGTTTCGTATCTCGTTATTGCTCTCAGCGCGGCAGCAGGCCTGCTTTGCGCGGGCTCAGGGCCGGTCCGAGCGCAACAGGCGGCGGTCGCAATCGATAATGATGATATCGGCGGCATCGTGCGCGGACCGGGCGGGCCGGAGGCAGGCGTCTGGGTTATCGCCGAGACCACCGAACTGCCGACCAAATTCGCCAAGATCGTTGTTACCGACGAGCAGGGACGCTTCGTCATTCCCGACCTGCCCCCCAGAGTAAATTACGAAGTGTGGGTCCGCGGCTATGGTCTGGTGGATTCGCCGAAACTGCGGGCCAAGCCCGGGCAGCAGCTTAGCCTGACCGCGGTGCCGGCGCCGAATGAAGCGGCTGCGGCGCACTACCTTCCGGCGCTGTACTGGTTCACGATGATGAAGTTGCCGCCGGCCAAGGATTTCGGTGGCAGCAGCGACATTCCAAAGGACATCACGCAAGATATCTGGCGGCAGCGGATGAATAACGTCGACTGCATCGGCTGCCATCAGCTTGGCCAGGAAGCCACGCGCACCATCCCGGGAGCCTTCGGTGAATTCAAAACCGGCGAAGAGGCATGGATGCGGCGCGTCGCGTCCGGGCAAACCGGCGAATGGATGGTCAATCGGCTTGCCGGGCAGCTCGGCGGCGTGCCGTTCAAGTATTTTGGCGACTGGACCGATCGCGTAGCCAAGGGTGAACTGCCCAAGAACAAGCCGCAGCGGCCATCCGGCCTCGAACGCAACGTCGTCATTTCCTCATGGGAGTGGGCCACCGAAAAACATTTCGTCCACGACCTGATTTCATCGGACCGGCGCAATCCAACCGTCAATGCAAACGGGCCGCTCTACGGTTCGAATGAATACTCGTCCGATGACATGCCGATTCTCGATCCGAAGACGCACAAGGTGACCTTCTTCAAGCTGCCGGTAGCCGATCCGAACATGCCCGAGGCGCTCGGTCCGCCGCTGCATCCCAATGCTACGCTCAAACCTGTTGGTCCTTCCGCCTACTGGGGTGACGAGCAAATATGGAGCCAACGCTCAAACAATCACAATGCCATGTTTGACGGCAAGGGGCGGGTCTGGTTCGCCGCTTCCGTGCGCGGCATAGAAAACCCCGCATTTTGCAAAAAGGGCTCCGAACACCCGTCGGCGCAGGCTTTTCCGCTGGAACGTTCGGGCCGGCAAGCGTCCATGCTCGATCCCAAGACAATGAAGTACAGCTTCGTCGATACCTGCTTTGGCACTCACCATCCGCAGTTCGGATACGACGCCAACGACACGTTATGGTTCTCCGGGACCGGTCAAGTGGCCGGCTGGCTCAACACAAAGCTATGGGATGAGACCGGGGACTCGGCAAAGGCCCAGGGCTGGGCGCCTTTCGTTCTCGATACCAACGGCAATGGCAAAGTCGACGAGTATACCGAGCCTGGCGGCCCGCAACAGGAAGGCAAGGACATGCGCGTCGCCGGCTCCGGTCCCTACGCCGTGATGCCGCATCCGCGCGACGGCTCGGTCTGGTACACGGTCAACGTGTTCGCCGGCAGACCCGGCTTCATGCGATTCGATCCCAAGACCAAGTTGTCCGAGTTCTACGCAATCCCGAAAGAAGGCATCGGCGTTCGCGGCGGCGACATCGACAAGAACGGCGTGCTCTGGGGCTCGGGTTCCAACGGCACCCTCATCAGTTTCGATCGCGGTAAATGCAAGAACCCTCTCAATGGGGCGAATGCGACGGGCAACCACTGTGCCGAAGGATTTGCCTATCACAAGTATCCCGGCCCAGGCTTTGAGGGGCTGGAAAACACCAGCGCCGAGGCGAGCTACTACACCTGGGTAGATCACCACAACACGGTGGGCCTTGGTGAGAACATTCCGATCTCGACCGCAAACCTCAATGACGGTTTCGTCGCTTTCAAGGACGGACAAATGGTGATGATGCGCATCCCGTACCCGCTCGGATTTTTCGCCAAGGGCATGGATGGCCGGATCGACGATCCGAACTCCGGCTGGAAAGGCCGCGGGCTGTGGAGCACGAGCGGCGATCGCACACCGTGGTTGATGGAAGGCGGCAAAGGTTCGAAGCCGCGCGCGGTTCACATCCAGGTACGCCCCGATCCCCTGGCGAAGTAGATGTTCTGAGTGGGGGCGGCACGGGATCGAGTGCGCCTGGCCATCGAGCGGGTCGTGGAGATGAAATGGAATTGCGGGGGTACGGTGCCGCACTCCCGCAACCCCACCTCCAAATCGCGCCCTCGTTCCCGATAGCGGGCGCGAGAAGCGCTTTCCGGTGCGGGAGCGCCTCAAACAAAAACCCCGCCATTTGCGGCGGGGTTCGTTATCGAGGGAGTGAGCGCTGAAGGCTCGCAGCAATTCGATCAGGCGGGGATGCGCTCTTCAACCTCGTGCGGCTCGCGGAGCACATAGCCGCGGCCCCAAACGGTCTCGATGAAGTTGCGGCCTTCGGAGGCGTTGGCGAGCTTCTTCCGCAGTTTGCAGATGAAGACGTCAATGATCTTCAACTCGGGCTCATCCATGCCTCCGTAGAGGTGGTTGAGGAACATTTCCTTGGTGAGGGTGGTGCCCTTGCGAAGCGAAAGCAGCTCAAGCATCTGGTATTCTTTGCCTGTCAGATGCACCCGCTGGCCGCCGACCTCGACAGTTTTGGTGTCGAGATTCACCACGAGATCGCCGGTCTGGATCACCGACTGGGCGTGTCCCTTTGAGCGGCGCACGATCGCATGGATGCGCGCGACGAGTTCATCCTTGTGGAAGGGCTTGGTCATGTAGTCGTCGGCGCCGACGCCGAGACCCTTGACCTTGTCCTCGATGCCGGCAAGGCCGGAGAGGATCAGAATGGGGGTTTTGATCTTGGAAACCCGAAGCTGCTTGAGAACGTCGTAGCCGGACATGTCAGGCAGGTTAAGATCGAGCAGTATAATATCGTAATCATAAAGCTTTCCGAGGTCGACGCCTTCTTCCCCGAGATCCGTCGTATAGACGTTGAAGCTCTCCGATTTCAGCATCAACTCAATCGACTGCGCGACGGCGCTGTCATCTTCTATCAGCAATACGCGCATGCCAGTCCCCTATAGTCGCCGCTCCGGGCGTCAGGTCGGCCGCACTTGCGGCACTCAAAACGCCTTTGAACAACTGATTCGGATCCTGACAGACACATGGTTAACAAATCCTGATTCCGGTTCGCAAGCTCTTTAAGTGCAATTTTTAGCGAATCGCCCTAAGATGTTGCTCCGAAGCAGCTTTTCTCAACGGTGTCTACTCAAGCTCCAGATTAAGAGACGGACCTAACCGACTCCAGCGTTTCGCCCTTCTGGGCGAGCGCTCTCAGTCACCAAAGACAGTGACGCAATGATTAATGATGCGGGTAAACACGAGGTTAAGCGACGGGCTCAAATGCGTGAAAACTTAAGGTTTTCGCAATGAAGGCGCTCGCGGAGCAGATCGGCGATATCGACGGCGTCAATATATATGGCCGCGTTGTGGGCGTGCGCGGGCTCATGGTGGAGATCGCGGGGCCGATCCATGCGATGTCGGTCGGGGCCAGGATCGTCATCGAGACCGGCGGGAACCGCGTCATCCCG
>JBJMTO010000129.1:0-33541 GCA_045811665.1 Bradyrhizobium sp.
ATTGCGAGCGCAGCGAAGCAATCCAGCTACGTCGCGGATGTGCCATGGATTGCTTCGCTGCGCTCGCAATGACGACAACTCAAATCCACCCCCGTCGTCCCGCACAAGCGAAGCGCGATGCGGGACCCATAACCACAGGACGTAGTTTGCGAGGAAGCGGTCGACACGCCGTCATTCCGGGGCGATGCGCAGCGTCGAGCCCGGAATCCATAACCCCCCTCCGTGGTTATGGATTCCGGGCCTGCGCCAAGCGGCGCATCCACGATGTGCAATTGCACATCGGGGAATGACAGCTGTGTGTGTTTTCCTGCCGTCGCCACACCCGTCATTGCCAGCGCAGCGAAGCAATCCAGCTTCGTTGTGGATGTGCCATGGATTGCTTCGCTGCGCTCGCAATGACGATCGACGCGAGAGCAGGTGCTTCGCTGCACCGGCAATGACGACCAACTTGCGAGTGTCGTGGCTCTTCGCAAACCAAACCCACCGCCGTCGTCCCGCACAAGCGAAGCGCGATGCGGGACCCATAACCACGGGAGGTACTTTGCGAGGAAGTCATCGAACAGCATCTCGCAAATCAGCGACAAGGCGCATGGATATCTCCGCTCGCACGGCCGACACCGATTGTTATCTCCGGGGCCAGCGACCACCGCCGCGCAAACCACACCCAAGCCCCCGTGCCTCCGGCGCGACCACGTTGACGGCCCGCTTGGGCTGCGCCAAGCTCGGGCAAAAGCAACAACCCGGAGGACCAACAATGCTCCGTGCGGAGGACAACAAATTCCTGACCGAAAGCGGTGCGGGAACCGGGATGGGCGAACTGCTGCGCCGATTCTGGTTGCCGGTGTTGCTTTCCGAGGAACTGCCTGACCCGGATGGGCCGCCGAAAAAGATCGTCGTGATGGGCGAAGAGCTGCTCGCCTTTCGCGACAGTCGCGGCGTGGTCGGCGTGATCGACCAATACTGTCCGCACCGCGGCGCCAATCTCTGGCTCGGCCGCGTCGAGGAGTGCGGCATCCGCTGCGTCTATCACGGCTGGAAATTTGACACCGATGGGCGCTGCGTCGACATGCCGACGTCTTATCCCGATCTCAACGCCAAAGATCTGATCCGGATCAAATCATACCCGGTGCGCGAATGGGGCGACATGATCTGGGCCTATATGGGCCCGGCAGGCGAAATCCCTGAGCTGCCTGAGCTGGAGATGGCGTTGCTGCCCGCCTCGCATCGCTACGTCTCGAAAAAATGGCAGGACTGCAACTGGGTGCAGGCACTGGAAGGTTCTATCGACACCGCGCATTTCACCTTTGCTCATCTGAGCTTCGACAAGGAGGAAGACGAGGTGCTCGATATCAAGCGGCACTTCGTCAATCCGATCGCGCGCATGAACTCCGACCAGATGCGCTGGATCGCCGAAGACCCCCGGCCGGTGATCAAGATCAATCAGCATGAGGCGGGGCTGACGATCGCCGGCGGACGCCTGACCGGCGGCGACAACATCTACTGGCGCATCGCGCAATTCCTTATGCCTGTGCATGCCTATGCGCCGAGCGCGATGCCCGGCGAAAATATCTTCGGGCAGAGCTTTGTGCCGGTGACGGACACCAACTGCTGGATCTACACCTATGCGTGGAATCCGGAGCGTCCGTTGACGCAAGCCGAGCGCGAAGCCTACGACAGCGGAAATGGCGTGATATCCGAAGTCGACGAAAGCTATATTCCGCTGCGCAACAAGTCGAATGACTATCTCATCGATCGCAAGCTGCAGAAAACCCGAAGCTACACCGGGATCAAGGGCGTCTCCGAGCAGGACGCCGCGGTGCAGGACAGCCAGGGCCCTATCGCCGATCGTACGCGCGAGCATCTCGGCCCCACCGATCTCGGAATATTGCACTTCCGTAAACTGGTGATGGAAAGCGCCCGGGCGCTGCAGCAGGGACAGCGCCCCACGCAGCTGGCGCATCCGCAACGTTACGCAGTAAGGTCGGGAGCCTGCGTAACCAATAAAGCCAAGGATCTGCTTACGGTAATGGTCGAGCGCTTTGGTGAGGAGACGGGGTATGTTGGGCGGCCGCGCATCGCGGCCGCGGAGTAGGACCTCGCGTCGTCCCGAGCGAACCGAAAACATCCGTCTTGGCAGCACAGCGAAATGAGAACGACACTGTCTGTTGCGTTCGCTTGCGCAAACGCATCGCTTTCCCCGCGCTACCGCCGGCGAAATTCGCGGTTGGCGAGGCTCGCCTCCTCAAGGTCCAGGTCGCGCTCGATCCGCCGCCTGATCTCGTCGGTGATCCTGCCATCGCGCAGCAGCACGTGGATGAATTTGCGTTCCGCTGCGATCAATTCACGGGTCAGTTCGATGCCTGCCGCGGACACATCGTCAACGTCGGGATCGAGGGAATTGGGTAATTGACTGAAACGGGTCTCATGCCGGGCGCGCAACAGCTTGACTACCTCATCCGACAATTCGCGATCGTCGGTGATGGCATCGAGCGATTTGAGCGCCATCCCGAGCGCCTCGCGCCGCGCCGCGATTTCAGATTCGATCTCCGCCCGATGCTCACTGCGCGCCGCCTTGGCGATGCCGAGCCAGCGCACCACCAGCGGGAGCCCGAGGCCAAGGCCGACCAGGGTGATGAAGATGATGCTGAAGGTTACGAACAGGATCAGGTCGCGATATGGAAACGGCTCGCCACTCGGAAGCGCGAACGGCAACGCCAGCGCGGCGGCCAGCGACACGGCGCCGCGGACGCCCGTAAATGCGAGCACGAACACCCATTGCCAGGGCGGCGCGGGATCGCGAACGCGTACCCGCTTGATCAACCTCGGCAGGTAGGTCGCCGGAAACACCCAGGCAAATCGCGCGACGATGATCATGAATGCGACCAGCGCCGTCGCCAACAGGATCTCCTCGATCGAAAATGCCCTGGACTTCTCCAACAGCAAACGCATTTGAAATCCGGTCAGCAGAAACAGCATGCCCTCGATCAAGTAGATGACGAGGTCCCAGAAGAAGATGCCCTGCAGCCGTGTCGCCGAAGAAATCAACAGCGGCCCGTTCCAGCTTATGTAAAGGCCGCACGCCACCGTGGCGATCACCCCGGAACCGCCGAAATGCTCAGGGACCCAATAAGCGACATACGGCGTGATCAGCGAGAGCGTGATCTCGATCTGCGGGTCGCGGGCGCGGTGACGAATCCGGAGACTGAGCCAGCCCACCGCAACCCCGAACAGCACCTCGAAGGCAACGATGGCGGCGAACTCGCCTGTCGCCTTTGGCAGCGAGAATATGCCGGTCGTAATCGCCGCCACCGCGAAGCGATAGATGATCAGCGCGGTCGCGTCGTTCGCGAGGCCCTCGCCCTCGAGCACGACAACGATCCGGCGCGGCAGTCCAAGTTTGCGGGCGATCGCGAGCGGCGCGACTACGTCAGGCGGCGCGACGATGGCGCCGAGCAGGAAACCGATGCTCCACGGCAATCCGATCAGATAATGCATGGCGGCGGCGACCGCGGTCGCCGTGAAGATCACGCAGCCGACCGACAGCAGGATGATAGGACGCAAGTTGAACTTGAATTCGCGCCAGCTCATGGCCACGCTTGCCGAATAGATCAGCGGCGGCAACACCAGCAACAGCACCAGGTCGGGAGGCAGCTCCACAACCGGCATGCCCGGCACGAACGCAAGAGCGATCCCGGCCAGCAACAGCAGGATCGCGGGCGCGACATCCAGACGCCGCGCCAGCAGGGCAGTGCCGGCAAGTACCGCCAGCAGAATCAGGAAGATCTGGAAGGTGGCTTCCACGCTGTCGCAATCCTGTGCCGGTCCAATGTGCCCGGACCGGCACCGTCGTCAGTGTCAGGCAGTGGGGCTATTCCCGCGTATCGTAACGGTAGGATTTGGACACGATCTGCCAGCCGTCATTGAGCTTCATCGCCACGAGATAGTCGGTGAAATAGCGCGGCGGCAATTGGCAGCGCACCTTGATGAAGGCGGTGGATTCGTCGGAACGGTCGATCGTCAAGACGACGTCGTCGCGCGGCTTGCCTTCCGATTTTGCCGATGCTCGCTTCCGGACCCGACCGAGCCAGTCCGGGACGGTAAGGATCTGCAACTCACCCTTTTCGACCCAGCGCAAATCGGCCGAGGGATGGAAGACCGCGCCGAGCTTGTCGGCGTCGCCTTCATAAAGCGCGTCGAAATAATGCTGGACCACGGCCTCTACGGTTGAACGGTCATGACTCACGTTGTCCTCCTTGGATTTGATCCATTATTGGCGGGCAGCAATCCCTGTACATCAAAAACGCCGGCTTGGCATCGGCCTGAATGCCCGAATTAGATCGCGCTCGCGGCAAAATTGACCATCAGCGCCAGCAGGGCCGTGTTGAAGATGAACGAGACGATGCCGTGCGCGGTGGCGGTGCGGCGGATGGTCCTGTCGGTGATGGCTACGTCGGAGACCTGTGCGGTCATGCCGATCACGAACGAGAAATAGACGAAGTCCCAGTAATCGGCGTGCTGGTCTTCCTCACCGCTCGGGAACTGCAACCCGCCCGCCTTGGCGCCTCGGTAATAATCGTGGGCGTAATGCAATGCGAAAGTGGTGTGTACAGCGGCCCATGACAGCGCAATTGTGAGGGTGGCGAGCGAGAGTTGCGATCCGCTCGGTCGCGATCCGAGTTCGAACACGATCGCGGCTATGCCGGCAAAAGCGCCAAGCGCGGTCACCATCAGGATCAGAAAGCGCCCGTCATCCTGCAGCACCGCGTTGCGGCGGATATGGGCGTGCTCGCAGCGGGTCATCATGATGTACACGAGCGTCAGATAAACCGCGATGAAAACATCCCAGCAGATCAAGAGCCGGGTTACCAGCCGGAGCGAGCCCGGCAGGAAAAAGTACGCGGCCATTCCGATCGCCAGCGCAATGAAGGTGCGCGGCCGGGCGTAGATTACGCGAACCGGCCTCGACATTTTCTGGAAGCGGAGCAACACGCCATCTTGTGGTTCGTGTTGCGGCATCGGCTGCTTCAACTCTTGCGCTCGGCGACAAACCGGGCCGCGGCCCGCAACACGTCGCCCTTGGCGCCGAACATCGAAAGCGCGGAATCCGCTCGCGCCAAAAGGTCGCGAACGCGCTGCTTGGCGCCATCGATCCCGAGCTGGGTGACGAAGGTGGTCTTGCCAAGCGCTGCGTCCTGTCCGGTCTGCTTGCCCAACGCCGCGGCGTCGCCCTCGACATCAAGCAGGTCATCGGCGATCTGGAACGCTTCGCCGAGCGCTCGACCGTAATCGTCAAGCGCCTGATACTCCCGCGGCGAGGACTGGCCGAGGATCGCTCCGGCAATACAACCAAACCGCAACAGCGCGCCGGTCTTCATCTGCTGCAGGCGGGCGACATCGACCGGCTCGCGGTCGCCGAACCGGCCTTCGCCCGCCAAGTCGAGCATCTGGCCGCCGACCATGCCGCCGATTCCCGAAGCGCGCGCCAGCGCCCGCGTCAGCAGCAGGCGGACGGTCGGATCGGCGTGGATTTCGTCGCGGGTGATGATGTCGAAGGCGAGCGTGAGCAGCCCATCGCCGGCCAGGATCGCGGTGGCATCGTCGGTTCGCTTGTGCAGTGTCGGCCGTCCGCGGCGCAGGTCGCTGTTGTCCATCGCCGGCAGATCGTCATGGATAAGCGAGTAGCAGTGGATGCATTCAAGCGCAGCCCCGGCCAGCAACGCGGCCTCGCGCGGAACCCCGAACACGGTCGCGCTCTCCACCACCAGAAAGGGCCGCAGCCGTTTTCCGCCGCCCAGGCTCGAATAGCGCATCGCATCCATCAGCCGCTTCGGCCGCGCGATTTCATCGGGCAAACTCGTATCGGACAGCAGCCTGCTCAACAGCGCTTCAGTGTCCTCCGCCGTCTGGTCCAGTCGTTTGGAGAAATCGGAAATCGCGGTGGTGGTCATCAAAAAGGCTCCAGATCGGCTCGGCCGGGACAATCGATCATGGCTGCGGCTTCGTCAATTCCGCCCAGCCGCCGAGGGAGGCCTTGAATCCGCTCGAAAAGCCCGAACATCGGTGGGGGACGGCGAGGTCGGCCATTTGTGCGCCCGAACTGTCGTGTTCTGATAAGGTGCGCGCATTGCGTTCGCCCAACGGGCATCCGCGTTTGCGGAGCAGACCTCCAACCAGAAGCTGAATTTGCGCGTCGCCCGAAATTTGCTGCTGATCTTGCTGGCCACGCTGCTGCTGCCGTATCTCGTGGCTCCAGCGTATCGCGTCGGTCATCCGATCTCCACGCTGATGGCATGGCGGTGGGTGACGGGGGCGCCGGTCAGTCGCCAGTGGGCCGATTTCAACGCGATCTCGCCGTTTTTGCCGCGATCGATCGTCGCCGCCGAGGATGCCAAATTCTGCAACCATCGTGGGATCGATTGGGACGCGTTGCGCGAAGTGATGGACGATGCGGAAGACGGCGAGGTCGCGCGCGGTGGCTCGACGATCACTCAACAGGTTGCAAAGAACCTGTTCCTGTGGCCGGGACGCAGCGTGATCCGCAAGATGATGGAATTTCCGCTGGCGCTGTGGATCGATCTGGTACTGCCGAAACAGCGCATACTGGAAATCTATCTCAACATCGCAGAGCTCGGTCCGACCGGCCAGTTCGGCGTCGAAGCCGGCTCGACCTACGCTTTCGGGCGTCCGGCATCAGCACTGTCCCCGCGGGAGGCTGCGCTGATGGCAGCAATCCTGCCCAACCCGGTCAGACGGAGCGCGCGCAACCCCGGTCCCGGCGTGCGACGGCTGGCGGGTACCTACATGGCTCGGGCGCAGGCATCCGGATTGCAGCGATGCTGGGCCGAGAATCGCGCTTTTCGAGCCAATTTTGGGTCATAACGACGGGGAAACGAGCTAGCTTTGCGCCGGCCCATCCTCTATAAGCGCGGCCTTACCGGCATTCAGCTCGCGCCAAAACGCTTCAGCCGTCCACTTTGGGCGATGCCTTGAGACAACATCGCTAGAGGACACCGAAATGGCCGTGCCCCGCAGAAAAACATCGCCTTCTCGCCGCGGCATGCGCCGTTCGGCGGACGCGCTGAAGAAGCCAACTTATGCCGAGGATAAGGACTCCGGCGAGTTGCGCCGTCCACATCATCTTGATCTGAAGACCGGCATGTACAAGGGCCGCCAGGTTCTCAAGGCCAAGAAGGAAACCTGAATCCGCGAGGCGGCGCACGGCATGCCTGAATTCGGCCAACGACTGGGATAAGACGCTCCAGCGGCGAGCCACCTGGATACTCCTCCTGGGTTCTATGTTCGAAAAAGAAGGCCTCGGCGATGTCCATGGTCGGTTTCCCGCTACTTCTCATTCCGCTCGCGATCTACAACATCATCGTGTTCCTGATGCCCGGCGTGACGCTCGCCGAGCCGCTGTTCGCGTTGCGGCTGATCTCCGGCGCTGAATGGCAGGTAACGCTGAGCGATGTCCTGCTGGCGCTCGGCGTGTTGATGCTGCTGTTCGAAGTCATCAAGGGCGCGCGTCCGGGCGCGAAATACCTCACCGACCATTTGTTGTCGCTGATCCTGTTCGGCGCGGCCGCGGCGGAATTCCTGCTGTTGCCCCGGTTCGGGACCTCGACCTACTTCCTGCTCACCATGCTGGGGTTCGTGGACTTCCTGTCGGGCGTCGCGTTGCGCGCTCGTGGCCGAACCAAGACGATGGTGGTAGACCGACAGCCCGGCAGAACTTTCCAAACTGCGCCCGAGCCGCGATTCGATCCGGTCCCGGCCGCCGAAGCTCCGGTCAGCGAAGCGGCGGCTCTGCGTTCTGAACCGAACATGGCAGCGCCCGCCGCGCCCGCCGGGGCATCGCCGGAGGTCGCTTCGCCGGAATTGCAGCCGGGCGAAGCGTCGCCGGAGCGACCGCGATAATAGTGGATTTAGATGGTCTGCCGGGTACGCCGGCCGGATAGCTGGGCTGGTCCAAGCCGCCCGGACGCCCCGTACGCCGCACTGGCGTCGGCAGGGGTCGCCCGGCGCAGACTGCGCGTTTGCGGAAGATGCTCGGCGGTTGCGATCAATTGCGTGACAAAATCCGCCCGGGAGGGCTGACGGTCCCGCACCGCGGGCCTGTGAACGGCTGTAATCACGGGCACCAACGCGGCTGAGTGCGATTTCTGGTCGGCGAGAACGGTGCCATGTGTGGCCGGGTCGGGCTGGTCGCTGGTTGACATCGGCAAATGTATTCCGGCTGAAACTGTCGCAATTCGGGACGCTACGCTCCCCTGAGGCTAACGCCTCGCAAGTGTCATACCGCGCGCCCCTGTTTGGTTTCCTTGAACCGTGTGGCGTGGTTTCCGGATTATTTATGAAGTTGGCCTACGGGCCACCGTTTCGAAACAGGTCGATCCTGAAAATTGGATCAGACGGCGGTGTCCTGAAACGAGGCGACCGGGACATCTGCTCCTCGGCCAACGGGTGAGATCGTCACGGCGCTCAATGAGCGCCGACCCAGGACGTCGCCAATCCGCGCGGGTTTGTCACTCGGCAGAAGAACCTCGAGCCGGTGAAGGCGCGAGCTAGTCCTTCTTCGGCTCTTTCGACATGCGCTCGAGGCGCTCCTGCATGTCCTTCATCTGCCGGCGAAGATCTTCGATGTTGTCGTCTTCGGCAAGCGGCGGCTCTTCGGTTTTTTCCGGCTCGATCGCAACGGCTCCGCCGCGTGGCGGCACGAACGGCTTGAACATCGAGAACGTCTGTTGAAACAGTTCCATGTTGCGCCGAACGTGTTCTTCCAGAGGCGCAAACGGCGTGCCGCTGAACGTGTTGGTCAACTGCTTGCGGAATTTCTCCTGCTCGCGCGTCAGCGTGTCGATCGATTGTTCAAGATATTTGGGCACCACCATCTGCATGCTGTCGCCGTAGAAACGGATGAGCTGGCGCAGGAAGGTCGTGGGCAGCAGGTTCTGCCCGGCCTTGTTTTCCTGTTCGAAGATGATCTGCGCCAGCACCGAGCGGGTAATGTCGTCGCCGGTTTTGGCGTCGTAGACCAGAAAGTCCTCGCCGTCTTTCACCATCGCCGCGAGGTCTTCGAGCGTCACGTAAGTACTCGTGCCGGTATTATAGAGCCGCCGGTTGGCGTATTTCTTGATCGTGGTGGGTTGGTCGGATTTCGCCATGGGCTCACACATACACACCGAGGAGAGGAACCCGACGGCTTAGCCGAAGGGCTGACGAGCAATGCAACGCAACAAAGTAAGCATTTTCAATAGGCTTCTGCTACCGTTTTGTGCGGCACGGTTAATCGCGATCTCCACTGCCAAATGATAGGGCGTGGTTGAGAGTTCGGCGCAACGTCATTTTGTATGCGGCGCGCCTTGATTTCCCCGTCTGCGGATTGACATGAAGTAGCGACGTTAACACAGTAGGAGAGACTGGCCTGCCAATCCGGCGCCCGCCATCCGAGACCTCAAGCCCCAGGAGATGTCCATGTCAGACGATGTCGTCATCGTCAGCGCCGCCCGCACCCCGGTCGGAAGTTTCAACGGTGTGTTCGCGACCACCCCGGCCCACGATCTCGGAGCCGTCGCAATCAAAGCCGCGCTCGAGCGGGCCGGCCTTGAGCCTGGCCGGGTTTCCGAGGTTATCATGGGTCAAATCCTGACCGCGGCGCAGGGCCAGAACCCGGCCCGTCAGGCCTCGATCGCCGCCGGGGTCCCGGTGGAAAGCCCGGCCTGGGGCGTCAATCAGCTTTGCGGCTCCGGCCTGCGCACGGTGGCGCTCGGGTATCAAGCGCTCCTCAATGGCGACTCCGAAATCGTCGTCGCCGGCGGCCAGGAATCGATGAGCATGGCCCCGCATGCGCAATATCTCCGCGGTGGCGTCAAGATGGGCGGTCTGGAACTCGTTGACACCATGATCAAGGACGGGCTTTGGGACGCTTTCAATGGCTACCACATGGGCAACACCGCCGAGAACGTGGCGCGCCAGTACCAGATCACGCGATCGCAGCAGGACGAGTTCGCGGTGGCCTCGCAGAACAAGGCCGAGGCCGCTCAGAAGGCGGGCAAGTTCAAGGACGAAATCACTCCTTTCACCATCAAGACCCGCAAGGGCGATATCGTCGTGAGCGAGGATGAGTATCCCCGCCACGGCGCAACCCTCGATGCCATGGCCAAGCTCAAGCCCGCGTTCGAAAAGGACGGGACCGTGACCGCAGGCAGCGCCTCGGGGATCAATGACGGGGCGGCCGCGGTGGTGCTGATGACCGCCAAGCAGGCGGCAAAGGAAGGCAAGAAGGTCCTCGGCCGCATCGTGTCATGGGGCCAGGCCGGCGTCGATCCCAAGATCATGGGCACCGGACCGATCCCCGCCTCGCGCGCCGCGCTGAAGAAGGCCGGCTGGAATATAGGGGATCTCGACCTGATCGAAGCCAATGAGGCGTTTGCGGCGCAGGCGTGCGCCGTCAACAAGGACCTTGGCTGGGACACCTCCAAGGTCAACGTCAATGGCGGCGCGATCGCCATCGGGCACCCCGTCGGGGCCTCGGGTGCGCGCGTACTGGTGACGCTGCTGCATGAGATGCAGAAGCGCGACGCCAAAAAGGGCCTTGCCACGTTGTGCATCGGCGGTGGCATGGGCATCGCTATGTGCATCGCACGTGACTAAATAAACCGCAGCGGCTGCGGGCGTGATCAAAAGATCAGCTCGCCACCGTCCCGTTTGTGGGTGAATTCTGTACGGCGCGCGATCATGCCATGATCATGCGCCGTTTTCTTTGATGCAGTGCCGGACGCAAGTGGGCGACGCCGTTTGGCCGGGGGTCGCGCAGTTATTCCTTGAAAGTTCTTCAAACACGCCGCTTAATTCGTAATGGGTAAGAAGCGTAGCTTAGAAAAAGCCAAGGGAAGGATACGAGATGGCACGCGTTGCGTTGGTATCGGGCGGAACGAGGGGCATTGGCGCGTCGATCAGCAAGGCGCTGAAGGCCGCGGGCTACAAGGTCGCCGCCACCTATGCGGGCAATGATGCCGCAGCAGACAAGTTCAAGAGCGAAACCGGCATTCCCGTTTATAAGTGGGACGTCAGTTCGTTCGATGCCTGCGCTGAAGGGATGAAGAAAGTCGAGGCCGAGATCGGCCCCGTCGACGTGCTGGTCAACAATGCCGGCATCACCCGCGACGGCGCGTTCCACAAGATGACCGTCGATCAATGGAACGCCGTCATCAATACCAACCTCGGCTCTTTGTTCAACATGACGCGTCAGGTGATCGAGGGCATGCGCTCGCGCAAATTCGGCCGCATCATCAACATCTCTTCGATCAACGGCCAGAAGGGCCAGTTCGGCCAGGTGAATTATTCCTCGGCAAAGGCTGGCGATATCGGGTTCACCAAGGCATTGGCGCTGGAGAATGCGAAGGGCGGTATCACCGTGAATGCGATCTGCCCGGGCTATATCAACACTGAAATGGTGCAGGCTGTGCCGAAGGAAGTGCTGGACAAGAGCATCCTGCCGCTGATTCCGGTGGGCCGTCTCGGCGAGCCCGACGAGATCGCCCGCGCCGTGGTGTTCCTGGCCGCCGATGAAGCCGGCGCCATCACCGGCTCGACGCTCTCGATCAACGGCGGACAGTACATGGTCTGATTGCCGCGCAAGAGCGCGACGGACTCAAAGCTAGTAGTGCCCGGCCTTGTTGCCGGGCATCGACGCCTTTACAAGCCGACCAACAACGAAAACGAAGATGGCCGCACGATCCGGACCATCGCGAAAAGAATTCGAGCATTGTCCAATTCAATTGCGCCCCGTGCAGCCACACTGATCGGATTGACCGCGATCGTCATGTGGTCGCTGCTGGCGGCGCTTACGGTCGCAACCGGAAGCATTCCAGCATTTCAGCTTGCCGCGATGACGTTCGCAATCGGCGCGGCAGTTGGACTGTTCACCTCGATAGGGCGCCCGCAAGCGATCCGTGCGTTATGGCAGTCGCCCGTGGCATGGGTTGTCGGCGTCGGCGGTCTGTTCGGCTACCACGCACTTTATTTTCTTGCCCTGCGCTTCGCCCCACCGGCTGAAGCAGGACTACTCAATTATCTCTGGCCTCTGTTGATCGTATTGTTCTCGTCGCTGCTGCCTGGGGAGCGGCTGGCTGCGCATCACGTGTTGGGTGCGTTGCTTGGGTTCGCCGGCACCCTGATTCTTTTTCTTGGCAGCAGCGGCGGCGGCTTTGCACCAGGTCAGATCCCCGGATTGGTTGCCGCGTTCGTCGCGGCTTTCGTGTGGGCGGCCTATTCGGTGATGTCGCGCAAGCTCAAATCGGTTCCGACCGACGCCGTGGCGGGCTTCTGCTTCGCGACCGCCGTCATTTCCGCTCTCGTGCATTGCCAGGTCGAAGTCACGCAATGGCCGGCTACGTCAGGCCAATGGCTCGCGATCGTGGCGCTTGGCCTCGGACCGGTTGGGGCTGCATTCTACGCCTGGGACATCGGAATGAAGCGAGGTGACATACGGGTGTTGGGTGCTGCTTCCTACGCGACGCCGCTGCTCTCGACGGCTTTTCTGATACTGGCCGGGTTTGCGCCGCCGAGCGCCAACATTGCGATCGCGGCCGTGCTGATCGCCGGCGGCGGCTTGATAGCTGCAAAGGACATGTTCAAGCGAGCATAGAGCGCGTTCGTTTTGCGATGATCGCCTACGCATCAAGACTTGTTCTTGCGCTCGCGCAACTCGCCGAACACCTCGGCCGCGCTCCTGCCTTTCATTCTGACGCTCGCCGCTACTGAAGGTTCATCCGCGCGCAAGAAAACATTGGCCTTCTTCTCGTCCCCAAGCAGGGTCGGAACGGTCGGCTTGTTGGCCGCGCGCAGCCGGGCCACTTCCTCGGCGCGAGCCCTGAGCGCGGCGTTGTCCGGCTCCACCGTAAGCGCGAACTTGACGTTCGCCGCGGTGTATTCATGCCCGCAGTAAAGCTTGAAGTCGTCGGGCAGGGCGCGCAGCTTGAGCAGCGAGTCCCACATCATGGGGTAATTGCCCTCGAACACCCTGCCGCAACCGATCGAGAACAGCGTGTCGGCGGCGAACAGCGCCTTGTCATTGTCGAAGACATAGCTGATGTGGTCGAGGGTGTGGCCTGGCGTCTCCAGTACCCGCGCGAGAAGACCTCCGACCTTCACGACGTCGCCCTGGCCGGCGCGCACATCGACGTTCGCGATGTTGGCGGACTTGTCATGCGGAGCCACCACGCGAGTCTTGTATTTCTGCTTCAGCTCGGCGACGCCGCCGACATGGTCACCGTGATGGTGGGTGATCAGAATATCCGTCAGCCGCCAGTTCTCGCGTTCCAGCGCCTCAATGATCGGTCCGGCCTCCGGCGCGTCGATCGAGGCGGTAGCCTTTGTCCTCGGGTCGTGGATCAGATAGCCGAAATTGTCGGACAGACACGGGAAGAGGCGGATTTCGGCGGCCATGACATCTCCATGATCCAGAAAAGCGGCACCACAGGTGCGGCCCACATTACGATGAAATATGGCCTTAAGGCTCCGACGGCAATGCAATATTCGCCGCTCCCGCCGGGGCGTCGGCGTGTTACATTGGTCTCATGATTGTCGACGTCATCGACCTCCGCGATTTTTACTCGCAGCGCCTCGGCATCGTGGCGCGGCGGCTGATCAATCGCGGCATCCGTGCGCGGTGGCCCGACGCGCATGGACAGCGCGTACTGGGCCTGGGTTATCCGACCCCGTATCTGGGCCTTTTTCGCGAGGAGTGCGAGCGCTGCATCGCCTTCATGCCCGCGGCGCAGGGGGTGTTGAAATGGCCGACCGCGCGACCGACCCTCGCATCGTTGGTCGATGAATTCTCGCTGCCACTCCCCGATGCCGCGGTCGACCGCATTCTTTTGGTTCATGCGCTGGAAATGTCGGACGATCCGGAAGGCTTGCTGCGGGAGGTTTGGCGGGTGCTAGCGCCGTCGGGTCGCATGATGGCGATTATCCCCAACCGGCGTGGGGTCTGGACCCGTACCGACAACACCCCGTTCGGCCACGGGCGCCCCTATTCGCGCTCGCAGATCACGCATTTGCTGCGCCAAACCTGGTTCACGCCGACAGCCTGGGGCGAAGCGTTGTTCATGCCGCCGGTTGCCGGGGGCTGGTTCCTGCGATCCGCGATCGCCTGGGAGCGCGTCGGCGCGGCACTATCGCTGCCGTTCGCAGGAGTACACATCGTCGAAGCGACCAAGCAGGTGTATCGCGGAATCCCCGCGCACCGTGAGCGCATCCGGCTGATTCCCGCGCTTGAGCCCGCGCTGGTGCCATCGTCAATGCAGCGGCGCGATCGGATTTGATCCGCCGCTCCGGCGAGAACGAAGCTCTATTGCAACGGTAACCTGGCTATTCTGACCGAACGCGGAGTCGCCTACTCGTTGCCTGGATTGAAATCGTCGGTGGATGCCGCCGGCGCTCCAATGTTGTCAGGGCGCGGGCCATGCGGCCGGCGCCGCCGCCGTGGAAAGCGCTCACGCTCGCCACCCTCGAACCCGCCGGTGCTGCCGGAAGCCTGCTGCTGCGGTCCGGTGATGAACGACGGCAGCCGGTCCACGCCGGCATTCTCAGAAATCACGGGTTGAGGTTGAGGTTGCGGTTGCGGTTGAAATTGGGGCTGCGGACGGTGCTCGCGATGGCTGCCATGTTCGCGGGGCTGGTGGTGCTCCCGCTGCTGGTACGGCTGTCCCTCACGCTGGTGCTCGCGCGGGCCATTATCGCGTGGCACGAACGGCTGAGGCTGCACGGGAACGAAGCCAGGCTCCTGCCCGAAATGCGCAAAGCTCTCGCCCTCTTCATCACCGTCTTCCGCAGCGGCCATCTCGTTCTCGGTGCGCGGCTGAGGCTGGTTTTGCCGGAACTGCTCCTGGGCGGCGGCAATCAGGCGGAAGTAATGTTCGGCATGCTGGTAGTAGTTTTCGGCGGCGACCGGATCGCCGGAGGAGCGCGCGTCACGCGCGAGCTGCACATACTTTTCTGCCACGTGTGATGCGGTGCCGCGAATCTTGATGTCCGGCCCGTTGGATTCGAACACCCGCGTCATCGGGTTCTGGCCGCGCCGATTGCCATCGTTCCTGTTATTGTTGTTATTGTTACGGTTGCGCATCCGCTTGTTGTTTTGACCGTTTCTCATGTCCTGCCTTTATTCCAGCCCTGAAATTAAGCGTTGAGTTGTTATCCCAGAAGTTGTCGATCGTGGATCGTCGCCGTCCTGCTCGCTTCCCCGCTCAAGCTCTCACGCGGACGGAATAATATTGGTGTTCAATTCAGCACGGCTCAGCCCTGCGCCCGCCTTCAACAAAGACGCGCTCCCAAACAGCCCGTGGACGCTGGTAGCTGGATCAAGTCATTCCGCCTGCCAAAACAAGCACAGGTTTCTCGCGTGATTTTTTCAAGCGCAATATCAGGCTTTCGTTCGCTCTGCGGTCGGAAGCGGCGCAGCTCTCAAGCCATCGCGCTTTAATGGACCTGCGTTTTGGAACCTTTCACTCGGGGCGGGCTCTCGCTTTGAGAACTCTGGCCTTTCACCCGTAGCATCTACGGGGCCAGCAACCCTGGACCGATGTCGTGATCGGAACGTAATCGCTCCCAGCGAATATTCCAAGTGCTTTTTCGCTCCTTATTTCGGCTTTATGGGGGTAATTTTCGGCCAGCGACAGCCCTGGGAATCCCAGCCAGATCGACCCTGGCGGTCTTCTCGAGCTTCAAGCCCGCCGAGGTCATCAAACTCTCGACGTGCTCGCTCTGCGCATATCCAACTTCGACCACCAAAGCACCGCCGCTCGCAAGTAGCCGGGCGGCTTGCGGAACGATCGCGCGATAGGCATCAAGCCCGTCTTTGCCGCCGTCCAGCGCACCCACCGGATCGAAATCGCGGACTTCCGTAGCCAGGCTGGCGATCTCCGCCGAGCGAATGTAAGGCGGGTTCGATACGATCAGCTCAAAGGCATCGGACAGCGCCGCCGCATAATAGCAGGCAACGAAGCCGCCACGGTCAGCAAGCCCCAAATTGGCGGCGTTGACCGTAGCCATGCGCAACGCTGCCTCGCTAACGTCGGTACCGACACCGTGGCCGCCGGGCAATTCCGAGAGGAGCGCCAGCAGAATCGCACCGGAACCAGTGCCGATGTCGGCAATTCGCAAGCGGCGATCGGTACGTGGATCAGCACGTACCATCTGCAGCGCAAGTTCGACCACGGTTTCGGTCTCCGGCCTCGGCACGAGCGTTGCGGCCGAGAGCTGCAAGGGCAGTCCCCAGAACTCTTTGCTCCCCAGGATTCGCGCGACCGGTTCGCCGATACAGCGTCGCCGCTCGAATTGGTAAAGGCGGGTCGACTCGTCCGAGGTAAGGAGCCGGTCAGCCGCCGAAATCATTGCGGTGAGGTCGAGCCCCGTCACGCTACCAACTAAAATCCGAGCGTCGAGTTCGGGGGATTCGATCGCGCTGGCGCGAAAGCGCGCCGCCAGCGATCGCCGAGCAGCTTCAACGGTCAGGCCAGCATAACTACCGGCGTTCTGGCTCACGCCGCCGCGCCCTGTGCGGCGAGCTGCGCGGCCTGATGCTCGGTGGTCAGCGCATCCACCAATTCGCCCAATGCTTCGCCCGCCACCACCTGCGGCAGCTTGTAGAGGGTCAGGTTGATACGGTGATCGGTGACGCGGCCTTGCGGGAAATTATAGGTGCGAATGCGCTCGGAGCGGTCGCCGGAGCCGACCTTCTCGCGGCGATCCGCCGAGCGCGCGGCATCGATGCGCTGACGCTCGGCATCATAGATTCGCGAGCGCAGAATGTTCATCGCTGACGCTCGGTTCTTGTGTTGCGAACGGCTGTCCTGCATGTTCACGACGATCCCGGTCGGGATGTGGGTGATGCGGATCGCCGATTCGGTCTTGTTCACGTGCTGGCCACCGGCGCCTTGCGAGCGCATGGTCTCAATCCGCAGGTCATCCTGCTTGATGTCGACATCGACCTCCTCGACCTCGGGCAAAACCGCCACTGTGGCCGCCGACGTATGAATGCGGCCCTGCGTTTCGGTATCGGGAACGCGCTGCACCCGGTGCACGCCGGATTCGAACTTCAGCTTGGCGAACGCGCCGCGGCCCTTCACCTCGGCGATAATTTCCTTGAAGCCGCCCATGGTACCTTCGCTGGCTGAGATAACATCAACCTTCCAACCCTGCAGCGCCGCGAAGCGCTCATACATCCTGAACAGGTCGCCGGCGAACAGCGCGGCTTCGTCGCCTCCTGTCCCGGCTCGGATTTCCAGCACCACGTTGCGATCGTCCATCGCATCCTTTGGCAACAGCGCCACTCGGATCTGCTGTGCCAGTTCGAGGCAGCGCGACGCCAGCGCGTCACGCTCGCTCTCGGCCATGCCGCGCATCTCGGGATCGGTCGAGGGGTCGGCGATGAGCGCTTCGATGTCCGACAATTCCCCGGCAGCCGCGCGGTAGGCTTTCACCGCGTCGATCAGCGGATTGAGCTCCGCCAGTTCGCGCGTGATCCGCACGTAGTTTTCAGAATTGACCTGCCCAAGCAGTTGTGCCTCCAGCGAAGCATGGTGCGCCAGAAGAATGTCAAGTTTGGATTCGGGCAGCATCGACATGGTTACGTCTCGGATTACAAAAAAAGCGCGTTGCAGGGACGTCAGCCTCGCTACAACGGCAACCCCTCGGCTTCGGCGAATTCGGTAAGCTTGTGCCGGATCGACACGCTGCCCGAGGGCGCCTCCAGCAGCGGCGCCATCATCGCCTCAACTTTCCTGGCATCGAGATCGAGAATCATCGCCTTCACCGGACCGTGCGCCGTTGCCGAGAGCGACAGCGAGCGGTAGCCGAGAGCGATCAGAGCCAGAGCACCAAGCGGCTTTGACGCCATCTCGCCGCACAGACAAGCGGACTTGTTCGCCTGGTTGGCCTTGCGCACGATGTCGCGCAGCGCCCTCAAGATGGGCACCGACATGGTATCGAACCGTTCGGAAACTTTGGGGTTGCCGCGGTCCACCGCGAACAGGAACTGAAACAGGTCGTTGGACCCGACCGAAACGAAATCGACTTTCTTCAGGAGTTCGTCCAGCTGATAGAGCAGCGCGGGAACTTCCACCATGGTGCCGACATCGATGCGTTCCGGCAATGCATGGCCGTGCTGGCGGAGATAGGTCAATTCGCGTTCTACCATCGCCTTCGCGGCGTCGAATTCGGCGACTTCGGTAATCATCGGAAACATGATGCGTAGCGCGCGACCGCCGCCGGCCCGAAGCAGTGCGCGGATCTGGCCACGCAGCAGGCCGGGCCGGTCAAGCCCGAGCCTGATGGCACGCCAACCGAGCGCGGGATTTTCCTCGATCACGGTTTCCATATAGGGCAGCGCCTTGTCGCCGCCGATGTCGAGCGTGCGGAAGGTCACGGGCTTCGAACCTGCCGCGTCCAGCACCGCGCGGTACAGCGCCAGCTGGTCGCTGGTGCGGGGCAGGCTCTGGCCGACCATGAATTGCAACTCGGTGCGGAACAGGCCAATGCCGGCGCTGCCGGTGTCGTCTATATGGGGCAGGTCGACGGCTAGACCGGCGTTGATCATCAGTTCGATCGGCTGGCCGTCCCTGGTCACGCAAGGCTTGTCGCGAAGCGCCAGGTATTGCGCCTGCCGTCGGGCACGAAAGCGCACGCGTTCGGCATAGGCCGATTCGATTTCAGCCGAAGGGCGCACGTAAATCTCGCCCGAAGTGCCGTCGACGATGATGGCATCGCCGGGATCGGCAAGTCCGGGCGCGTTCGGCACCTCGCCAACCGCGGCGATGCCGAGCGCGCGCGCGACGATGGAGACGTGCGAATTGGCGGTGCCCTCCTCGAGCACCAACCCGCGCAGGCGTTTGCGATCGTAATCGAGCAGGGCCGCAGGTCCCATTGCGCGCGCGATCAGGATGGCGTTGTCGGGCAGCTGTTCGCGGGACGGGGCGTGATCCTGTCCAACCAGTTGCCGCATCAGGCGATGGCCGAGATCTTCGAGGTCGTGCAGGCGATCGCGCAAATATGGATCGGTGGAGCGCAACATGCGCGCGCGTGTGTCCGACTGCACGCGCTCCACGGCGGCTTCCGCCGTAAGGCCGGTTGCTACCGCCTCGTGCAGCCTGTGCGACCAGCCGTGATCGTTGGCGAACATCCTGTAAGCTTCCAGCACGTCGCGGTGCTCGCCGCTGTCGGCGACGTCGCCGCGCTCCAGCATGCGGTCGAGATCGGCGCGCAATTTTGCCAACGCCTGGTCGAGCCGTTTGACTTCCTTGGGCAAGTCCTCGGCGATGTAGTTGGTGATAACGACGCGGGGCTCGTGCAGCACCACATGGCCGAGCGCGATGCCGTCGGACAGGATCGCGCCGGTCTTGTGCAGCGAATGCCGCGCCGCCGGTTCGGCGCCGGGCTGGGCGAGGGCGGCTAGTTCGCCGGAGGCGATCATTTCCGCCAGCACCATGGCGGTGGTTTGCAGCGCCTCTACCTCTTCCTCGACATAGGTGCGCTTGGCGCGGTTCTGCACCACCAGCACGCCCAGCGTATTGCCGGCGCGCAAAATCGGAACACCAAGGAAAGAGTGGTAGATTTCTTCGCCGGTCTCTGGGCGGAACGAGAACGCCGGATGGGTCTGCGCGTCGCTCAGATTGAGCGGCGTCGCCTCGCTTGCGACCAGGCCCACCAAGCCCTCATGGGCGCTGAGCACGGTCCTGTGCACGGCATCGCGGTTGAGGCCTTCAGTGGCATAGAGTTCGAGCGTGTTATCGACGCGCAGCACATAGGTCGAGCAGACCTCGGCCACCATGTTGGCCGCGATCAGGACCACGATTTTGTCCAACCGTTCCTGGGCGCTGACCTGCTCCGCCATGGTTTCGCGGAGCCGTCTCAGCAGAACGCGGGGACCTCCCGATGCGCTCCGCATGTGCTAAAATCCTCCTTTGCGATGCCAGCCCATTGGGTGGCCGGTACGCATCAAACCCGAGAAAAATGCAGTCTTGTTCATTCTGGCGCCGCAACCCACGATAGCGGCTGAATCAGGATCTGCCAAAATTGTTGCAGAGCTTTCGGCACCGCAGCCACGAAGCCGTTAGATAGCCAATCGACGCTCGTTTTGCCAAGCAAAACCCCTGCCAAACCCGAATAGTCGGATGCTGCAGGTGCTAAAAGCAAGATCAGCCAAATCCGCGAGCGGTTTGGTCATAAATTGGTCCGCGACTAAGATTTAGAGCGCGATTTGCAGACAATTTGTCGATCTCGCGCGAGCAAAACGTTTCTAGGCGTGGTCCAGCCCGTAAAGGGTGTGAAGCGTGCGCACCGCGAGCTCGGTATAGGCTGCGTCGATCAACACCGAGAACTTGATTTCCGAGGTCGTGATGGCGCGGATGTTGATGTTGCGCGAGGCAAGTGCGGCGAACGCCTGAGCCGCGACCCCGGCATGGCTGCGCATGCCGCTGCCGATCACGGACACCTTCGCCACGTCTGTCGCGCTATCCAGCCTAGCATAGCCGATTTTTCCCTTGGCCGAGGTGATCGTATCCCGCGCCCGGGCGTAATCCGAGGCAGGCACGGTGAAGGTGAGGTCCGTGGTCGCGCCATCCTCGGACACGTTCTGCACGATCATGTCGACATTGATGCTGGCTTCGGCGAGCGGGCCGAAGATGGCGGCGGCGACGCCCGGCTTGTCCTGAATCTGGCGAACGGAAATCTGGGCTTCGTCCTTTGAGAAGGCGATGCCGGTGACGACGTGGCTTTCCATGATTTCCTCCTCGCTGCAGATCAGCGTGCCCGGCGGGATGCCGTGCGGGTCGATGTCCTCAGGCTTTTCGAAACTGGAGCGAACGAACACCGGGATATTGTGCACCATCCCGAGTTCCACGGAGCGCACCTGAAGCACCTTCGCTCCCTGCGAGGCCAGCTCGAGCATGTCCTCGAATGCGATCTTCTCCAGCCGTCGGGCCTTCGGCACGACGCGCGGGTCGGTGGTGTAGACGCCGTCCACGTCAGTGTAGATATCGCAGCGGTCGGCATGAATGGCCGCCGCGATCGCCACCGCCGAGGTGTCGGACCCGCCGCGTCCAAGCGTGGTGATTCGCTGGTTTTGTGGGTTGAGACCCTGGAACCCTGCGATCACGGCGACTTCCTTGCGGTCCTTGAAACGCTTGATCAGTTCGGCGCCGTCGATCTCAAGAATACGGGCCGAAGCATGGGTGTCGCTGGTGCTTATCGGAATCTGCCAGCCCTGCCACGAACGAGCCTGAATGCCCAGTCCCTGCAGCATGATCGCGAGAAGTCCGGCGGTGACCTGTTCACCTGAAGCAACCACCGCATCGTATTCGCGTGCGTCATGCATCGGGGAGGCCTCACGACACCATTCGACCAGTTCATTGGTCTTGCCGGCCATGGCTGAAACCACGACCGCGACGTCATGACCGGCGTCCACCTCGCGCTTCACGTGGCGCGCCACGTTGCGAATGCGCTCTATGCTGGCGACAGATGTGCCGCCGAATTTCATCACGAGGCGGCCCATGACGCTGGTACATTCCCTGAGTGGTTAGTATCGTGACTCGCACGGAAACAGAAGCGCGCCAGCCAAAAGGCGCGTATACATAGCGGCGTAGTTCGGGACAGGCAACCGGGTTCCGGGGCATTCCCGACACCGCGCGCGATGAGGTTGCGACCCGGTAATCGAGGCCAGCGTAATGGGGCGTTATATCGAGGAAATCCTGCAGCCGGACGAGAAGGTGCTGTATTCCACCAACGCGCACTGGATCTTCTATCTGCCGGCAATCGCCGCCTGGGCACTGGCGATTTTGCTGTTTGTTCTGTCACGCACGACGGTGAGCGAAACGGTGGTGCTGCTGTGCCTGTCCGCGTCCGTCGTTGCCGGGATCGCCGCCCTGTACTGGACCGCGAAAGGCTGGTTTCATCGCTGGACCACCGAGACTGACGTCACCAATCTGCGCGTTGTCCACAAGACCGGCTTCGTCAAGCGACGTACTTTCGAAATGAGTCTGGACAAGGTGGAAAGCGTTGACGTTAACCAGAGCATTCTAGGCCGCGTCCTCAACTACGGCGATGTCACCATCCTAGGTGTGGGCGAGGGCAAGGAGACCATCTCGACCATTGCCTCGCCGCTGACGTTCCGTAATTACATCACCGCCCGATAGGAGCGGCGCGTCATCCATGACCATTCAGCAAAATTCGCCTGCCGCGGCGGCTTCCGGTGAGACTGGAACAACGGTCGATCCTGCCGAGGTCGCAAAGTTCTCCAGGCTCTCGGACGAGTGGTGGGACCCCAACGGCAAGATGGCGCCGTTGCACAAGATCAATCCGCTTCGGCTGAGCTACATCCGCGACGCCGCCTGCCGCAAGTTCGACCGCAACGCCAAAAGCTTGAGTTGCCTGTCCGGTCTGCGGATTGTCGACATCGGCTGCGGCGCTGGTTTGTTATGCGAGCCGTTTACCAGACTGGGCGCGCAGGTAATCGGCATCGATCCGTCGGCCACCAACATCGCGGCAGCACGGCTTCATGCGGACAAGGGGCACCTCTCGATCGACTACCGCTGCACGAGCGTCGAGCAGATGGATGTTCGCGAACGCTTCGACATCGTGCTTGCGATGGAGGTGGTCGAGCATGTCAGCGACGTCTCCAAGTTCCTTAATCGATGTGCGGCGATGCTCAAGCCAGGCGGAATGATGGTGATCTCGACGATCAATCGCAATTGGAAGAGCTTTGCCCTGGCGATCGTCGGGGCTGAATACATTCTGCGCTGGCTCCCGCGCGGCACGCATCAATGGGAGAAGTTCGTCACCCCCGACGAGCTTGCCCATCACCTTGACAGCAATAGGCTCGCTATCACCGATCAAACGGGTGTCGTGTATAGCCCATTCGCGGACCGCTGGAGTCTATCCTCCGATATGGACGTGAATTACATGGTGGTCGCTGAGGCACGCTAGCGAGTCTTGCGATTTGCGCTGCTCGCCCCGCCCAATGCTCGGGGCTGCCTTCTCCTGCCGAGCGTTGACCGCGCGCGCCGGCGCATGCAGGGTGGCCGCACTTCCCGCGCGCCGAGCTATCCCGCCACATGTTCAGCATTGCCTCGCTCTGGATTCCCTTCACCGTCACCGCAGCGCTGGGGCAGGTGGCGCGCAACGCCATGCAGCGGCAACTCACCGGTCCGCTCGGCACCTGGGGCGCCACCAACATCCGCTTCCTGTTCGGCTTCCCGTTCTCGATTGTATTCTTCCTGGCGGTGCTGGCCGCAACCGGCGACCGTGTGCCATGGCCCACTACGGCGTTCTGGCCCTGGCTTCTGTTGGGTGCGTTAAGCCAGATCATCGCGACCGGCCTGATGCTGCTAGCGATGAACGATCGGTCGTTCGTGGTGACGACCGCGTATCTGAAAACCGAAGCGATCCAGACCGCGATCTTTGGGTTTGTGTTTCTCGGCGATCATCTCACCGTGCTGAAGGTGGTGGCGATCTTGATCGCGACGATCGGCGTCGTCATCACTGCACTCCGGCCTGGGGGCGAAAAAGGCTTCGCCGAATTGAAGCCGACCATCATCGGCCTAGTTGCGGCGGCGGCCTTCGCGCTGTCGGCGGTCGGCTTCCGGGGTGCGATCATAACGGTGCCGGGCGTGTCGTTCGTGACTGCGGCGTCATACACGCTGGTGTTCGGGCTTTTCGTGCAAACGCTGGTGCTGACGATTTATCTTCTGGCGCGCGCGCCCGACGTGCTCAGGAAAATTATGGGGCTGTGGAAACCATCGATGTTGGCGGGCTTCATGGGTGCGTTCGCGTCCCAGTTCTGGTTCCTGGCCTTCGCGCTTACCGCCGCGGCCAATGTGCGCACGCTGGCGCTCGTCGAGGTGCTGTTCGCGCAAGTCGTGGCGTATTATTCGTTCAAGCAGGCGCTGTCGCCGCGTGAACTTGCGGGCATCGTGCTGATCGTCTTGGGAGTTGCGGTTCTGGTGGCTGCCTAGCCTGGTTCAGCGCTTAACGCTGAGTACCGCGCCACTAGTTTCGGTCTTCCGGCAGTACCGGCAGGGGTGTTACTTCGACGCCCTCATCGACCAGGGCGCGGGCTTCATCGGGCGAGGCCTCGCCGTAAATCGGGCGATGCTCGATATCTCCATAATGCATTTTGCGGGCTTCGTTGGGAAAACGCTCGCCGACATTGTCGGCCGTCTTGACGATGTGCTCGCGGAGCTCCCTGAGCTTGGCCCGCAGCTCCCGTTCCCCCGCCATCATCAAAGGCGTTGGTGCCGGCGGAGCCGCGACGTCGGTGGACGGGACAGGCGCATCCTCGGCGGTGGATCGCGGGGCCTTTTTGCTGAGGACCTGCGGAGCCATGATGGCCTTCTGAACCTTGTCCGAACCGCACCCAGGGCAGGTCACCAGCTTACGCTTGACCTGAGATTCGTAGGCGGAGGAGGATTGAAACCAGCTTTCAAACTCGTGGCCGCGTTCGCAGTGAAGCGCATAACGGATCATGCCGACCCTCGAACGAGGTGCAGATGTTCGGGGCTGGCCTTGGTATCAACCACGCTGAAGCGGCGGCCGTGCTGCAGCGAGGGTACGGCCTTGCGAGCAGCCTCGACCTTCGTCGGGTCGATTTTGGCGATGAAAACGCCGGGCTCGGTGCCACCCTCCGCCAGCACCTCGCCCCAGGGGGCGACGATCAGCGAATGTCCATAGGTCTCGCGCTTGTTCTCATGCATCCCAGCCTGCGCTGCCGCGAAAACAAAGCAGCCATTCTCGATGGCGCGGGCGCGCAGCAGCGTATGCCAATGCGCCTCTCCGGTTTTCCGGGTAAAGGCGGACGGCACCGTGAGGTAGGATGCGCCGCTTTCGGCAAGCGCTCGATACAGCGCCGGGAACCGCAGATCGTAGCAGATCGTCAGCCCGATACGGCCCCACGGCAGATCGGAGATGACGGCGGTTTCCCCGGGCTGATAATTGGCGGATTCACGATAGCTCTCGCCGTCAGGCAGATCGATGTCGAACATGTGGATCTTGTCGTAGCTCGCGATCACGACTCCATCCGGACCGATCAGGAATGATCGGTTGACGGCTCGCTCCGGCGAGGCCCGCAAAGCCAGCGAGCCGATATGGAGATGGATTTTCAATTCGGCAGCGAGCGCGCGATAGGCTTTCAGCGAGACGTCGTCCTGTTCGCTCGCCAGATGTTCGAACAGAGCCTTGCGATTAAGCTGCATCATGTTGCTCACCTCGGGGGTGAGCACGTAATCGGCGCCTTGCGAGGCAGCCTGCCGAATCAGCCTTGTTCCCTGCTCGAGGCTTGGCTCAGGCAGAAGGCCGGTGCGCATCTGCACCATCGCGGCGGTGAAAGTCTGGTCGGTCATGGTTTGGCCTTTTCGCCCGTCAGCAAGGAGTCAAGCTTGCCCTCGCGGTCCAGCGCATAGAGCTCGTCGCAACCGCCGACGTGAAGCTCGCCAATGAAGATCTGCGGGAAGGTCGCGCCTATGCCGGCACGATCCCACATTTCCTGACGAAGTCCTGCGTCGATCGCAACATCGTGCTCAGTGAACGCGACCTTTTTGCGCGTGAGCAGCGATTTCGCCGCGCTGCAGTAGCCGCAGCCCGGGCGGGTATAGATCTCGATAGCAGCGTTCATATCGTGCTCAAATCAGACGAGAATACGCGATTATATGGGAGCTTTATGGGTGTCCACAACCCGGGCGAACACCAGCACGTCCACCGAGGCCGCTTTGGCGCGCAAAAGCGCCCGCGCGCAGGCATCCACGGTCGCTCCTGAGGTAAGGACATCGTCAATCAGGACTACGCGGCGGCCTTGGATATCGGGCTGTCTACCGGGGATCACCTTGAATGCCCCCTGTACATTGCTGGCGCGCTGCGCGCGCGACAGTCCAATCTGTTGCTGCGTGGGCCTGACGCGGCGCAGCGCTTCGGAAAGCACCTTGGCGCCAGTTTGTCGCTCGATGACGCGCGCGAGCGCGCCGGACTGGTTATAGCGCCGGCTCCAGCCGCGACGCCAATGCAGCGGCACTGGAACTAAAGCATCCGCCTCGCCGATCAGTTCGCGGCCGGCGTGCGCCATCCAGCGACCCATCGCAGGCGCCAGATCGGTGCGGTCCTGGTATTTCAGCGCGTGGACAAGGGTGCGCGCAACGTCGTCGTAGCGCACGGCAGCGCGCGCCCGTCCATAAGCCGGCGGATCCGATATTGCCTCCATCGACAAGAGGCCCGGGCCGGGATCGTATACGAAGGGAGTGCCGAGCCGCGGGCAATACGGCGGCGCGATGAACGACAGCTTAGCCCAGCAGTCCGCGCAGACTCCTTCGCCATGGACCGGTTCGCGGCAGGCGACGCACAGGGTTGGCAGTGCAATGTCAAGCGCGAGCCGCGCTGCATGCCGCCATGCACTATTGCACGTGCTTAGTGCCCGGCGCAGATGGGTGGCGATCGAAGGTGGCGTTGATGCCTCGGCGTCCATGATGGACCGTAGCGCTCTGGGTACGTTCGCTCAAGCCGGCCGGTCAGAATTGGCTGTGGGAGAGGACAGCTTTGCGACGCATTTCAACTCGGTTGCGTGCGGGGTTGTCTTTGCCTTCACTCCATCGCGAGCGAGGCCCAGGGGCGGTTGTCAAGAACAGAGCCTGGGCTTATCACAGCGCGATGCCGAACCCGAACTCCGCGCCAGTCCTGTTCGATCGCGCGTTGCTGCGCGTCCGGCATGATCGGGCTTTGCGGGGCGAGCCCGCAACATTTCTGCTCGATCGCATTGCCGAAGACGCGGCGGAACGGCTGCGAGCGGTGCTGCGTGAATTCAAGAGCGCTGCCGATATCGGTACCCCGGGCAATCAGGTTCGCGACGCGCTGATCGGGCGCGTTCCTCAATTCGCGCGCATCGATCTGCCGGACCTCGAGTCCGAACCGCTGCCGTTGCAGCCGCAATCGCTGGACCTTGCCGTTTCTGCTCTCGCATTTCAATTCGTCAATGATCTGCCTGGATTGCTGGCTCAGATACGCCGCGCGTTGCGACCGGATGGATTGCTTTTAGCGGCGATGATTGGTGGCGACACGCTTACCGAGCTCAGGCAATCCTTTGCCGCGGCCGAAGCCGAATGCGAGGGCGGCGTGTCGCCGCGCGTGGCGCCATTTGCGGATCTGCGCGATCTTGGCGCGCTTCTGCAGCGGGCGGGCTTCGCGCTGCCCGTTACAGATGTCGATCGTATGGTGGTGCGATACGACAGCGCGTTTGCGTTGATGCAGGATCTCAGATCAATGGCCGCGACCAATATCCTCGTGGAGCGGCGGCGTTCTCCGAGCCGTCGCGCCACCATGTTGCGGATGGCACAAATGTATCGCGAACGCTTTGCCGACGCGGATGGCCGCATCCGCGCCACCTTCGACGTGATATGGCTATCGGGCTGGGCGCCGCATGAGAGCCAGCAGAAGCCGTTGCAGCCGGGTTCTGCAAAAGCGGGTCTGGCTGAAGCGGTGAGGGGAGTGAAGAGATAGATTCCTGACCGCATCGCGATCATCCCGGTCTCTCGTCGTCACATCAGTAGATCGGTGAGATGCGGGATCAGCGGAACATCGGCTGCCGGCATCGGATACTCGCGCAGCTTGTTGGCGCGGACCCATGCCAGCTTCTGACCCTCGCGCGCTTTCGCCTCGCCCTCCCAGCGGCGGCAAATATAGAGCGGCATCAGCAAATGGAAATCGTCGTAGGCGTGACTGGCGAACGTGAGCGGCGCAAGGCAGGCTTCCTTCACACAGATCCCGATTTCCTCATGCAATTCGCGGATCAGCGTCTGTTCGGGCCGCTCTCCCGGCTCGATCTTGCCGCCGGGAAATTCCCACAAGCCCGCCAGCGTCTTGCCTTCGGGCCGCTGCGCGATCAGCACGCGGTTGTCAGTGTCAACCAACGCGCAGGCGACCACCAGGGTGACGTTGATAGGGGCCATGCGCAACTGCTTCGGGAAGTAGGTTTTGACGAGAAGAACGTCGAGGAGGATTTCATTAACTGTATTCAGTAGGCAATTCTACGGCCGCGATAAGCCATATTTAATCGGCTGCCGCTACATCTTGTCGGATATGAACCGGCAACAGGCATCCTCATGCGCAATGCTCTTCGCTTGATCAACCGTTTCCGCGGCGACCGCGGCGGCAACATCGCCGTGATTTTCGGAATCGCGGTTGTGCCGCTGATATCGGCGGTGGGTTGCGCGGTCGACTACTCGATGGCGACCCGGATGAAGGCGAAGCTGCAGTCGGCCGCGGACGCCGCGAGCGTTGCCTCGATCTCTCAGAAATCTCCGGGCTACACCGCTGCCGCCGCAATGACCGGCAACGGCTCTGTCACCGCCGGCGTTACGGACTCGAATAACATCTTTGACGGCGATATGACCGGGATCAGCGGTTACACCAACTTGTCCCGTACAAGCACGGTGACAAAAACCGGCGTCAAGCTTGCCTCCACTATCACGTTCAGCGCCGACGTCCCCGTGACCTTCATGAAGGTCCTTGGATACCAAAAGCTCACGCTTACGGGGAGCTCGAGCTCCACAGCATCGTTGCCACCGTACCTGGATTTCTATCTGATGCTTGATGTGTCGGGATCGATGGGCTTGGCCTCTACCCCTGGCGAACAGACTCGTCTATCCAACATCAATCCGGACAATTTCACGAACTATCCGACCGGCTGCACATTTGCGTGCCATTTCTCGCCGCCGAACTCGTGCGGTAATTCCACTCAAAAGTACCCGACGGGCAACGCCTGTATGGGCTATCCGGTATCTCGTGTCAGCTACAGCGGCTATCAAAATGTGCTTTCACACAACTCCGGTCACCTGCCGAACTCGATGATTACCGCGGGCTTGCCCAACTCTCTGAATACCGATCCTACGTGGGGCCTGTCTGCTGTCTCAGCTTGCTCTACTCCCGGGACCGACTCCTGCATCCAGTTGCGCGCAGACGCCGTCGGTTATGCCGTTCAGCAGCTGTTCTCTACCGCGAATGCCACGATGAGTGTTGCCAGCCAGTTCAGGATCGGACTCTATCCGTTTATCCGGTTCCTTTACGCTTATTTTCCGCTGACCAGCAGCATCAACGGCTCTGATACGAATTCGTCGACCATCAACTACGCGGCAAAAAACCTGGCCTCTCAGCTTGACACCAATGCGAATGCAAATCTTGGATCCGGCGGAACGCATTTTGAAAATGCGTTTCCCACCATGAACACCACTATCACCACGGTGGGTGATGGCACCTCCCCGACGAATAGACTGCCCTATGTTTTCCTCGTCACCGATGGCGCGCAAGATCCCCAAACCAAAGGCATCAACGGCGGCAGCTGGGCCGGCAGCAATCATGCCACCGTGCTGAACCCGACGACACTGTGCAAGCCACTCAAGGACCGCGGCATCATGGTCGCGGTACTTTATATTCCATACCAACCCATCTCGCCTGAGAACACGACCTTCGCCGGCGGTGAGGATGTCTACGCCAACGCTAACATCGCGAACATTCCGGCCAGCCTTCAAGGCTGCGCGTCCCCGAACTTCTTTTTCACCGCCAATACGCCGGCCGATATCACGGCCGCGCTTGACGCCATGTTCAAGAAGGCTTTGGTCACCGCCCATATCACGAACTAGCAACCGCGCGAGCCAAGCACCCGGTGACATTCACGACCGGTAGTCGCCGTTGATCGCGACATATTCCTTGGTCAGGTCGCAGGTCAGCACTCGGTCGCGGCCTTTGCCGAGGCCGAGCGCGATCCTGATCTGGATGGTCGGGTTTTTCATCGCGGCAGATACTTCCGCCTCGTCATAGGAGGGATCGCGCGCGCCGCTCCTGGCGACACGGATGCCGTTGAATGAGATCGAGAGCTTGTCGCGGTTGGCGGGTTCGCCGGCCTTCCCGACCGCCATCACCACCCGGCCCCAATTGGCGTCCTCGCCGGCAATCGCCGTTTTCACCAATGGCGAATTTGCCACCGACATCGCGATCTTGCGCGCCGACTTCTTTGAGGTGGCGCCCTCGACGATGATCTCGACCAGCTTTCGCGCACCTTCGCCGTCCCGCGCCACCTGCTCGGCCAGATCCGCCAGCACGGCGCGCAGGCCGACGGTGAAGGCCTTCAGGCGTGGGTCACTGGCGCGCGCGATCCTGGGCGCTCCGTTTGCGGCGGCGGTGCCGGTCGCAAAAGCGAGCAGGGTATCGGATGTCGAAGTGTCGCCATCAATGGTGACGGCGTTGAACGTATCCTCGACGCCAGCCTTCAGCAATGATTGCAACGCGGCTGCCGCGATCGGCGCATCCGTGAATACAAATGCAAGCATGGTTGCCATGTCCGGCGCGATCATGCCCGCGCCTTTGGCCATGCCGTTGATGGTGACGTTTGCCTTGCCAAGCTTCACCGTTGCGGTCGCTACTTTCGGAAAGGTGTCGGTGGTCATGATGGCTTTGGCCGCATTCATCCATTCGCCGGGAGCGGCCTGCTCGGCCATGGTGCCCAGCACGTGGTTGAACTTGGTGGCGTCGAGCGGCTCGCCGATGACGCCGGTCGAGGCGAGAAATACCTCCGCCGGGCTGCATCCCATGGCTTTGGCGGCAATGTCGGCGGTCAGGGCAGTCGCTTGGCGGCCGCTCTTGCCGGTGAAGGCGTTGGCGTTGCCTGAATTCACGACGAGCGCGCGAGCTTTGCCGCGGGCCAGTTTCGCGCGGCACCATTCCACCGGCGCGGACGCGCATTTCGATTGAGTGAAGACGCCGGCAACCGTCGTCCCACGATCCATTATCGCGAGCAGCACGTCGGTCCGACCGGGGTAACGGATGCCTGCCGCGGCCGCCGCGAGCTTCACGCCGGCGATAGCGGGCATCTGGGGAATATCGGTCGGAGCGAGCGGCGAGACGGCTGATGACATGAGCAAGTCCGGAAAAAGCCACGGGGAATATTCGTCATGGCCGAGCTGTCCGGCCATTCACGTCCCTCTCCAACCGGAGCTCAAGACGTCATGGCCGGGACAAGCCCGGCCATGACGTGTGTAGATACTATTGGCTTAAAGGAAGCGACAGCGAATTCTATTTCTTCGCCGGGGCCATCTTGGATTCTGCCGGCTTGGCCGCTTCGGTCTTTGTCGCCGCGGCCGCGCCTGCCGGCTGGTCCATGCGCTCGACCTTGGCGGCTTCGCGAAGCTTCGCGACATAGTCGGACTGCGCCTTGCGCGTCACATAGGTTTCGATCTGGCCCTTGACCTGCTCGAAATCCGGTGCCTTGCGGTTGCGCTTTTCCTCCACCTTGATCACGTGCCAGCCGAATTGCGACTTGACCGGATCGGAGATCTTGCCCGGCTCCAGGGTGAAGGCGACCGTCGAGAACTCGGGCACCATCTGCTCCTTGGTGAAGAAGCCCAGATCGCCGCCGTCGGAAGCACCGGGATCCTTTGATTTCTTCTTCGCCAGCTCGGCGAAATCGGCGCCCTTCTTGAGTTCGTCCGCGACCGCCTTGGCCTCGTCCTCGGTCTCGACCAGGATGTGGCGGGCGTGAACTTCCTGCTCGCCCACGATCTGCTTCGAGGCCTCGTCGTAGACTTTCTTCATGGCATCGTCGGTGGTCGCCGCCTTGCCTTCGTTGGCCAGCAGGCTGTCCATCAGAAGCCGGTTGCGCGTGAACGCCAGCCGTTTCTTGAACTCCTCGCTATTCTCGACCTTCTTGTCTTCGGCAGCCTTGGCCACGATCTTCATATCGATCAGGAACGACAGCACGTTGTCCTTCTTGGTGGCCGGGTCCATCTGCGCAAGGCTGGGCCCAAGTTCCTCTTCCGCCAGCGCGACGTCGCTCTGGCGAATCTCGGAGCCGTTGACCTTGGCGAGCACCGGATTTGCCTCCTGGGCGGCAAGCGGCAAGCCCCCAAACAGAACCACGGCCAGCCAGCCCGTCACGGCGGCGGAGGCGAGGCCTGGGCGCAAGCCGGTTTTCGTGTCGGGCAACGAAGCAGTCATTATGGAAAATCCTTATTGGGCTGTTTTGGGGCGGCGGGACACTCGCCCAATCATGCGGCCTTGGCAACGCGAAAACCTGTCAAAATGATGAAATCCTTGAGAGGTTCGCGCCGTTGACAAGCCTTTGGCCCAGCCATATCTCTGCAAAACCCAAGCCAGCGTCGATAACGCGTTTTTGTGGCGTTTTTGGCTGTTGATCTTGGATTGCTGAATTCCCACTCATTGGCGGCTGCCTCCCAAACCGGGTCAGCGCCGCGCCGCGTCACGATGAGTTGATAGGCAAATCGAGCGATAATCTTACGGCAGCTTCTGCCGAACGCGAATACAGGAATTTGGCATGATCGGCGCGCTCGCCCGCAAGTTTTTCGGCTCCGCCAACGACCGGCGGGTCAGGGGTTACCAATCCCGCGTCGACGCCATCAACGCACTTGAATCCGACATCGCGGCTCTTTCCGACGAAGCGTTGAAGGCGCGGACGGGCGAATTCCGCAAGCAAATCGCCGACGGCAAGACGCTCGACGATATTCTGGTTCCGGCCTTTGCCACCGTGCGCGAGGCGGCCAAGCGCACGCTCGGCCAGCGGCATTTCGACGTCCAGCTGATCGGCGGCATGGTGCTGCATGAAGGCGACATCGCCGAGATGAAGACCGGCGAAGGCAAGACGCTGGTGGCTACCCTCGCGGTCTACCTCAACGCGCTGGCCGGCAAGGGCGTTCACGTCGTCACGGTCAACGATTATCTCGCACGACGCGACTCCGAGTGGATGGGCCAGATCTACAACTTCCTGGGCCTCACCGTCGGCGTCATCGTCCACGGCCTCGACGATGCCGAGCGCAAGGACGCCTATGCGTGCGACATCACCTACGGCACCAACAACGAATACGGCTTCGACTACCTCCGCGACAACATGAAGTATCGGCTGGAGGACATGGTCCAGCGCGGCCACTTCTACGCCATCGTCGACGAGGTCGACTCGATCTTGATCGATGAGGCCCGTACGCCGTTGATCATTTCCGGTCCGCTCGACGATCGTTCCGACTTCTACAATACCATCGACACCTTCTTTCCCCAGCTCGACAAGACCGACTACGAGGTCGACGAGAAGCAGCGCACCGTCACGCTGACCGAAGCCGGGATGGAAAAGATCGAGACACTGCTGCGCGATGCGGGTCAGCTCAAGGGCGATTCGCTCTACGACGTCGAGAACGTCTCCGTCGTTCACCACATCAATCAGGCGCTGCGCGCGCACTCGCTTTTCCAGCGCGACAAGGACTACATCGTCCGCGACGGCGAGGTCATCATCATCGATGAGTTCACCGGCCGCATGATGCCGGGGCGGCGCTATTCCGATGGTCTCCACCAGGCGCTCGTAGCCAAAGATCATCAGCCGGTGCAGCCGGAAAACCAGACCTTGGCCTCGATCACCTTCCAGAATTACTTCCGCATGTACGAGAAGCTCGCGGGCATGACCGGTACCGCTGCAACCGAGGCCGACGAACTGTTCGACATCTACAAGCTCGAA
>JBJMTO010000130.1:0-27926 GCA_045811665.1 Bradyrhizobium sp.
ACTCGAGGAAGGTGTCACGGTCATCGATCCGCAGACCATGAGGCAAGTACCGCGCGACGGCGAGACCATCGGCGAGGTCATGTTCCGCGGCAACATCGTGATGAAGGGCTACCTCAAGAACGACAAGGCGACGAAGGAAGCCTTCGAGGGCGGCTGGTTTCACACCGGAGACCTCGGCGTGCTCGACGCGCACGGCTACGTCATCATCAAGGATCGCTCCAAGGACATCATCATTTCCGGCGGCGAAAACATCTCCTCTGTCGAGGTCGAAGACGTACTCTACAAGCATCCCGCGGTGATGTTTGCCGCCGTGGTGGCCAAGCCCGATGGCAAATGGGGCGAGGTTCCTTGCGCGTTCATCGAACTGAAGGAAAATGCCCGCGTCACTGAAGCCGAGATCATCGCGTTTTGCCGCGCGCAGATGTCCGGCTTTAAGACACCGAAGGCGGTGGTATTCGGGCCGATTCCAAAAACCTCAACCGGAAAGATCCAGAAATTCATGCTGCGCAATCAGGTGGAGTCGGCCAAGGCAATTTCGGCGTAAACGGCTGCCGGACTCGCCGCATGCATCGACTCCTTCTTGCCGGCTTTTTCGTAGCCCGGGTCAGCCTACTGCCAGCCGCATGCCATCGTAGGCGGGTACGACGTTGGGCGGCAGACTCTGACGCAGTACCTCATAGTCCAGATCGGCGTGCATATTGGTGATGACAGCTTGGCGCGGCTTGAAGCGCTCGATCCAGGACAGCGCGTCGTTGACGCTGAAGTGGCTGGGGTGTCCTGCGTAGCGCAGTGCGTCGATGATCCAGAGATCGAGGTTTTCCAGAAACGGCCAGCTCTCGGGCGGGATGTCGCTGACATCGGGCGTGTAGGCGGCGGATTCGCCTATCCGGTATCCCAGAGCCGGGATGTTGCCGTGGCGCAAGATGAAGGCCGAAAGCATCACCGCTCCCCCCTTCCCTTCAATCGTTCGACTTTCGCCGGCTTCGATATCGCATCGATCCACGATCGGGGGGTAGTCGCTGCCGGGCGGCGATGCAAAGCAGTACGAAAAACGCAACACCACGTCGACTGAGGTCGATTGGTTGAGATAGACGGGAATACGCCGGCGCTGATGAAGAACGACGGAGCGGAGATCGTCGATGCCGTGGGTCTGATCGGCATGCTCATGGGTGAGAAACACGGCGTCGAGATGGTCCACATCAGCGTCGATCAACTGATCACGCAGATCAGGAGAGGTGTCGATCAAAACTCGCGTCGTGCCAATATCCGTTGTCCGCTCAGCAAGCAACGAACAGCGCCGGCGGCGGTTCTTCGCATTTGTAGGATCGCAAGCCCCCCAGCCGAGCGCCGGACGCGGCACGCCGGCGGATGATCCGCAGCCTAGTATCGTAAGCACCAGGCTCATGCAGTCGATTCCACCCGCGGGACCTTGCTGAACAGGCGAAAGAAATTGTCGGTAGTCTGCCGCGAAATCTCTTCCAGCGAAACGCCGCGCGCCTCGGCGAGCACCTTGGCTACCTCGACCACGTAAGCCGGTTCGTTGCGTTTGCCGCGAAACTTGCCGGGCGCCAAATAGGGAGCGTCGGTCTCGACCATAATTCTGTCGGCCGGAAGTTCGGCGGCAAGATCGCGCAGGTTTTGGGACTTCTTGAAAGTCAGAATGCCCGTGAACGATATCGAAAGCCCCAAGGAGATCGCCTTCATCGCAAGGTCCCGCCCACCGGTGTAACAATGAAGCACGGCGCGAAAGGATCCTTTCGTCACCTCCTCTTCGAGAATTCGGCCGCAATCGGTGTCGGCTTCCCGGGTATGAATGACCAACGGTAAACCGGTTGCGCGGGCGGCCGAGATATGTGCGCGAAACCCGCGTTCCTGCGCCTGGCGCGAGCCGTGCTGGTAGAAATAGTCGAGCCCAGCCTCACCAAGCGCCACCACCTTCGGATGGTTGGTCAACTCCATCAGTTCGTCGGCGGCTATCCCGTCCTCCTCGTCAGCATGGTGCGGATGCGTGCCGACGGAACAATAAACGTTCGGGAATCGGCTGGCGATCTCCAGCAGCGCACCGAACCGCCTGACGCGCGTCGAAATGGTCACAATGCGTCCAACGCTGGCGGCTGCCGCGCGCGCTATAATGGCGTCGAGGTCACCCGCGAAGTCCGGGAAATCGAGGTGGCAGTGGCTGTCGACCAGCATCGGCTTTTGCTCACGCCGCTGCTTCGATGTAACGAGGAAATACCGGCACGGGCGCCGGAAACACGGTCCCCGGTTTGATGCGGGTCCCAAGCGCCGCAAAGTTGCGGGCGTCTGCCTTCTCGGAAACGCCAAGCAAGTCCAGCAGCTTTGCAGAAGCCTCTGGCATCGCAGGTTGCGCTAAAATCGCGACCTGTCTGACCAGTTCGGCAGTCACATACAAAACCGTTCGCTGACGTGCGGGGTCTGTTTTCGCCAACGCCCACGGCGCCTCCCCCGCAAAATATCGATTGGCTTCCGCAACCACCGCCCAGACGGCATTGAGCGCCTGGTGTATCTGTTGCGTCGCCATTGCGGTGCGGGCCAATCCGATCATGGCATCCGCCTGCGCCAGCATCACCTTGTCGTTGGTGCTGAAATCACCTGGCTCCGGCAGCACGCCACCATACTGCCTGGCGATCATCGATAGTGAGCGCTGGGCCAGATTGCCGAGGTCGTTCGCGAGATCGGCGTTGATCCGCGCGACAATGGCTTCGTGATTATAGCTTCCATCCTGGCCGAACGGCACCTCGCGGAGGAAGAAATAGCGCATCTGATCGACGCCGTACTGGTCGGCGAGGTTGAAAGGATCGACCACATTGCCGATCGACTTCGACATCTTCTCGCCTCTGTTGAACAGGAAGCCGTGCGCATACACGCGCTTTTGCACCGGAATGCCGGCCGACATCAGGAAGGCCGGCCAGTACACCGCGTGAAAGCGGATGATGTCTTTGCCGATGATGTGAACGTCAGCCGGCCAGTAGCGCCAGTTAGGGTCCTCCTCATTGGGAAATCCCACGCCAGTGATGTAGTTGGTCAACGCGTCGACCCAGACATACATGACGTGTTCCGGATCGGTGGGAACCCGGACGCCCCAGTCAAATGTCGTGCGCGAAATGGATAGATCCCTCAGCCCGCTTTTAACAAAGCTGACGACCTCATTCCTGCGGGAGTCGGGACCTATGAAATCCGGTTGCCTCTGATAAAGATCCAGGAGCTTGTCTTGGTAGCTGGAGAGCTTGAAGAAATAACTCTTCTCCTCCACCCATTCGACCGGACTGCCCTGCGGTCCGCGGCGGACGTTGTCCTCGCCCATCGTGGTCTCGTCTTCCGCGTAATAGGCTTCGTCTCGAACGGAATACCAGCCGGCATAACTGTCGAGATAGATGTCGCCGTTGGCTGCCATTCGCTTCCAGATTTCCTGGCTCGAGCGGTGGTGCTGTTCTTCGGTGGTGCGGATGAAGCGGTCGAAAGAGACGTTCAGGCGCTCATCCATATCCTTGAAGCGCTGGGCGTTACGTGTCGCTACTTCCATGGTGGGAAGTTTTTCGAGCTCGGCAGTCTGAACCATCTTCAGACCATGTTCGTCCGTGCCTGTCAGGAAGAACACATCCTTGCCGTCGAGCCGCTGAAATCTAGCCAGCGCGTCAGTCGCAATCGCCTCGTAGGCGTGGCCGATATGGGGCACGCCATTCGGGTATGCGATGGCGGTGGTGATGTAGAACGACGTTCGCTCGGAGGTGGCGCTTGCATTCGGGGTCGCCGCAGCTTTGGTGGTGAGAGCTTGTTCGCCTTTTCCCGTGCGTGAACTCGGTCGGGCGGCCTTGGGCTTTGTCGGTGCCTGAGAGCGCGACACCGATTTGGTGTTGTTCGATGCCCTCTTCTTTCCGGCCTTCTTAGTGGTTTTTTTAGATGACGAGCTCTTCTTTGCCGGCGCAGCCTTCTTCACCCGGCGCTTCTTTGTCTTGGACAGCTTCGTGGCCGTCCGGGCTTTTGCCGGGGTGCGACGACGCGTCTTTTGGGCTTTCTTCGTGCCGCGCCTCTTGCCAGCTTTTTTCTTGGCGGTCGCCACCACATGATCCTTTTTTAGACGTGAGCGGTTGGGGAATGTCGGCCAGCGGGGCGCCTAACGCGTCGCCTCCGCCAGCAGCCCGAACACTGTGAAAACCAGAGGTTTCCGTTCAAGATTGTAGGATTCGGTATCGCGCGCGGCGCTATTGATCTTTTCCCATACCTCCGCCAGCCGTGCAAGGCGGGGCAGGTTCGCGTTGGCGTTGGTGCCGTCTGCACGTAGTCGCTCGCTTAGCCAACGATCAACGCTGTCGATAAAGGCTGCCAGTGTCACGCGGTCGGTGCCGCCGAGCGCTTCGCCAAGCGCATGAAGTTCGCGCGGGTCCACCTGCGGCAGGGTTGCAAGGAGCGCCGCCGTGCGCTGCCTCAGTTTGAGCGTATCGCCCCCGAGAAGCATCAGTGCGCGTGCGACGCTTCCGTCAGCCGCCCCGGAAGCCTCAGTGAGCATGGGATCGTCGGCCGTGATGCTCGCCGCTTCCGCCGCGGCGCGAACCACATCAGCTTTGTCGAGCGGTCGCAGGAGCAGCTTCCTGCAGCGCGACAGTATGGTCGGAAGCACACGGGCCGGCGCGTGACTAACAAGAAGAAAGAGCGATTGCTGCGGGGGCTCCTCGAGAACCTTGAGAAGAGCGTTTGCGGCGTTGGGATTGAGTTCATCGACAGTGTCGACGATGCACACCCGCCATCCCTCCCCAGCTGCAGTGGAGCCGAAGAACGAAATCGTCTCACGGGTTTCGTCCACCGTAATCACGTTCCGCATCACGCCTTTATCGTTGAGCGTTCGTTCCAGGGTCAACAGACCACCATGTGCTCCTGCCGCCACCTGGCTTGTCACGGCATTGGAAGGGTCAACCCAAAGCGTCTCGGCGCGCTGCACATCGGAGCCCAGCGGATTGCTGTGGGCGAGCACAAAGCGCGCCATACGATAAGCGAGGGTGGCCTTGCCCACCCCGGCCGGCCCGCCGAGCAACCACGCATGCGGAATCTGCCCGCTGCGATACGCATTCAGCAACGTCTGCTCGGCGCTGTGATGCCCGAATAGTGCGGTTGTCTCGCGCGGATGAACGGCGGGCGTGTCCGGCCCAGGTTGACGAGCGCTCATGCTGGACGCGCCTCTCCACCGCTGCGGCTTGCAAAGAAGCGGTCGCGTAAGGCGGACCATATGTTGGCCGCGACAGTCGCTGGTTCCGGGGTTGCATCGATCAGCACGCATCGTTCGGGCTCGGCCGATGCGATCTGCCGGTACGCCTCCCGCAGTTGCTCGTGAAACCTAAGGTCTTCCGCCTCAAATCTGTCGGGGGCGCCGCCGCCCCGGCGAACGTTTGCTCGCTTGATTCCGATCTCTGCGGGAAGGTCGAGAATGATCGTCAGATCGGGCTTGAGATCTCCAATGGTGACCCGCTCCATCGCCCTGAGAACCGCAGGCGATACCTTACCCAGACTGCCTTGATATGCTCGCGTCGAGTCCGAAAATCGGTCGCACAGAACCCAGAGCCCTTGATCGAGCGCCGGCTGAATGACGGTGCGGACATGGTCATCTCGTGCGGCCGCAAACAACAACGTCTCGGCCTCGGCGCCCAGCAACTTGCCGACCCCGGAGAGAACCACATGCCTGATGATTTCGGCTCCCGGCGATCCCCCCGGCTCGCGGGTCACGATCGCACGCAACCGGGCGGCGCTCAGGCGATCCGAAAGCGTCTTGATTTGCGTCGACTTGCCGGATCCCTCGCCCCCTTCGAAGGTGATGAATCGTCCACGGCCGGCAGTTTTTGGGACCGATGCCTCGGCCATCTCAGAGTTTCTCAGCTCCAAGGCGGAACGCGCCCACGACGAGTTCGCTAGCGCCGTCGATCGCTCGCCGTATCGTTGATCCCACCGCTACCGATTCCCCGGCATACACCGGCGCGTCCATCGCGATGTTGCCGCCCCGCCAGACCCTGACCACGCCGATCCGCTGGCCTGACTGGACCGGCGCGCGCACGGGCCCATTATAGACCACGCGCGCGATCAGCTTGTCGTTGCCGTTTTTGTGGACCATCAGTTCCACCGGCTTGGGGCTGACCAACTTGACCGAACGGCTCTCGCCGCCGAACACCTTGGCGTAGCCGATCGGCTGCTCGCCGGCGAACAGCGCCCGTGTTTCGAAATTACGGAATCCCCATTCCAGCATTTTCTTGGCTTCGGAAGCCCGATCGTCGGCATCCTCCAGACCGTTGATGACCACGATCAGCCGTAAACCGTTTTGCACGGCGGAGCCCACCATCCCGTAACCACCTTCCTTGGTGAAGCCGGTCTTCAGCCCGTCGGCGCCTTCAAGTGAGTTCAGCAGCGGATTGCGGTTCTGCTGGCGGATCTTGTTCCAGGTGAATTCCCGTTCTCCAAAGAGCTTGTAGAACTCGGGGTAGGTCTGGATGAGGTGACGCGCGAGCGCCGCGAGTTCCCTTACCGTCATCTTGTTGGCCGGGTCCGGTAGGCCCGTCGAATTTGCGAAGGTTGATCTGGTCATTCCCAGTTCGCGCGCACGCTTGGTCATGATCTCCGCAAACGCGCGCTCGTTGCCAGCCATACCCTCCGCTAGCACCATGCAGGCATCATTGCCGCTCTGAATGATCGCGCCGCGAAGAAGATCGTTCACCGCGATCTTGCTGTGAATAGCCGCGAACATGGTCGAGCCGCCGGCAGGCGCACCGCCCTTTCGCCAGGCGTTTTCGCTGACATGATATTCATCGGTCAGCTTGATATTGCCCTGCTTGATCGCATTGAAGACCACTTCGGTAGTCATCAGCTTGATCATGCTGGACGGCGCGCGCAATTCGTCGGCGTTCCTTTCGAACAACACGCTACCGCTCGATGCTTCGATCAAGATCGCGGTGGGAGCGTCCCCGTCGAAACCACCCTCCTCCTTCTTGGCCCCCTGCACGCTGTTGTTGGCGGCATATACAATTCCGGCCCAACCCACCGCGGCGACCGTCACGGCCGTCAGCAAGCCGGGCCAGAAGCGTCCGGGGGCGGTGTTAGAGTTGCGCGAGGTCGAGATCTCGAGTGCCATCGGCGATGCCTTAAGCTGCTTTCTAACAGTTGCAAGTACCGCAAACAACACGGGTTTATCCGGCGCTGCGGTGCGGGTTGCAAGAAGCGCAAATTGGCAACCGCCCCTAGTTCATTATCCTGTTGGAGATCATCCAACAGCCGACCAATGGAGAGCAGGTCGGAACAGATGAACGCGGCTTCTGGCAAGAGTCTGTCAGCCGAGCGTCGCGGGCCAAGGGGGTTCGCCGCTCGGTCCGGCTCAGTAAAGGCCGCGGCCGGCGAGCAGTTCGCTGGGGCCATGCGAGTATGCCGGTGCGGAGGTGGACCGGACCCCGAACGCATAGCGCTGCTCATCGTCGTCTCGGATGGCACGTGGATTTTCCGGCATTCTGACCCTGCCACCTCGGCGCGCAGAGGCGGACATTTCAGACGTAGCGTTGATTGAAACCATGTCGGACGAAGTATTTCCTAAACTGTAGGGACGTCCTTCTGGCATGGGAACGTCACCGCGTATCGGACGGACATGGTTCAGTGTCTCCGGGACAAACGGTCGAGCCGACGCCACCCGGACCAGCGACGGCGAAGGCGCCGGCACGCCGGTGCGCAAGGTAGCCATCAGTTGGACGTCGTCGGAGCCCTCCAGCGGAGCCCGGCCAACGTACTCGACCCGTACTCGCGCCACGCCATTGCCTTTGAATTCAAGCAACTCGGCGGCTCGATTGGAGACATCAATGAGCCGGTTGCCATGGTAGGGCCCTCGGTCGTTGACACGGACGATCAGCGATTTGCCATTAGAGACATTGGTCACACGTGCATAGGAAGGCATCGGCAGGGTCGGGTGGGCCGCGCTCAGCGAACCCATGTCGAATACCTCGCCATTGGCGGTCAGCCTGCCGTGGAAATCGTTGCCGTACCACGAGGCCAAACCCTCCTCCCGGTAATTCGTGGCCTCCTCGGGCACATAGACCCGCCCGGCTACGGTGTAGGGTTTGCCGACGCGGTAAGTGCCCCCGCCCTTCGGGACGGGCTCTCCGAACTCAACCACGCGCGGGCTTGAGGAAACGCCGTATTTCGGGTCGACGCGGCTGGCGAATTTGTCGGAGGAAGCGCAGCTTGCAAGAACCGCGCAAGCCATTACAGCCGCGACGCTTCTCACAAACAAGATTGTCCGATCTCGCGGCCGTGTCCCCATTTGCCCCATTTATCATTCGATGCGCTGGCCGAATCAACGCACTTGCAAGCTCTACCTCGACGCAGCCCACCTCCGCATCAAGGTGTGAAGATATCGCATTCCGAAGGCGGCGGAAATGGGGAGAGCATCGAGGTAGTGAATCAATCGTTGCCTTGTAATGTCGCTGATGCCCATGCCCCAAGTTTTTGACGGTGTTGAGTGCACTCTTGTGTGGGATTTGGCCCATGGGCGATGAAGCGAGGGGGCGAGCCCCGTAGTTGCGTGCAACAAGCGATTCGGTCACACGGCGGTTAAGCGATGCAGTCCCATGATATCCGATGTCGCCGCGTGCGGTGATGGTAGGGGCGAACACGCTCCTTGCGGGCCGGCCCTGAGTCTGGCGCGCTTCGGTCAACTTCGTTCAGGTGTATTGGGGGTGCGGCGCCGTTGCTATGATCAAGCAGTCCCTTCGCCCGGCCTTGTTCGCGGTGAGGCTGCGGTGGTGCAGCAATACTGTCCGCTGCCGCTGCCGTGGTAGAATTACGTCATAGAGAGGCCAGCTAAATCGTTTCACTCGCTCGCATCGCGACCTGGACCTTTTTTCTCCTGATCTCGACGAAACTGGTGGAGTGCCTCGCGCTTCACGGCAGTCATGTCCGGCCGTCTCACGTCTACGCGGTTGATCTCGGAGCAGCGATCGTCGCGGCTGTCCTTCACATCAGGCGCTTCGGGATGCCCCGGGTCGCAGCCGACGAACTCACCTTTGTTGCCCTCAATTTCGGGATCACTGTTCTGATGCTCGCCAGTTTTGGCGGTCATCACGAAGATTCCATCCGTACCGCGGCCTGGCCTCTTGCAAATATTCTGAGGGGCGCTTGCCTGTTCTATTTTGCAGGGCCATGGATTTCCGGTCCATCATTTCGGCCGCAGCAATCGGGGCTCTCGCCATCCAGATCCTTGGCATCCTCATTGATCTTTGGATTCCCGGCATCCTTGCCCAATGGGCGGCGCGTCCCGCCGGGTTTCCGCAGAACCCAAACAATGGGGCGCTGCTGATTTGCTTCTTCTCGCCCTCTTGCTCCCGCTCAACTGGGAGATCAGTTTTCTCGGCGAGCGTTGGTTGGCTTTGCCGGCTGTTATGCCTTCGTCCTCGTGACGCTGTGGCGTTCCGGGCACCTGCTCTACCTTGGAGTGGCCTTCATATTCGCTATCGGTCTATGGATATCAAACACGAAGCGCCTTCTTGATTAAGGCATGGCCCTGGGTGCCGCCGCGCTCCCATCCGCGCTCGGAGCTAGTGCACCTAGTGGACAGCAAGGACTCTACCTGGAGAAGTTTGCGCCGCTAGTCAGCTCGTTCCATCAGCCATGGGATGTGCCGGGTTTCGTGCTCAACCTATGTGTCTGGCACCAGCGCGCTGATAAGCGGCCGCCACGCGTTCAAGAATTTGTTTCACGTTGCCGCATTGACAAAAGTTGAAGCATTACCGCAGTATCCCCCTCTACAGCACCTGCGAATTGTTTTGCTTGGCCGATGATGTCCGAGCAAATTGAACTTAGCTTCTTGCACGATCCATACCTTCGGCATTGATGCCATTCGAGGCTTTTTGGGCCGCGGATGGCTTTCGTCGTTTGTCTACCGAAAGATGAACGTATGAGGGTCCCCGCGCGTCTGGCGCAAATTCCGGAGACGGTCCGCCCCGCTGTTCGGCCGCATATGAGAAAGCTATCCTGACCAGCGGTGGTTGAACAAACATAAAAAGCAAAAAGAACAGGAAGTGACAATGACAACCACGGACTTGCACTATCTCGGATTGCTCGAGCTCGGGAAGCTCATCCAATCGCGCCAGGTGTCGCCGGTCGACGCGACCCAACGCCAACTCGATCGTATCACGCGGCTCGATGGCCAACTGAAAAGTTACGCCCATGTGACTGGCGCATCGGCATTGGAACAGGCACACGCCGCTGAAAAGGAGATCGCAAGCGGCAAGGTCCGCAGTCCGCTTCACGGGGTACCGATTGCGGTAAAGGATCTGTGTTGGATGAACGGGGTGCCGAGCGCACACGGCATGACCATTCATCGCGATTATCGCCCCACCGAGGACGCTACCGTCGTAGCGCGCTTAAGGGACTCTGGCGCGATCATTCTGGGTAAATTGCAGCAGACGGAGGGCGCCTATGCGGATCATCATCCGCAGATCGATGCTCCGAAAAATCCTTGGAATCCCGAGCTGTGGTCGGGTGCTTCTTCGAGCGGCTCAGGCGTCGCAACCGCGGCGGGTCTCTGTTACGGCTCGCTCGGCACCGATACCGGCGGATCGATCCGCTTTCCATCGGCTGCCAACGGCGTTACGGGTCTGAAGCCGACTTGGGGGCGTGTCAGTCGTTATGGCGCATTCGAACTGGCGGCAACACTGGATCACATCGGGCCCATGGCGCGCACGGCTGCGGACTGCGGCGCGATGCTTGGGGCCATAGCGGGCGTCGATCCCAAGGATCCCACATCGGTCCCGATCGATGTGCCGGATTATCTTTCCGGCCTCAGTGGTAACCTTCGAGGCGTTACGGTGGGTGTCGATCGCCGCTGGACGAGCGAAGGCGTCGACCGGGCCGCTAACCGGGCGTTTGCCGATGCACTCCGCGTAACCGCAGAACTTGGCGCGGAAATCAAGGAAGTGACCTTCCCCGACCCTACAGCGCTGATTGCCGACTGGTTTCCGTTGTGCGGCATAGAGGCGGCGGTCGCCCATGAAGCAACCTATCCCTCGCGGAAAGCCGAATATGGCCCTGGACTTGCCGGACTGCTCGATCTCGGATTGCAGCAATCCGCCACGGACTACCAGAAAATCGTTTTGCGGCGAGAAGCGTTCCGCGGCCAAGTGCGCGCGCTGATGGGAACCATCGATCTTCTCGCCGTTCCCGCGCAGTCCTTTGCCGCGCCGACGCTGGCCAAAATGGCGACTTTGACCGAGGACCCCGAACTCATCGCCGGCCTTCTCCGCTTCACCAGCCCCTTCGATATGACTGGAAGTCCGACAATCACACTGCCCGCGGGCTTCACCGAGAGCGGCGGGCCCGTCGCGTTCCAATTTGTCGGCCGACATTTCGATGAAGCACGATTGGTCAGGGCTGGGGATGCGTTCCAGCGCATAACCGATTGGCACAAACGTCATCCAACTCTCTAGGCGAGAGCGTTTTCGGCGGCTGATAAAAAGCCGACGCGGTCGATCCTACATGGCGCTCTGGATTGAAAGAGAGTTGCTCAATTCACCGAATGCAGAACGGAAAGGGACAACGACAAATGAAAAACAAAAATCACTTACGATCTGTTGTGAGCGGTCTTGCCCTACTGAGTTGGGCTGCCGCCATGGCCTACGCCGCCGATCCCCTCAAAGTTGGTCTTCTTGAAGATGTGTCGGGGGACCTTGCCTTGATGGGCATGCCGAAGTTGCACGGCTCGGAGCTTGCGGTCGAGGAAATCAACAAGGCGGGCGGCATTATGGGCCGGCAAATCGAGCTCATCCACCTCGATCCGCAGGGCGATAACGCGCGCTATCAAGAATTTGCCCGCAGGCTTCTCAACCGCGACAAGGTCGATGTGCTGATCGGCGGCATTACGTCGGCCTCACGCGAGGCGCTGCGCCCCATCGTCGACCGGACCACTACGCCTTACTTTTACACCAACCAGTATGAAGGCGGGGTTTGCGACGCGAGCATGGTGAGCATGGGCGCCGTGCCGGAGCAGCAATTCTCCACGCTGATTCCATGGATGGTCGAGAAGTTCGGCAAGAAAGTCTATGTAATCGCCGCAGACTACAATTTCGGCCAGATTTCGGCTGAGTGGAATCGCAAGATTTTGAAAGATCTTGGCGGCACCGTCGTCGGAGAAGAGTTCATTCCGCTCGGGGTGTCGCAGTTCGCTCAGACGATCCAGAACATCCAGAAGGCCAAGCCGGACTGGATTCTGACGATCAACGTCGGAGCCGCACAGGACTCGTTTTTCGAGCAGGCGTCCGCAGCCAAGCTCGATTTGCCCATGGGATCGTCGATCAAGGTGATGCTGGGGTTTGAGCACAAACGTTTCGCGCCACCGGCGCTGAACAAAATGAACGCCACTGCAAACTGGTTCGAGGAGATCGATACTCCGGAGGCCGAGGCATTCAAGAAGCGTTGGCGCGCCAAGTTCCCGAACGAAACGTACATCAACGATATGGGCTACAATGCCTACAACGCACTGTACATGTACAAGGCTCTCGTCGAGAAGGCGAAGTCGACGAAGCTCGATGATCTACGCAAGGTCATCGGGACTGGCGAGGCCTGCATTGAAGCCCCTGAGGGCAAGGTTTGCATCGACCCCAAGAGCCAGCACACATCCCATCGGATGCGGCTGATCTCCGTCGGACCGAAGCACGAGATCAAGGTAGAAAAGGACTATGGTGTCATCCAGCCGTATTGGTTGGGCGAGATCGGCTGCGATCTGACGAAGAAGAATGACAAGGATCAGTATACGCCGAGCCATCTTCCGAAGAAGTAGCCATCTCTGCAGCGTAGCGGCGCGCGCAGGTTTCGGCGCGCCGCTCGGCCCGCGGATGCGGCAAGCTAATTGCACTCGTATCCACCCTCGCCCGCCCGGAGTGTATGGTGTTCGCAGAATTGTTTTCGCTGTTCTATCAATTTGCGGACGTTTTCTCGTTCCTGATTCTGGCCTCCGCGGGACTGGCGATCGTGTTCGGAATGATGGGCGTCATCAACATGGCGCATGGTGAATTCATCATGTGCGGCGCTTACGTCACCGTCGGGCTGGTCAATCTCGGACTGCCGCTGCCGCTGGCCCAGATCTCCGCCGCAATCGTGGCCGGGCTGATAGGGGTCATTGTTGAAAGACTTGTTGTTCGCAAGTTCTATCGCCGCCCACTCGACTCCCTGCTGGCGACATGGGGGCTGAGCCTCATCGCCACCCAGGGCACGCTATTGGTTGTGGGGTCATCGATCAGGGGAATTGGCACGCCCGAGGGCAGCTTTGCCGTCGGCGCCTACACCTTTTCGACGTACCGTTTGATTTTATTCGCCTGCGCCTTGGCCGTCCTGTTAGGTCTTTACATTCTCTTCATGCGGACGCGGTTTGGCGTGATCGCGCGGGCGACGATGCAGAATGCGGGGATGGCGCAGGCGCTTGGCGCGCGCACCGGGCGCATCTACGCCGTGAGCTTTGGCATCGGCACCGGACTGGCGGGGCTGTGCGGCGCGCTCTTCGCGCCGACGATGACGCTGATCCCGACCATGGGCGCCACGTTCATTGTGGAGAGCTTCGTCACCGTGGTGGTGGGCGGCGCAAACGTGCTGCTCGGCACCGCGCCTGCAGCCATGTTCCTGGCCTTGGTAAGGATGACGCTCAACGCGGGCTACGGTCAGATTATCGGTCAGATCGGCATGCTTTTTGCTGTCATCGTCATCATCCGCATCCTTCCAGAAGGGTTCTCAAGCATCCTCATTCGCCGGGGCCGCTGACATCATGAGCTTCAGAGACCGACAATGCTGAATCTCATCAACGGCTCGCAAACGATCGGCAACGGGCGGGGATTCTGGGTTGCCTTCCTCGTAGTACTAGCCATGGCGCTGGCTTATCCGATGTTCGCGGATTCTTACGATGTCGGAAATTTCTCATATTTCCTGATCTGGATCTTCATGGCCCTGGGCCTGAGCCTGATCTGGGGGTACGGCGGCATGCTGTCCTTCGGCCAAACGTTCTTCTTCGGAATTGCCGGGTATTCCTATGGCGTGCTGGCAATCATTATGGGTGGCGGTACCGCGACCCTCCTCGCGCTCGTCCTTTCCGTCTTGATGGCCACACTCGCCGCGGCGGTGCTTGGCTATTTCATGATCTGGGGCCGGATCGGCGGTGTATTCTTCGGCATCGTAACGCTGGCTGCGACGTTGTCCCTGGCCTTCTTTCTGGGGCAAACGGCCGGACCAGAGTGGCAGATCCGCGGCGCGCGCCTCAACGGCTTCAATGGCATGAAGGGCATGGACCCGTTGACGGTCGGCAACATCTATATCGAAGGCACCCTCCTCTACTACGTGATGGTGGCGCTCATCCTCGTGGTTTATCTCGGGCTGCGGATGCTGGTGAATTCTTCGATCGGCAATGTCATCGTAGCCATGCGGGAAGACCCGCTGCGTGCCGAAATGCTTGGTTATGACGTTCGCAAATATCAGTTGCTGACGTTTGCGGTAGGAAGCGGCCTGGCGGGATTGAGCGGCGCTCTATACACCTCATGGGGACAATTCATCACGCCGTCGAGCATTGGTCTTCCGGCCGCGGCCATGCCCATTGTTTGGGTGGCATTCTCCGGACGGAGCGACCTCACCGCGACCCTCGTAGGCTCGTTCCTGTTGCTGTTCGGCTTTCAGACCATCACGATCTATAGTCAGCAGGCTGCACTGGTGTTGATGGGGGCGCTGCTGCTCGCGACCGTGATGGTCATGCCTCAGGGTTTCGTCTTCGGCATCTCACAGCTTGTTTCCGCACAGTGGAGACGTCAGGCGCGACCAAACAAACCGCGCGTCTCCGATCGCGAGGCCCGTTCACAGATGAGCGGGTCCGATAATGTCGCTCATTGAGGTGCAGGGCGTCTCGAAGCACTTTGGGGGCTTGACCGCCGTATCCGACGTCAACTTGACGGTCGAGACTGGCGAAATCCATTGCTTAATCGGTCCGAACGGCGCCGGAAAAAGTACGCTCTTCAAGTTGATTGTCGGGATCTATCCGCCCACATCGGGTTCAATTCGTTTCGGCGACGCCGAGATTACGCGAGAACGACCCTATGCCAGGGTCCAGCGTGGCATGAGTATCAAGATGCAGGCACCGAGCGTGTTCAAGGAATTGCCGGTGCGCCAGAATATCCACGTCGCACTTCAACAGCAAAGAGCCGGCCGTGATCTCGCCCAAGAGCAAGATCGCCTGCTCGCGCTGCTTGGTTTGGCCGATGACGCCGAAAAACCTGCCGGGGTGCTTGCTCACGGGCAGCAACAATGGCTGGAGATAGGCATGGCTCTCGCGCTACAGCCCAAATTGCTTTTGCTGGATGAGCCAACTGCGGGCATGTCTCCGGAGGAGACCTATCGCACCGGCGAACTGATCCAGTCACTGAATGGCCAGGGAATGACGATTATTGTCGTCGAACACGATATGACATTTGTCCGCCAGATTGCCCAGCGCGTGACCGTCCTGCATCTCGGAAAGGTGTTCGCGCGCGGATCACTGGATGAGATTATTCGTGACCCCAGGGTGGCTGAAATCTATCTCGGGAAACAACATAGTGCCTGACATTATACTCGACGTTCGCGGGTTGTGGGTCGCCTATGGCGCGACCCCGATTCTGCATGGCCTGGACATGACTGTTCAACGCGGGGAGATCGTTGGGGTGATCGGGCGCAACGGCGCCGGCAAAACCACGTTGATGAGGGCTTTGATAGGTCTGGTTCGCGCGATGCGCGGCTCTATCGGCCTGTTCGACCGCGACATTACGGGCCTGTCCCCCGACGCAAGAGCCCGGGCTGGGATAGGATACGTCCCACAAGGTCGCGATGTGTTTCCGCAGATGACGGTTGAGGAAAATCTGGAGGTCGGAAAGCTGATCGGGGGGCCTGACGCCCGTAAGCTGCCGGATCTCGTTTACACCTATTTTCCGCAGTTGAAGGCGCGGCGGAGGCAAATAGCCGGGACCATGTCGGGTGGCGAACAACAGCAGCTTGCGATCGGGCGAGCCTTGATCGGAAACCCGGTCTTGATGCTGCTTGATGAGCCGTCCGAAGGCGTGCAGCCTTCTATCGTCCAGATGATCTGTGAGGCGCTGAAATCGATCCGTCACGAGATCGGAACGACGATCGTCTTCGTAGAGCAGAACCTGGACACGATTCTAGCCATCGCCGAGCGCTGCTACGTCATGGAGAAGGGCCGCATCAGCACGACCCTTTCCGAAGACCGGATTGATGCGGATAATGTGCGCACGCAACTCCTCATCTAGTGTAATCGAGCCCGTTAGGTTGCGGGAAATTGAATCACGATCTTCCCGAAATGGCCGCCTTTTTTCATGATGTTGAGGGCCTCTGGCACGTCCTCGAACGCAAGTTTACGGTCAACCACGGGCTTCACGCCGTTACGCTCGATCGCCAGGGCCATTTGTTCAAACATTCTCCTGCTACCCACGGATAAGCCGATTACGTGCAAATTCTTTCCGAATACGCTCGGGATCGCGATTTGTTGCGCAAAGCCCGACAGCACGCCGATGATCAGGATCGTTCCGCCAACCCGGGCCGCTTCGATTGATTGCTGCAAGGTCTCTTTGCCGCCGACCTCCACAATGTGGTCCACACCGCCGCCGGCCCAATCCGCGGCAGCCTTGCCCCATTCAGGCACTGAACGGTAATTGATCGTATGGTCCGCGCCGAGAGCTTTCGCCCGCTCCAACTTCTCGTCGCTTGACGAGGTCACGATGACGGATGCGCCTGCGAGCTTTGCGAGTTGCAGCGCAAAGATGGAGACCCCGCCGGTGCCTTGTACCGGCACGGTGTCGCCGGGGCGGATGCGGGCTTCCTCAAAAAGAGCCCGCCACGCTGTGAGGGCGGCGCAAGGCAAAGTTGCGGCTTCTTCAAACGTCAGGTTGGAAGGGATGAGGCTTACACCTTCCGCGTCAAGGAGCATCGATTCCTGCAGGACTCCCGGTCGTGTTCCGCCAAGGGCAAGACGTCGGTTGCTGGCCGTAGGTTTCCCGTCGATCCATGACTGGAAGAACACCGGGCACACTCGATCACCCACCGAGACGCGAGTTACGCCCTCTCCGACCGCGGCTATGTAGCCGGACCCGTCGGAACACGGAATGAGTGGCAATCTGTATGATCCTCCCTTCCCCTCCACGGTCAGCAGGTCGCGAAAGTTCAGGGATGCCGCGCGCATCCGCACAATTACCTGCCCGAGACCGGGCGTCGGCTCCGGCTGCTCGACGAGGTCCATGCCCTCGATGGACCAGTTGCGAGAAACTTGCCATACTTTCATTTTGCCTTCCTTGCTGCGGTCATAGGACCAGCTCGCGCTGTGTTCCCTGCTTCCATTTGCAGCTGCGTAAAGATACGGTCGAGTTCTGGGTCAGCCTATGCGGAAAAGAAAAACATAGACCTCTTTGTCATCCAGATGGCATCCTTACTCGTGCAGGAGCAAGCATGACGAAAAGATGCCATGGTTCATTGCTGTTTGCTCATTAACTGACGCTACCGACTCATGACTCCGGCCCATTTTGTGGGCGACACGGGAGAGTGGATTGGATTTCGCGATCAAACTCGCGTTCGACATTCTCGCTTTCACCTCGGTGATGGTGCTGATTGTTCTTGGGCTTGGCGTGATCGCCAGCATGATGGGTATCTTCAATTTCGCGCATGGCGAACTCGTCCTGCTGGGCGCCTACACCGTTTACCTGAGCGACGAGTACGGCCTCGGCACCTGGTCCGGTGTTATAGCAGCACCCATTGTGGTGGGACTGGTCGGATTGGTGCTGGAGCGCACGATCATCAAGCGCTTCTATGCAGTGCCGATCATTGCCATGCTCGGCACCTATGCGATTGGGCTGATCATCCGCGAGATCGTACGCGGATTGCTGGGTGGGCACTACAAATCGATCCCGGAGCCGATCAGCGGTGCTTTCACCGTGGGGGGCCTCGATTTCTCCATTTGGCGTACGTTTGTCATCGCAACCACCATGGTCGTGATCGCCGGCAGCTGGCTCCTGCTGTCAAAAACTTCGGTCGGCTTGCGCGTGCGCGGCGCCTTGGAAAACCCCATGCTCGCGCGCGCATGCGGAATTTCTACCGCCCGCCTCTACGCACTTACGTTCGCCTTTGGCGCTGCCCTCGCCGGACTAGCGGGGGCGCTCATCGTTCCGCTTTATCAACTCTCGGCCGATATAGGCATACGCTTTCTTGTGCAGGCGTTCCTGTCGGTGATGCTGGGAGGTGTCGGCACATTTGAAGGGCCGGTCCTGGGCGCCGTCGCGGTGGGCGCCATGGCGGCGGGCTTGCCGTGGGTCGTCATCCCCGTGCTCGCGGACCCGCTCGTTTTCGTCATTGCGCTGGCGGTGGTGAGGCTCCGTCCGCAAGGATTTATCACTGTGGGGCGAATTTAGAAAAGCAACCAAATACCAAGGGAGTGTTGAAGATGAGTGCAACAGACCAGGCGCGCGGCATCACCCGCCGTCATTTCCTTAACGGCGCAAGCGCCCTCACCGCAGCCGGCTGGGTCGCGGGTTTCACGGGCGGCTGGGTGCTGCGCCCACGCTGGGCTCACGCGGCCGGCCCCATCAAGATGGGCATCGCCACTGACATAACCGGCGCCATAGCTCCTTCCGGCAACGCCAACTGGCAGGTGGCCCAGTTCGCCGTCGAGCAGATCAATACCGCAGGAGGAATTCTGGGCCAGCCAATAGAACTCTACCTGGAAGATACCGCCTCCGATCCGAAGATCGCCGTCGGCAACGTCCGCAAGCTGATCCAGGACCGAAAGGTCGACGTGGTGCTGGGCGGGATCACCAGCGCCATGCGCCAGGCCATCAAGGACCCGATCGTCAATCGGGGTCGGACACTATACATCTACCCACAACTGTACGAGGGACAGGAATGCACCAAGTTTCTGTTCAACACCGGTCCTTCACCGGCGCAGCAATGCGACCGTCTGATTCCTTACATCATGAAAACTTTGGGCAAGAAGCGGTTCGCTATGCCTTCGGCGAACTACGTCTGGCCGCAGTTGCTCAACAAGTATGCGCGCAAGGTGATTGAGTCCAACGGGGGCGAGGTGGTGTTCGAAGAGTACTATCCGCTCGATCAGGCAGAATATTCAGCGACCATCAGCAAGATCAAGGAGGGCAAAGTGGATTGCGTGTTCAACACCGTCATCCCGCCGGGCCTGCAACCTTTTCTCAAGCAGCTTTACGAGTCAGGCTTCCAGAAGAATGGCGGCGTGCTCAGCTGCGTCTATTACGACGAGAATTTGCTCAACTATCACCCAGCGAACGAAATGGAAGGGCTGATCAGCTGCCTGGATTATTTCCAGGCTGTGGACGATCCATTCAGCCAGAAATTGCAGCAAGCCTACGCAAAGAAATTTCCCGATACCAAATATCTGTTCACGGCCGGCAGCGCATCTACAGGCATGTATCGCGGCGTGAAGTTCTACGAGGAAGCAGTCAAGGCGACCGGTGGCAAGCTGGGCCGCGAGGAAGTCGCCGCCGCGCTTGATAGTGCCGTGCTGAAGGAAGGTCCGGGCGGCGGAGCCGCGATGGTGCCCGGGCACTATCATGCCAAGATGAACATGTACATCGCAGTCTGCAAAAGCGAAGCCGGCAAGACCCGATACGATGTCATCGACAAAGCCGACATGGTTGATCCGCGGGAGTGTTGATCGGGTACCGCTATGATGGGTGCCCCGACCACGCGAGGCGCTGCGCAAGCTCGAAAGGTCGGGGGAAGCAGAACGCTTGCTGTCCGAGTGCTCCCGATCGTCGAGCTCGTGACCTTGGTTGTACTTCTCGCGGCGCCCTTCGTTCTGGCCGAACGTGCCGCACTGGTGACCCTGATCACGAACATCGTCATTCTGTCGGTGTTCGCGATCAGCTTTGACTTGTGCTGGGGCTTTTCCGGCATCATGTCTTTCGGCCAGGCGCTTTTCTTCGGCGCTGCGGGCTATGTGGTCGCGCTAGTGGGGCGTGAGCTGAACTTCAGTCAGCTACTCGGCACGCTGCCGCTGGCTGTACTGATCGGAGGCGCGTTATCGGCGGCGTTGGCGGCCTTTCTACTGTTGGGCCGCAAGACGCCGACCCCGATCTTCCTGGCCTTCGGTACATTGACTGGGGCATATGCCGCGGAGCGCCTCGTGTCGGGCTGGCAGTTCGTAGGCGCCGGCAACGGGCTGTCCTCCATCAAGCTCATGGCGTTCGGCGGCGTTGAATTCGTCGAGGGCCAAGCGTTCTATTTCGTGGCGCTGACGGCGCTCGTGCTCGTTTATGCCGGAAGCCGGGTGCTAGTGCGTTCGCAGTTCGGCCTTGTGCTCGCCGGCATGCGCCAGAATGAGGAGCGGTTGGCGTTCTTTGGCTATCGCGTTCAAATGTTCAAGGCGATCATGTTCATTTTGGCAGGCATGATCGCAGGCCTGTCCGGCGCGCTTTACAGCTACCACCAGGGCTTCATCGGCCCAGGCAATCTCGGGCCGGGCCTGTCCACCACTGCCGTGATCTACTGCCTGTTCGGCGGTAGCGGAACGCTAATCGGACCAGTGCTGGGGACGGTCGCGATCGAACTGCTGAGCTACGTCCTTGCCGACACCGATGCCATACGCCAGTTTTGGCCCGTGATCCTGGGTATCGTGTTACTCGCCGTGGTCATGTTCCAGCCGACCGGACTTCTCGGGCTGATCGTTTCTGCGCGCGAACGCATCGGTTCGTTCGGTGTGCGGCGAGAGGCACGCTGATGGCGCTGCTTGAGATTGCGGGCGTGACAAAAGTCTATGGACCGCTGCGAGCGCTTGCTGGCGTTGACCTCCAGGTGAATGCCGGCACATTCCATGGCTTGATCGGCCCGAATGGCTCCGGGAAAAGCACTCTGCTCAAATCGATCGCCGGCGCGCACTTCCCGACCAGCGGCAGGATCCGCTTTGACGGCAGCGACATCACCGAAATGCCGCCCTATCAGCGCGCGCGCAGCGGCCTTAGCCTCAAATTTCAGATCACTGCGGTGCTTAGTGACTTATCGGTTTATGACAACGTACTGCTAGCGCTGCAATCCGGCGAAACGAGCTGGCAGCTGTTGCGCAGCTCTTCCCGACTGCGCCTCGACAATGAGGTCATGCTGGCTCTCGACCGTTTCCGTCTGGCGGACCGGGCGGATGACCTTGCGCGAGAGCTAAGCCACGGCGAACAGCAATGGCTTGAAATTGCAATGGCCCTGGCGCGAACCCCCAAGCTGCTGCTGCTGGATGAGCCCACCGCCGGCATGAGTCCCGAGGAGCGGCGCGCGACCGGCGAATTGCTGAAACCGATCAAGCCTGGCTGTACGCTCCTGATTGTCGAGCACGACATCGACTTCATCAAGAAAATCTGTGATCGGCTCACCGTCCTCGACCAGGGCCATGTCATCGCATCCGGCACTATCGACGAAATCGAGCACGATCCACGCGTGCAGGAGATCTATACCAGCCGTGTCTGATTCAATTCTCCAGGTAAACGATTTGTGTGCAGGCTATGGGCGCAGCCAGGTTCTGTTCGGGCTGACGATGGCAACCGGCGCCACCGGGGCGGTCGCTATCCTGGGCCGCAATGGCGCCGGTAAGACCACGCTCCTGAAAACGTTGGCTGGCGAAATCAGCCCGATGTCCGGCAGCATCTATTTTGATGGCCAGCCTGCCAACGAAATGCCGCCAGAACGACGGGCGCGCAGTGGCATCGGCTACGTGCCGCAGGAGCATGCGATCTTTGCCAAGATGACCGTGCGGGAGAACCTTCTGCTGGGTGCGGCAGGACGAAAAGATCGTGGTGCCATCGACGAGGTGTTGGATTTCTTTCCAAAACTCGGGGCCCGGCTCGGACAGACAGCCGCAACGCTCTCCGGCGGTGAGCGGAAGATGCTAGCGATCAGCCGCGCGCTGCTGGGCCAGCCCAAATTGTTGATGCTCGATGAACCCACCGAGGGGGTTTGGATCGGCGTGATCGAGGAAATCGCGGACCGCCTGACCGAGCTTGCCCGCCGCATGTGTGTGATCCTTGTTGAGCAACATGTGGAGCTCGCGCTGCGGGTGGCGAGTTACGCCTATGTGATGGAGAGAGGGACAATCGCGCTCGAGGGCCCGTCCGCCGCGGTGCGAGATGATCCTGCCTTGCTGCGATTTCTCGCGCCCTGAGCACGATAGCAATTACAGAACCGCAACAGAGGAGTCCCGAATGGCCGTGCAACTTCCCACCCCGTCGCAGCTGCTCGATATCGCCGATGACATCGGGCTGGACCTCACAGAGAGCGACGTCACATCGTTCCTGGGACTCCTCGGCCCAACTGTCGCCGCGTACAATGTGGTGGACTCAATGGCTGACAATCTTCCCCCGGTCCGTTATCCGCGAACGCCAGGATACCGGCCGAGCGGCGATGAGAACGCCTACAACGCCTGGTATATCAAAAGCACCGTACATGGTGCGGCCGAGGGCAAGCTCAAGGGAAAGACCGTTGTCCTGAAAGATAACATCATGCTGGCTGGCGTGCCCATGATGAACGGGGCCGCAACGCTCGAAGGCTATGTGCCGGACATCGACGCGACTGTGGTTCATCGGATTTTGGATGCCGGCGGCACAATCCTTGGCAAGGCGCATTGCGAGAATTTATGCCTCTCCGGCGGCAGCCATACCAACGCCACCGGCCCCGTGCACAACCCGCACAAGATTGGATACTCGGCCGGCGGCTCGTCGTCCGGCAGCGCCGTTCTGGTAGCCAGGGGCGAAGCGGACATGGCGATCGGCGGAGACCAGGGCGGCTCCATTCGTATGCCGGCGAGCTTCTGCGGTATCTATGGCATGAAGGCGACGCATGGCCTGGTGCCTTACACCGGAATAATGCCGATCGAGATCTATGTCGATCACACCGGCCCGATGACGCGCACGGTAGCCGATAATGCGCTGCTGCTCGAAGTACTGGCAGGCCCAGATGGGTATGACCCACGACAGTACGATGTGAAGGTGCATCCTTACGCGAGCATGCTGGAAGGCGGCGTCGCCGGCATGAAGATAGGCATTGTGAAGGAAGGTTTCGCCCAGCCCAATTCGGAAGAGGACGTGAACGCCAAAGTGCGGGCAGCGGCATCGCAACTTAAGAAACTTGGCGCGCAAGTCAGCGAGGTTTCGATCCCGATGCATCTGCTAGGCCCGGCGTTGTGGATACCAATCGGTGTCGAGGGGCTCACTCAAACCATGATGTACGGCGACGGATACGGCGTTAGCCGACCGGATCTTTACGTGACGAGCCTGATGGATTTCCACCGGAATTGGCGCAGCCGCGGCAACGAGATGAGCGAGACGACCAAGCTGTTCACGCTGCTCGGCACCTATATCCGCAAATACCACGGCAGCCGTTACTACGGTAAGGCGATGAACATCACGCGTTTGTTGACGGCGGCCTATGACCAGGCGTTGGCACAGTGCGATCTGCTCCTCATGCCTACGACACCTATCAAGGCCCATGAATTGCCACCGCCAAATGCGCCGCGCGAACTCATAGTCGAACGGGCGCTCAACATGATCTCGAACACCGCGCCTTTCGACATCACCCACCATCCCGCGATGGCCATCCCATGCGGCATGTCCGAGGGCCTGCCGGTCTCGATGATGCTAGTGGGCAAACATTGGGACGAGCCTACGATCTATCGCGCAGCCTACGCATTCGAGCAAGGCGTCGAGTGGGGGAAGCTGTAACCGCGGGGCCGAGCCGTACGCGGACAACCGCGACAAAGCCGAACTCGCCAAGTCATCGACGGCTTCAAGCCTTCGACACTCTATCGCCATGTCGCGCGCTCGGGGCGGCCTCCAAAATGCGGCGCGATGACTTGCCAGCAAAACGGAACGCGATTTCGACAAGGAAACCGGTCGTTATCCCAGGCACTTGGGAGCAAACGAAAAAGGTCGGGCTTCGGCGCGCGGGCATCGTTCTTGACCTGCTCGCCGCTAACTGCTTGATCTCGCAGCGCTGGAAGGGTGGCCGAGTGGTTTAAGGCACCGGTCTTGAAAACCGGCGTGCCTGCAAGGGTACCGTGGGTTCGAATCCCACCCCTTCCGCCAGATACACAGTCAATTGTTGATTCATTGCATAAAATAAAGTGACGCAAACTACCCACGACCTTACCCACGGCTCAAATTCCGCCCCAAAACCCAAACTCTAAAGACAACTCGCCGCCGTGAACCGGTGGGCTTTTTGGTGCGACGGTCGAGCGGATCATGCGGCCGCAGGTGATGTTGCACCACACTGCTGTAGCTCGCGCTCATCTGAACTCGGGAGGAAAACGTCAGCGAAACGCTGCGTCGATGAGCCAGGTCGCGGGCCCGCAACTGTCGCCGACGCCCTTTCACCCCTGGTGCGGGGCCGTGCCCTGGAACCTTCCACATACGCTTCACTTGGAAGAGCGGGCACACTTCAGACCGGCGTCTTTTCGTGGGCCCCGGCACGGTCGAGCTTTGCTCACTGGAGGCGAGACCGTGCCGATCGCGCTCATTTGAACCGGGAACGAAAACACCAGCGGAAAAAGCCGCGTTGAAGGCAGGATCGCGATTCTCGCTGGCTCCCGGCCTGGCAGGCCTCTGCCTCTGGTATGTGATCGGCGGGCTAAGCCTCACGTCATAACCGCTCGCAACAGCTTGCCCCAGACTCCGGGATAGGCTTCACACCTGATGCGCGCGTTGCGCCATCCTAAGAGATGAACGTCGAGGCCGGGACGACGTCTCCCGCTCGCTCTACTTGTCTGCTTCTTCTGACTCGATGACCGCGCGTTGCTTCCTCACAGGAACCGTCTCAGTCACGGTTTCTTTAGTGACGCTGCGCCGAATATGTATCTCCTCCTTCAGGAGTAGCTTTGTCTGGACTACTAACACTTGCTCAAGGACGGGGATGATGGTCAACTCGCCCTCGGTCCTTATGCTGGGAGCAGTTTCGACGTAGCGGTTGACTGCCACGCGATCGACTGCCATGCGCTCAGCTGTAAGCTCCTCGCTAATGACTTGGTCCACGACATCCACGGCGGTGTGGACGCGCACTCTCCCCGTAATGATGCGACGCTTCTCAACATGCGCATTTTCTTCTGCGAGCGAGAGCTTCTCGATGCCCGCCGCGTCACTGTCGGATCTGTCCATTCGTAGGTTCCGCGATAGCTATGTAGGGATAGCCCTGGCCGGACCGAACTAATTCAGGTCCGGCCCTCTTCGGGTTAAGCGCCTCTGCGGATGGGGTTCGTAGTTTCCGACCGCCTATCATCGTCAACGTCCACTTTCGTCGATCGAACCTTGTCTTTTACGGTCTCCGTCCGATCAGAGCCCTCCTTGCGCACAAGGACTTCGCCTGTGACCCGGCTTTCCTTTGCGACCACGGGTTCTTCCGAGGTGGCTTGCGCCTCGATCGTACGCTCTGTGAAAGCATCCTCACCGGCGTCAATTGCGCGGTCCACGGGCCGCCGCTCGACCTGTACCGTCTCAGAATGAAGGTTCACCGACTCGGAGACAGGTCTTTCGACCACGTAACTGCGCACCCTCACACGACCGGAGTTCACCTGCCGCTTCCCGACCCGAAGCTGCTCTTCCACCTCTGCGATCGACTGGGATGTGCCCGACTGCGATCTCTGCTCGGGAGCACTGGGAGCCGAGTAACCAGACCACCCCTCTTTGCGCCAAGCCTCAACGCTTTCGTCCACGTTGATTGTTCCGTCACGATCAAGAATCGCTTCCGCTGTTTCGGCCTGCACTTCGGTCACCGTGGCGCTGACCATGATACTGCCTCGGTTCATGGCCTCGGCGTAAGTGTATCGGTCTTCATCAGGCATAAACATGTCAGCTAATGAGGCCCAAAAACCCTTTTCGTCGCGGTCTGCGTCGTATGATGACGTTCCTTGTTCGCTCGCCAGAGATACATCATTCTCGGGCGTGAGTCTGACATCGGCGCGAGAGATGCCAGCCCTCTCTAGGTCCTCAATTGCCCGAGTGGCATCCTGACGGTTGTGGAACAGCGCAGTCACTGTTCTGCGTTTCGTGACAGTGTCCATTAGTAGGTTTCCCTTGCTGACGTGTGAAGCCGCACAGCGGCCTTAGCGGGCAAAATGTTTTCGAGCGCGACATGGTTCGATGCGAGCGCGAATACTTTCGTTGGACACATTAATCCGCCGCTGAGCAGGGCCCCGCGCCGACCTTGGCCCCTCGCCATGGCGTGCTTTGGACGCACAGGTGCCGAAAATTGCGTTCGGGCGGAACGATCGAAATTCAGTTCTGTTCTGATGCATCAAGGCTCCAAATCGAATGCGCATTGCACAGATTGCTCCTTTAGTCGAAAGCGTTCCACCTAAGCTGTACGGCGGCACGGAGCGGGTCGTTTCGTGGTTGGTAGACGAACTTGTTGAACTCGGACACGAGGTCACTCTGTTTGCAAGCGGCGATTCGAAAACCCGGGCGCAGCTTCACCCGGTCTGGCCTCGCGCTCTTCGCCTTGGGAAACCGCGTTCCGACCCGGTCGCCGCGCAGACGGCTCTGCTACATTCTGCATCGCGGCACGCCGCTGAATATGATGTGATCCACGCCCACATCGAATGGCTTCACCTGCCGCTGCTCAGCGGTCTCGGCGTGCCGTTTTTGACGACCCTGCATGGCCGTTTGGACTTGCCGGGGATCGCAGATGTGGTCCGCCGGTTTCCTAATGCGCCCTTTGTCTCAATCTCTGACAACCAGCGTGCGCCTCTTGGGGAAGCGAACTGGCAATCCACGATCTATCACGGCCTACCTGCAAAAATGTTTCGGCCTGCTTTTAAGCGCGGCTCATATCTCGCCTTCCTTGGCCGCTTGACACCGGAGAAGGGACCCGAGGCTGCCATTCGGATCGCACATGCAGCGGGGTTGCCGTTAAAGATCGCCGCCAAAGTGCCGTCTAGCGAGAGTGCCTACTTTGAACAGCGCCTGAAACCGCAGATCGATGGAGATCGCGTTCAACTGATCGGTGAAGTCAATGACGAGGCTAAGCAGGATTTTCTCGCAGGTGCGGCAGCTTTGATTTTTCCAATCGACTGGCCTGAGCCCTTTGGGCTCGTAATGATTGAAGCGATGGCGTGCGGCACACCCGTCATAGCATTCCGTCGCGGCTCCGTTCCGGAGGTTGTTGACCACGAGGTCACCGGCTTTGTGGTGGACGGAGAAGAAGAAGCCGTTGCCGCAGTCGCACGCCTGGGAGAACTGGACCGAGTCCTCGTACGCGCAGTTTTTGAGCGAAGATTTACGGCAACGCGAATGGCCGAAGAATATGTTCATCACTACCAAACGTTGGTGAGTCGAAAGTTAAGGTCGGCGGCACGCAACGTCCTGCCGCTGTCCGCCTACAGGGCCGAAAACGGTCGTCGCGAGAAAAATAGTCGGCCGAGAAAAACGCCCCCCGCAGTCCGATAATGTCGAAACTTTTGCGGCATCTTCCACTGCCTGGCTACATTCATCTGCGGTGCCTCATTTCGATGCGGAAGACGAACGTCGCGCGACTGCTCGCTCGCCAGCCGGAAGGCATCTTCGTCGCGCCGTTCGAACAGGGCGAGATCGGCCGACCTTTTCCGCGCCGCATGCAATGTCGGACTGGAAGGCTGGTCAGCAAACGGCGGGACCGATCTTACCGCGCCGGGCGGTCCCCGGATTGGGTCAAGATGAAAAACCGAAAGCATCCGGCTATCCTCCGTGGCGAGGATTTCCAGTGGTGAATCGTCCCCAGAAAATCATGCCTGCTCCGCCTTGCGGGCCTTCCGTTTCTCAATTGGGTCTATGCCGTCCACCACGAGCGCATACGCTGCGTCACGTTTTTTGCGGGCCTCCTTAAGCGGAACCAACTCGAAGTTGCCC
>JBJMTO010000131.1:0-3999 GCA_045811665.1 Bradyrhizobium sp.
CCGCTTTACATGGCCTGCGCGAACGACCGGCTCTATCGCCGGCTGGTTGTTGAGGTGCTGAACCGGCCGGAACTGATCACCGATCCACAGTTTGCCTCGCGCAAGGCGCGTTCCGAGAACAAGGAGCTTCTGCGGGCAGCCATCGCGGAGGTCTTCGCGAGCGATACTCTCGAGAACTGGATGACCAAGATGAAGCTGGCGAATATCCCGGTCGGCTATCTGCGGACGGTCGAGGAGGGGTTCAATGCACCGGAGGCGCGCGAGCGCCATCGCGTGAACCGGATTCCGCATCGTACGGCAGAGTGGGTCCCGAACATCGAGCCGCCGATTGCCATGAGCTTGACCGGCCCGATTGATCCTGTGGCTGCTCCATTGCTGGGCGAGCACACCGAGCAGGTCTTGCGTGATACGCTCGGTTATGACGAGCGCCGGATCTCGGAGTTCAACCAAAAGGGGGCTTTTGGATCGGGCAAGCCATCGGAGCAGGTTTGAACCCAAGCAGGCGTTCCCTTGGGACGCGCAAATCGCGCCCTAGCACTGCATCCGCTTGATTTGGCGATGTTCCAGCCGCATAAATGCATAAAGCGAGGGATACGAATGGCGCCTGGTCAAGAGCCGAGCGTAGGTCGGGCCGCGGGGGCGCAATCCGATGAACCTGCCTATGCGGCAATGGTCGCGAAGGCCGGCGCGCTCGTCCCACGGCTGCGAGAGCGGGCGGCGCGGACGGAGGAGTTGCGGCATTTGCCGCCCGAAACGGAGAGGGATCTGCACGACGCGGGCCTGTTCCGGATGCTTCAGCCCAAGCGCATTGGCGGCGCCGAGCTCGATTATGTTGCCTTGATCGATTGTGCGGACCTGCTCGGACAAGCAGACGCCTCGGTGGCATGGAATCTGGCCAACCTGGCGAGCCATCACTGGATGCTCGGCATGTTCGAGCCGACGGCGCAGGATCTGGTCTGGGGCCGTGATCCTGACGCGCTGATCGCGTCCTCGTTCATTTTTCCCGCCGGACGTGCCACGAGAGTCGAGGGCGGATACCGGCTCCATGGCAGCTGGCCGTTCTCCTCGGGCGTTGCCTCCTGCGCATGGAACATGCTCGCAAGCGTGGTCTACTCCGACGATGAGGCAGACGGCATCGAGTATCGGATATTTCTGCTGCCGAAAGCCGACTACAAAGTCCTCGACACCTGGAATGTCGCGGGGCTGCGCGGGACGGGGTCTTGCGACGTGGAGGTCAGGGACGCTTTCGTGCCCGAGGACATGACGGTTGCCGTCGGCGATCTTGACGGCGGTCCGACGCCGGGAAGCAAGCTCAATCCCAACCCGCTGTATGCGCTCCCCGTGTTCTCGCTGTTTCCCTACGTCCTGTCCGGCGTCGCGCTGGGGAACGCGCAGGCGTGTCTCGACGATTATGCGGAGGTCGTCCGTCATCGCATTTCCACCTACAACCACGCCAGGCTGAGCGACTTTCAAAGCACCCAGATCAAGATCGCGGAGGCGTCGGCGAAGATCGACGCTGCACGCCTGATCATGCGCTCGGCCTGTCTGAATGCCATGGAGGATGCAAGGCGGGGTCATATCCCCGATATGGCGACCAAGACCAGATATCGGCGCGACGGCGCCTTTTCAGTGAACTTCTGCACGGATGCGGTGTCGATGCTCTTTGCCGCGAGCGGAGCACGGGGCCTGTTCACGACGGGCGCGTTGCAGCGGCAGTTCCGCGATGCGCACGCGATCAATTCGCATCTCGCGTTCAATTTCGATGCGGCCGGAACCAATTATGGACGCGTGGCGCTGGGCCTGCCGTCCGAGAATCTCACGCTGTGAGGCCGGCCGATGAATGATCTGCCGAAGCAGCCGGCCGTTCCCAATCCGGCCAACGAATTCGCGAGCGACAATTCAGCGATCGATCCCCGCGATTTTCGCAACGCGCTCGGCACCTACGGCACGGGGGTGACGATCATCACGGCCGCGGCTCCTGACCGCAAGCCATATGGCCTGACCTGCAATTCGTTCGCCTCGGTCTCGCTGAATCCTCCGCTGGTTCTTTGGAGCCTTGTCGTCTATTCCACTAGTCTAACGATCTTCCAGAACGCCAGTCATTTCACAGTCAACGTTCTTGGCGTTTCGCAACAGGCGCTTGCGAGCAAATTCGCCAAGTCGTCTGATGACAAGTTCACCGGTGTCGACTGGACGCCGGGCCTCGGCAACGCGCCGGTGCTCGCCGAGAGCGTCGCCAATTTTCAATGCCGCTCGGTCAATCGCTATTACGGCGGCGACCACGTGATCTTTCTCGGAGCGGTCGAGGCCTACACTTACAATGCGAAGGAGCCGCTGCTCTTCGCGCGAGGTGCGTTTGGCCGATTTCTTGCTGACGAGAGCAAGTAGTCACTCCAAGCGTGCTCAGCTCGCGGTGGACGGTTCAGCGCTCCCCGCCGAAAGCTTGTAGATTTCGAGCGCATCCGCATCCGCGCCTCGCGCGGCCTTGGCGAGCCTGAAAAGTTGTCCGGCAAGCGAGGCCATGGGCACCGGCGTCGACGTCGTCTGCGCGACATCGGCGACGGTATCGAGGTCCTTGAGCATTGTAGCGATATGACCAAGCGGCGGTGAGTGAATGCCCTGGACCATCCGCGGAACGAACAGCTGCAACGGAATGGAGTCCGCGAAGCCACCGGCGAGTGCTTCGGGCAACCGGTTGGCATCGATTCCGGCGTTCACGGCAAGGCGTGTTGCCTCGGCAAGAACGGCCATCGCGCATCCGACGATCACCTGGTTGCATAGCTTTGTGGTCTGGCCGGCGCCGGTCGGGCCCATGTGGGTGAACCTTCGTGCCATCGCCAGTACGTAGGGGCGGACCCGCTCGATATCGCCTGCTTTTCCGCCGGCCATGATGGCAAGCGTGCCTTCCTCGGCGCCCTTGGTACCACCGGACACGGGCGCATCGATCCAGCCCGCGCCGTTCGCTGCTGACAATCGAGTCGCAAGGTCCCGTGCGGCGTCAGGATGGATCGAGGAGAAGTCGACCACGAGCTTACCCGCGCCGGGCGCTGTTGAGATGCTCGCGGGCCCGAAGATCACATCTTCTACGGCGGCCGCATCCGTCACGCACATGAAGACGATATCCGAGCTCTCCATCAAGTTACGGGGGGTGGCTGCGCGCCTGGCACCGGCCTCGACGAGCGCGGCCATCTTCCCTTCCGAACGGTTCCAGACAGTGACCTGATGGCCAGCCTTGAGCAGCCGCCGGGTCATCGGTGTCCCCATCAATCCAAGGCCGAGATAGCCGAGCCGCTCGACGCCTTGCGGGTTTGTCTTGCTTGCCTCAGCCATAGGTTGCCTCCATCTGCCGCCAGCGCGACGCCGCACCACCATACATGGCGTAACTCACGACGAAACCGCCCCGCCTGCATGGCTTGCTTGATTGTTTGAACCATGAAACATTTGCCGCGGTCGGGTTGGATGGCGCCGGTCGGCGCCTGGGCAGCGGAGTGGGCACGATGCGAACCGTTTCGAAGTGGATCCTGGCTTTGGGGGCGGCAGCGGCCGTGAGCGCGAGCGCGGGCCCGTCATGGGCGCAGCAGACAATTCGCGTCGGCTGGACGATTCCGGCCGAAGAATCCAAATACTGGATGATGCGCCGCCCGGCTGAGTTTCCCAATATCGGCAAGGCCTACAACATCGAATGGACCCAGTTTCAGGGCACCGCTCCGATGACGCAGGCATTGGCGGCCGGCGCGCTGGATTGCGCGACCCAGGCGCCGCTGTCGCTCGCCAACGGCGTGGTTGGCGGCAACCTCAAAGCCTACATCGTGGCGCAGCACGTCTTCGAAAAGGCCGGCGGTTTCTCGGTCTACTGGGCTGTCATGGACGACTCCCCGATCAAGACGATCGCCGATCTCAAGGGCAAGACGGTCGGAATCTCCGTGATCGGCGGCGGCACCCAAGGCCCATTCAATCTGCTGCTGAAGCAGAATGGCATCGATCCGGCCAAGGACGTCA
>JBJMTO010000132.1:0-37533 GCA_045811665.1 Bradyrhizobium sp.
AACGCGGGACGGGATGCGGTGGACGCTGATGGTGCTGTAGACGAACAGCACTGAGGTGGACGGCGAAGTCGTGTGGTCCTGACGCCTCGACGCTGGCGTCAAGTTGGCGGAGGCAACTTCGCTTGCGACGGTGACAAACAAGCCCGATCACCGGGGAGATCACGAAGGAAACCGTTAAAACCATTGCGCGGGGAATGCCGGGTTACCCCCGGTGTGACCGTGGTGACTATGCTCGTATGCTTTTTTATTTTGCATGCGAGGCTGCGGGCGCATCAAGCGCTCGGCATTCCCTGCGCCCTGTGATCTTTCGGGCGGAAACTACATCCATGACTCGGGCGCATCCCGCCGCGAGAACGCGGAATCGTATTTGCCGTCGTTAACAGAAGCAAAACAACTCCAATCCGTCATTCCGGGGCGATGCGCAGCATCGAGCCCGGAATCCATAACCCCCGTTCGTGGTTATGGATTCCGGGCCTGCGCCAAAGGGCGCATCCACGATGTGCAATTGCACATCGGGGAATGACGATTGTGACTGTTGGGCGACACTCCCGTCATTGCGAGGAGCAACGCTACGAAGCAATCCATCGTTGAGCTGGCGAGTGCGGAGAAAATGGATTGCTTCGCTTCGCTCGCAATGACGAGGATGTTGGCAGCGTTCGCGGCTGGACGAGAATAGGAAGGACAACTCACACCGCCACCGGCCGTCATTGCGAGGAGCAACGCGACGAAGCAATCCATCGTTGAGCTGGCGAGTGCGGAGCAAAATGGATAGCCTCGCTTCGCTCGCAATGACGAGGATGTTGGCAGCGTTCGCGGCCATGCGGGAAGAGGGAGGTACCAAACTCACACCGCGTCCGTCTCCACCGCCGTCATTGCGAGGAGCAACGCGACGAAGCAATCCATCGTTGAGTTGGCGAGTGCGGAGCAAAATGGATTGCTTCGCTCCGCTCGCAATGACTAGGAGGTAGCAGCGTTTGCGGCGGAGCCATAGAGACGAGTTGCTAAACCCGGACCATCTAATTCAACGTTCGCTTGCTGTCGGGGCTGTCGAGCGAAAAGGTCGGCACGTTGACCTCGAACCGCTCGCCGCTGGCGCTCTCCATCTGGTAGCGCCCGGTCATGAAGCCAGACGCGGTTTGAAGCGGTACGCCGCTGGTGTATTCGAACCGCTCGCCTGGCGCGAGCACCGGCTGCTCGCCGACGACGCCTTCGCCGCGGACTTCCTGCCTGTGGCCGGTAGCGTCCGTAATGATCCAGTGTCGGGTCCGGAGTTGCACCGTCTCCTGACCGGTGTTGGTGATGACGACGGTATAGGACCAGAAGTACTGACGCTTTTCCGTGGACGAGCGTTCCGGCATGAAGTTCGGCAGCACGGTTACTTCAATCTGGCGGGTGATGGCGCGGTACATACTGGAGGTTCTTTCGAAAGCGTGGTGCATGATAGCGAAAAAGCGGGACAGAACAATCACCGGCCGACCGGTGCCAAATCCATCACACGCCACCGCTACCGTGGTTTCAACACAGTTCCGGCCTAGCGCAACGCTTGTGAAAGCTCCACCTGAAGCTCCACCTGAAGCTCCACCTGAAGCTCCACCTGAAGCTCCACCTGATTCGTATTGCAAGCTGCGTGCCGTTACTATCTTTGCCGTCTGTAAACGCGTAGAGCCGGCCCGCCCGGAGGTTGTCCGAGAGTTGTCCGAGATTGGTGCGAGATGACGTCCATGGCCGATCCAATTGCCGGATCGCTGCGCCCCGGCGCGGCAGACGGGGTCGCGCGCGATGCCGTCGCGTCCGAAAAGGCGCTGCCCGCGATTTCGATTCCGGCAGCAGGCGAGCGCGAACTGCGGCTCGACCTGTTCCGCGGGGTGGCGCTGTGGCTGATCTTCATCGACCATCTGCCACCGAACCTGCTGACCTGGTTCACGATCCGCAACTACGGTTTCAGCGACGCCACCGAAATCTTCATTTTTATTTCCGGCTATACCGCCGCGTTCGTTTACGGCCGCGCGATGCTGGAGTCCGGGTTCGTGGTGGCGAGCGCGCGCATCCTGCGGCGGGTGTGGCAGATTTACGTTGCACACGTATTCCTGTTCACGATCTTCCTCGCGGAAATTTCCTATGTCGCGACCAGCTTCGAAAACCCGCTGTACTCGGAAGAAATGGGGATCATGGATTTTCTCAAGCAGCCTGACGTCACCATCATTCAGGCGCTGCTGTTGAGATTCCGTCCCGTCAACATGGACGTGCTGCCGCTTTACATCGTGCTGATGCTGTTCCTGCCGGTGATCCTGTGGCTGATGAAGTGGCGACCCGATGCAACGCTGGGGATGTCGGTGGCGCTCTATGCCCTGACCTGGCGTTTCGATTGGTACCTTTCCGCCTATCCGAACGGCTACTGGGCGTTCAATCCGTTCGCCTGGCAATTGCTGTTCGTATTCGGCGCCTGGTGCGCACTCGGCGGGGCGCGTCGCATGTCTCGCATCCTGTCGTCGCGCATCACCTTGGGAATCTCGTTCGCCTATCTGTTCGCGGCCTTGTGCGTGACGATGACCTGGTACTTCCCGCAGCTCGGCCATGTGGTGCCGCGCCGGATCGAGCAGTGGATGTACCCGATCGACAAGACCGATCTCGACGTACTCAGGTTCGCGCACTTTCTGGCACTCGCCGCGGTCACCGTGAGGTTCCTGCCAAAGGACTGGCCCGGGCTGAAATCCCGCTGGCTCCGGCCCCTCATCCTCTGCGGTCAGCATTCCCTCGAGATTTTCTGCCTCGGAGTGTTCCTGGCATTCGCCGGCCATTTCGTCCTGGCCGAGGTCTCGGGCGGGGCGGCGATGCATTTCATTATCAGTATTTGCGGAATCCTGGTCATGTGGGGGGTGGCATGGGTGATTTCGTGGTACAAACACGTCGCCGATAAGAGCGCCCCTCGGACAAAAGGCGCCAGCGGCAACGCGGATATGGCGGGAGGAGGCTGATGAGGTCCAACTCGGGGGTCACCCTGGGACTGGCGATGCTAGCGGGTCTTTTGACCCCGGCAGCCGCGTCGGCGAGTTCGGAAGCGACCTCCAGTTGCGACGTCCCGGCACACCTGCTTACCACCGACAGCGCTCTGCCCAAAGTCGCGGAGGCCGTAAAAAGAGGACAGCCGCTGGAGATTCTGGTGGTGGGAAGCCGCTCCTCAACCATTATCAGCTCGGAAGCAAGTGCCTACCCCGGAAGGTTGCAGGTTGCGTTGCGAGAGAAGCTTCCTTCGGTCACCGTCAACGTTTCAGTCGACATACAGACAAAGAAAACCGCCGAGGAAGTGGCCAGCGGCCTCGTTAAGCTGGTGGAAGTAAAAAAGCCTACTTTGGTCGTCTGGCAGACCGGTACAGTCGATGCTATGCGCTCCATTGAGCCCGATGATTTTCGCTCCGCCCTCGAAGCCGGCGTTGCTGCGGTGCAAAGTGCCGGCGCGGACGTGGTGTTGATGAATCTGCAATACAGCCCGCGCACGGAAACCATGATCTCCGCGCCGCCTTACCTCGATAATATGCGGGTCGTCGCGCAGAAGCACGACGTGCCGCTGTTTGATCGGTTTGGCATCATGCATCAATGGAATGACGCCGGAGACTTCGACCTGTTCACCGCGTTCCACGGCGTCGAGCTTGCGAAGCGCGTCCACGATTGTCTGGGCCGTGCCTTGGCCAGCATGGTGATCGAGGCCGCTCATCTCGGCCCGGTGCAGCAGAATTAGGATCTAGCGTTAATGAGGTCTGTGCGCCCTTTCTTCCGAACGCCAGTGCTGGCCGCGCCGGCCCTTGCGGCCATCGTGCTGCTGACACCGGCTTCGACTATCTCGGCCCGGGCGCAAAGCGCTCAGGCCGCGCACCAGCCCGGCCAATCTGAAGTCGCCAAGCCGGACGCCGTGAAGCCTGAGGCGGCAAAGTCACAGACCACCGGCGCCGGCTCCATTGCATCGGTCGATGCTGTCAAACCGGTGGAGCAGAAGAGCTTCACCGCTACGACAATTGACAAGGTGAAACAGGTCGCCAAATCCGCCGGCGACATTTTCAGCCGGGTGCCTTGCCTACGCCCAAAGGACGCCTCCAAGTCGATGGGGTCGCTCCCGCACGTTGCGGGCAAGCTGGCTGCCGGTGAACCAGTTGAAATCATCGCGTTCGGATCATCTTCAACCGCCGGTTTTGGCGCCTCCTCACCTGAGTTCAACTACCCCAACCGGCTCGCTGCGCAACTCCGCCGGCGATATCCAGGCGCGGATATCACGGTCGTCAATCGCGGCAAGGGCGGCGAAGACGCCCCGGAGATGATGAAGCGGCTGCAAACGGAAGTGATCGACATGAAGCCGGATCTGGTGATCTGGCAGGTTGGCACCAACGCGGTGCTCCGCAACCTCGATCCTGGCGAGACCGCAAAGCTTGTGGAAGAAGGAATCACACTTATTCAGGCAGCGGGTGCCGATCTCGTTCTGGTCGATCCGCAATATTCGCCGAGGGTCAACGAGCGTGCCGAAAGCGCCAGCAAGATGGTGAAGCTGCTCGGCAAGGTGGCGGAGCTGCGCCATGTCGGCATCTTCCCGCGCTTCGAAGTGATGCGCGACTGGCATGAGAGGCAGGCGATTCCGATCGACAACTTCGTCATCGCCGACGGCCTGCACATGAGCGACTGGGGTTATGCCTGCTTCGCTCAACTGCTTGCCGACGACATCATCAGGTCGGTCGGCCAGATCAAGCTCGGCGTCAACGTGCCGCGCAATGTACAGACGTATCGGCCGATGTGAGTTTGAGGTTCGGCTGCGATTGGCTCACGCCTGCTCCAACGCTCGTTGCAGATCCTCGATCAGATCGTCGCGGTGTTCCAGGCCGGCCGAAAACCTGATCAGGCCCTCGCTGATCCCGAGTTCGGCGCGCGCCTCGAGCGTCAGCCGCTGATGTGTCGTGGTGGCCGGATGGGTGACGAGGCTCTTGGCGTCCCCGAGGTTGTTGGAGATGCGGGCCAGCTTCAGCGCGTTGAGCGCGCGGAAGGCGGCGGGCTTTCCGCCCTCGACCTCGAAGCAGACCAGCGTCGATCCGGCGCGCATCTGCTTTTTGACAAGCGCAGCCTGGGGATGATCGGGGCGGCCCGGATAAATCAGCCGCGAGATTTTCGGGTGCCGCGCCAGCACCTCAGCCACGGCGGCTGCGGTTTCGGTTTGAGCGCGCACGCGGATCGCCAGCGTCTCCAGCCCTTTCAGCAGGATCCAGGCGTTGAACGGCGACATCGACGGACCGGTCTGGCGCAGGAAAGTATGGATGTGTTCGGTGATGAACGCCTCGGATCCAAGGATGATCCCACCAAGGCAGCGGCCCTGACCGTCGATATGCTTGGTGGCGGAATAGACCACGACGTCGGCGCCGAGCTCGAGCGGGCTCTGCCAGATCGGAGTCGCGAACACGTTGTCCACGATCAGCCGCGCACCTCCGGCATGCGCGATTTCCGCAATCGCGCCGATATCGAGCACCTCGAGCGTCGGGTTGGTCGGGCTCTCCAGAAAACAACTCCTCGTATTGGGCCGCATGGCCTTGGCCCACTGGTCGAGATCGAGGCCGTCCACCAGTGTCGAGGAAATGCCATAGCGCGGCAGGAGATCTTCCACGACGTAGCGGCACGATCCGAACATCGCCTTTGCGGCCACCACGTGATCGCCGGCTTTCAGCGGGGCCAGAATGGCGGTTGTCACCGCCGCCATGCCGGTGGCCGTGGCGCGGGCCGCCTGCGCGCCTTCAAGCTCGATCATGCGCCGCTCGAACATCGAGACGTTGGGGGTGGAAAAGCGCGACTACAGAAACCCGGAGTCTTCCCCCTTGAAACGCGCCTCGCACTGCTCGGCGGTGTCGTAGACAAAGCCCTGCGTCAGAAACAGCGCCTCGGAAGTTTCGCCGAATTGCGAGCGCAACGAGCCGGAATGGACCAGTCGGGTTTCCGGGCGGTAGCGCGTCGACGAGGCGGGCGTGGCGGAATCAGGCATGTGACCTCCATCGCAACCATCGAAAAATGGTCACAAAAAAACCGGCCTGGAAAAATTCCACAGGCCGGGATCACACTGTCCCCGGCCTGTTTAGCTACTTGTTTAACGTGGCTGCAAGCCGGCCGGCTCAAATCACCACGGGATAAGTGAACCTGATATTCCCTCGCGCTCTTTCCGTCAAGGCAGCCATCGGATAACCGGTAAACGACCGTATTTTCAGCGTCAGGATGGCTATAACAAGTCCTCCGCGAGGACCCGACCGTGTCGTTCACGCTCCAAGCCGACGCCCATGGCATCCTGCCCGACCGCATGATCGCGGCGATGGCCGATGCCGGCCTTATCCTGCCGGCCTATCCCTTTGTCGAAAGCCAGATTCAGCCGGCGAGCCTCGATCTGCGGCTTGGCGACATCGCCTACCGGGTCCGCGCAAGCTTCTTGCCGGGCCCTGGCGCGACCGTCGCCGAACGCATCGACGAATTGAAGCTGCACGAAATCGATCTGACCGACGGCGCGGTGCTGGAAACCAACTGCGTCTACATCGTGCCGCTGCTCGAAAGCCTCGCGCTCCCGCCGGAGATCGTCGCCGCCGCCAATCCGAAAAGTTCAACCGGGCGGCTGGACGTGTTCACCCGCGTGATCGCCGACGGCACGCGCCGCTTCGACATGATCGGGGCGGGATACCACGGGCCGCTGTACGCCGAGATCAGCCCGAAAACCTTCCCGGTGCTGCTGCGCGAGGGATCACGGCTGTCGCAGGTGCGCTTTCGAACCGGCGACGCCATCTTGACGTCAGGTGAACTGGATGCGCTGCACGATCTCGAACGGCTGGTCAATATCGAGAACGCCGATCTCGCCAAGGGCGTCGCGCTGAGCGTCGACCTGTCGGGCGAAAACGCCAACGGGTTCGTCGGCTATCGCGCCAAACGTCATACCGGGGTAGTCGATATCGACCGCCGCGCCGGCTATGCCGTCGATGATTTCTGGGAAGCGATGCGCGCCCGGCCCGACGGCAGCCTGATTCTGGATCCCGGCGAGTTCTATATCCTGGCCTCCAAGGAGGCCGTGCAGGTCCCGCCCGACTATGCCGCGGAAATGGTGCCGTTCGATCCGCTGGTAGGCGAATTCCGCGTGCACTATGCCGGCTTTTTTGACCCGGGCTTCGGCTATGCCGGCGCCGGCGGGCAGGGCTCGCGCGCCGTGTTGGAAGTGCGTTCGCGCGAGGTGCCGTTCATCCTCGAGCACGGCCAGATTGTCGGCAGGCTGGTCTACGAGAAGATGCTGTCGCGGCCCGACGCAATGTACGGCCAGCGCATCGGCTCCAACTATCAGGCCCAGGGGCTGAAGCTAAGCAAGCACTTTCGCCTGTGATCTCGCGCGCTGCGCTGGCTCCGCTGGCGCCTGCAATGGCCCCTGATGTATGCTCGGGCAAAATACGTCAAGCCGGGAGAGATCATGAACGATGGCCAACAAAGCGCCGCGAGCGAGGCACAATGGCTGCCGTGGCGCGGCGTGGCCGATCTTTATCACGCATACTTCACCGGGCTCATTCTGACTGTGGTGACCCGGCGCGGCACGGCGGATGCCGCCGAATTCGTGTTCCGGGTGTTTCGCCGTCAGCAGCAGGAACGTTTTCTGCCCGGCCTGGAAAAGCTCGGACTGAGTAAACTCCCTGCCGCGGTCGCCGCCGCGCAGTATCATTATCTCTCGAACTGGATCGGCGGCGTTTCGGTCGAATACATGTACGAGTCCGACCGCAAGGCGTGGATCCGTTACCCACCGCCGCGCTGGATCTGGCGCGGCACTGCGATCTGCGGCGTACCGGGGGAAGTGTCGCGCGCGATGCTGCGGGGATGGCACGCCAATAACGGGGTTGCGCTGGGTAATCCCAGACTGGGATTTGTCTGCACCAAGCAAACCGTCGACGGTCAGGCCGGACTGGAAGGCTATTACTACGAATACGACACTGCGCTTGAGCTCGATCAACGACTCGTATTTGCACGTCATCTCGAAGCGCCAACGTTCGATCCTGCGACCGCCCCGGCCTTGCCGGTCGAAAGCTGGCCCAAGCCGCGGCTTGAGAAAGCCTATCGCAACTATGCCATGGAATACGTACGCACCGCGGCGCCGGTGATGGTGCAGTTGTTCGGGCCGGAAGACGCCGGGTACCTCCTGCATCTCACCGGCAAGCTGATCGGAATGCAGTACTTCGACGAGATCGCACGCGCCTTCTCGATGGGTCGGGGAGCCGCAAAGCAGTTCGCGGCTTTCATGTGCGCGTTGCTGGAGGCGCAGGACGAAGTCGTCGGCGTGGGTGAATCCGGAGGCGCTTTCGAAGTCAGGCAACAGACCTGGAAGCTGATGGCCGATGTCGAAGACTATCACCCGGTTTGCGCGAGCGTCCTGACGGGATTGCTTGAAGGGCTCGCGGCCGGTTGCGGCCGCCAAATCCCGGTCAGCATGAGAGCGGCGGGGAGCGGGGGTCCGCCCTTCGTCTGGTCGGTCGGCTGATCGAGCTTCGCTGACCGCCCGCGGGTGACGACTTGATTGCGCAGCCACGCCATGCGCCTGACGCACATTGTAGAGGCCGCGATCGTGCTAGGAAGCTCGCGGCGCGACGGCCAAATCGGGCCAAGGAACAGATATGTCCGATATCGGCATCGCCGAAATACCCGTAGACGAGGATGAACAGCCGCTTCCGCCGATCGAGGCGCCGGCGCGGAATGCGCTGGTCGATGGCCCGATCCTGCGCACGCTGTTATGGCTCGCATGGCCGAACGTGGTCGCGCTCAGCGCCGGCACCTGCGTTGTCATTGCCGAGACATCTTATATCGGCCGGCTCGGCGTGGAGTCGCTGGCCGCGATGGCGCTGGTGTTTCCGTTCGTGATCCTGACGATGACCATGTCCGGTGGAGCCATGGGGGGCGGGGTGGCGTCGGCTATCGCGCGGGCGCTCGGGGCGGGCGATAGCGATCGCGCATCCACACTCGCAGGCCATGCGCTTCTGATCGGCATCTTCTTCGGATTGGCGTTCATGCTGTTCATGTTGATCTTTGGTGAGCGGCTGTTGGAAATGCTCGGCGGCCGCGGCAACGTTCTGACTTACGCGATCGGCTACGTGCAGATCTTTTTCGGCGGGGCGGTGCTGCCCTGGCTGATGAATACGCTGGCTGGAATCTTGCGCGGCACCGGCAACATGAAGTTGCCCTCGCTTCTGATTCTCTGCTCGGCGGTCTGCCAGATCATTCTTGGCGGTACGCTCGGCCTCGGTCTCGGGCCGATCCCGCAATTCGGCATGCGCGGGGTCGCCGCCGGATCGCTGATCGCGTATCTCATCAGCATATCTGTGATGGGTTGGTACCTTTTTTCCGGACGCGGCCGCGTCATCCCGAAGATCAGGGGCCTTCGGATTCAATGGTCCATGTTCGTCGACATCCTGAAGGTCGGCGCGGTCTCCTGTTTTTCACCGCTGCAATCGGTCCTCACGGTCGGCATTTTCACTCACATGCTGGCGCAATTCGGGACTGAGGTTCTGGCGGGCTACGGCATCGGCGCGCGGCTTGAGTTCATGCTGACCTCGATTGCGTTCGCGGTCGGAATTGCTTCGGTGCCGATGGTCGGCATGGCGATCGGCGCCGATCGCATCGCGCGGGCCAGGCGGATTGCGCTGGTGGCAGGCTGTGTGGCGTTCGCGTCGGTAGGGGTCGTCGCAACCGTCATCGCGTTGTTCCCTGACCTGTGGGTCGACATATTCACTCGCGACCCCGGTGTTCGCGCCGCGAGTCGTCAGTATCTTTCCACGGCGGCGCCGATGTACGCCTTCATCGGCCTGTCCATCTCCATGTACTTTTCGTCCCAAGGGGCGGCGAAAGTTCTGGGACCGGTGCTGGCGCAAACCGCGCGACTGATATTCGTGGCAGCCGGTGGCTGGTGGCTTTCGCTGCACGGTGCCACGGCCGCAAACTTCTTCGCGCTGGCCGCTGCATCGATGGTCGTGCTCGGCGTGCTCTCCGCCGCAAGCGTCATGTTGACGCGATGGGGGCCGAGGCCCAAGGCGGCCCATGCCGATGTCGGGCCCGCATTGTCTGGAATGGTGGACTAGGGCCTGCGGCAAGGGCGTGAGCGCCACCGCCGCACCGTGATTCCCGGCTCGCGGCTGCGCCGCTAGGCCGCCTTACGGCCCAGCGCTTTCTGCATCGCGAGCGCCGCCTGATCCATCTGGCCTTCGATGTAAGGCGCGATCTCGTTCGGCAAAAGATCCACGATCCAGATCAACTGGGTTACGCCATCGCCGCCCGGCAACACCTGCACCGAGGCGCTGTGTTGCTTCACTCGTTCGCTGACAACAGCGTAGACCAGCCGCCGCCGCTCGTCGTCGCAATCGACCAGCAGCTCGCGCGCGACCGTGCCATTGGCGAACGTCACTATTCGCGCTTCGCCTTCGAGGCGGGAGTCGAGCACGAACCCAGGCGCCAATCGCGCGTGCACCGCGCCGAAATCACGAACCGCGGCCCAGACCTCGTCGGGGTGGGCGTCGATGCGAATGTCCTTGTGTATGGAAGCCATGCAAGCTCCTTGCAGAAGAGGGGGGAGCACGTACCGGGCATCAAGCCCGGCGCGGGTTGGGAGGGCTGTCAGGTGCAGACCGCCTCGACATTGTTGCCGTCGGGATCGATCAGGAACGCCGCGAAGTAAGTCGGGCTGTAATCGGAGCGCACGCCCGCCTCACCATGATCGCGGCCGCCTGCCTTCATGCCCTCTGTATGGAATTTCCTTACCGACGCGTGATCGGAGGCGCGGAACGCGATGTGGGCTCCTGGGCCCGCCGCGCTCTCGGCTGGATAAAGCCAGAGCGCCGGCGCGTCCTTTGGCCCGAATCCCGCGCCGCTGTCATCCCGCGAGCACAAGACGAAACCGAGGGGCGCCAGCGCTGCCGTATAGAAACGCACGCTGGCGTCTAGATTGCCGACCTTCAATCCGATGTGGTCGTACATGATGATCTCCTGTTCTGTGGCATGAAAAAAATGCCAATGTGGAGATCAGGATAGTCAGTGCAGGGCCAACCGTTCTTGGAAAATCTTGCGCATCCCGCGCGAGGCCTCGCGGAACCTGCGCGGCGAAACGCCGGCCGCGCGGTGGAACGTACGCACGAAATTGGAGAGATCGGCGAAGCCGACGTTGTAAGCCACGTCCGTAATTGATTGACCGTCATCGGCCAGCAGCCGGGCCGCATGCCGCAGCCGCGACCGCACCAGATATTGATGGGGTGTAACGCCGAGCACGTTCGAGAACAGCCTTAGAAAGTGGAATGGACTGGTCCCCGCCTGCGCCGCAGCGTCCTCCAGATCGATATCCTGGTCCGAATGGGCGTCCATCCAAAGCGCTGTTTCGACGGCGCGGCGACGGTCACGCGCACTGGCTCGCGCTCTCTCGCGGGCGCGGCCGGAAACTGCATCGACGAAACGGCTGGCGAACAAGGCCCCGATTTCATCGAGCCCGACGTCTCCACGGCCCTCGGCGGCGGCTTGCGCCAGTTCGCCGATCACCATCAATTCGGGCAATGGCGGCACGACGCCGATCTGCCAGGCTTTGGCGTCGCCGCCAATAGCATCCACCAGTTCCGGTTCGAGAAAGAACGACAGGCACTCGTCGCCACAGACGTGATCGTGCGTGCAGACATATTCCGCGTCGGGATGGCCGACCAGAACCGATCCTGTCACCAATTCGAAGAACCGCCCCTGGCTCTCATATCCGAAGCTGCCCTTGCGCACATAAGAGACCGAATGGCAGCAATGCCGCTCCACAAACGGCGCGTCGTCGACGCTAGCGGAGCAGCGGAAGTCGTGGACCGAGATTGAACTGGTTTGCAGAAGTGTGCTTGCCGTCATCCGGCAATTTTAGCCCTGCGGCCGTACCGGAGCAACCGGAAGCAGCACCTCGAACAGGGTCTTGCTGCTGGTGGCGCGGCGCCCACCTTCGATCGAAAGCAGCCGCCGCTTGGAGATAGCACCGGCATTTCCGGAGATATTATCGGCATAGCCCCCGGCTTCCAGCACGCGGTGGCAGGGGACAATGATCACGAAAGGGTTACGCGCAAGCGCCTGCGTGACCGAGCGCACCGCGCCCGATACCCTTAGCTTGCTGGCGATGTCACCGTAAGTAACGGTTTCACCGTGCGGAATGCTGCGCGCAAAAGTATAGACGCGCTGATTGAAAGGCTGGACGCCGCTCATGTCGAGCGCAACATCGCAGAGATCGGCAGACTCTCCGCGCAGCAGCGCGACGATGCCGTCGATTGCGATTTCCACATTTGGGGGCGGGCGCACTTCTCGCGCTTCGGGATAGAGCTGAAACAGGCGCTTGCGCGTCTCGATCTCGCGCGCCAGCGGAAGCTGCACGCCTATGACGCCCGCACGGCTCCATGCGATCCCGCACCGGCCGACGCCCGTATCGAATATCGTGTACTCACGCGCGGACATCACGCCACCCACTCCCCGGGCGCACCATAGCAGCTTGATACCACCGCGCATCGCAAAAAATCAGGCCTGTGAAAAAGCCTCGAACCGCAGACCCCAAGCGTCAGCCGATTGCAGGCGTCGAATCGAATGCAGTACTCGAAGGGTCACGCCTCTCGGCAAACCAGGATCGGCGGCCGGTCCTCCGAACGGCTGAAGGCACATCGCGAACAACGCGTGAGATCGAAATGCGAACTGGTCGGTCGGAACCCGCGCCGTTGTTGCGACAGGAGTGCCCAGAGGGGCTCACCGCGAGGGCCGCCGCGCGGAAATGTGAGGACAGAAAAACAACAGTGTTTCCCAAACGAAAGAAGCCACTGAGAAAAGGGATATCATTTTCTCGAATTTATGCGTTCCTTGGAGGCCGGAGAGTTCGTGTGATTCGCGGATGCTGAATTTGATGACAGTCCACAATGGAGGCTGGCATGAAAGCGTTCGGTCGCGTGCTGATGATCTTCGGTTTTCTTCTTCTGTTGTCGATTCGCGCTGACGCTCACGATCCATCGATGGCGCATCACGAATGGTTCAACGCGCAGCAAATGAACCCGGGTGCGCGCGAGCGCCTGGGCGTACCCTGGAGAAGCTGCTGCGACAACGGCGATGTCTACAAGACCCGCTTCAGAGTGGGAGAGGATCGATCGGACCAGTGGCAGTACCTGAAGGACGGGCACTGGAAACTGGTACCGCCGGATATCATCAAGGAAGAAGATACGCCGGACCATTTACCTGTGCTGTTCATCAACAGGTATACCGGGATGGAGCTCTGCTTCTTCGTGCCCAAGGGCGGGTTGTGAATTAGCGGAGGCGCACCGTCTCTGGCGCTTGAGTTGCGGTAACGCGGGCGAGGCTAGCGGGCCGCTCACGTGATTATCCGTGCCCCCCTAACGATCGATCATCCCTGCCGTTATCGATGAAGTCGCGGACGTATTCCTGGTGGATTTGCCTCGGGCGGCACGGTATGGAATAGCGATAACACCGCCTTCCGGCGATGGATGGTACCCGAAGCCTTCCGCGGGCGTAGTTCAATGGCAGAACGGCAGCTTCCCAAGCTGCATACGAGGGTTCGATTCCCTTCGCCCGCTCCATCATAGGCCTGCCACTCCGCCAGCCCGCCCATTTCTGCGCTAAGGGGCCACCGTGAGTTTCGCCTTCATGTTGGGGTGAAGCCGGCAATAATAGTCGATTACGCCGGCCTTCTTCAGAACCAGCGTACCCGTCTTTTTCGCCGGCAAGTTCACGTCCCAGTCGCCATTGCGCGCGGTCGCCGTATGCACGAACACGTCTTTGTTGATCCATTCGATGGTGTCGCCGACCTTCGCCGACGCTTCCGCCGGCGAGATCACCAGATTTTCCATGGTGATCTGGATGGTCTCGCCATGTGCCGAGAAGGACGCGGCGAGCGTCAGTGCGACCACGCTGGATAGCGTCCGTCCCGGCATCATTTGCGGCTCCTTACTTGACCTTCGGTGCGATCTGCTCGGCGTGTTGCTCATGACCCTGGAAGATCTTCAGGCCGGTCTGCAGCAGGCTTTTCAATTCGCCGTTGTTGGCGTTGGGAATAAGCGTCGTCTCAAGCGCGCTGTTGACCGCCTTGTGGTAGGCGACTTCATTGGCGACATAGGCCTTGTCGAACGCCGCGCCTTTGAGTTTGCCGAGTTCGGCGCGCTTGTCGGCGGCGTCTTTCGACAGCTTGCGGCTGGTGTCGTTATCCTCAGGCGTGACCTTGAGCTTTTTCACCAGGTCCAATGCCTGCTTGTTGACGGCCTCGTGGTCCCGCACCATGTCTTGCGCGAATGCCTTGACCTCCTTGTTGCTGGCTTTCCCCAGCGCCTGCTTTGCGGCGGCGATATCGATTACGCCTGCGGTATAGGCGATGTGCGCGATCTGTGGATCGGTCGGCTTGGCGCCTTGCGCCAGCGCCGCTCCGCTCACGAGGCTTACCGCGGCGATGGCCGCGCTCAATCGAACGAACATGATTTGACACTCCTGTGGCGCCGTGGCGCGAGCCGCCGGCGCAGGTTTGGTTGCACAGCTGTTGGATGGCGCGGGAGCGCAAAGGTTCCCGGGTTTACGCGGTGAAGCCCAGTCGCTTCAGAACCGACTGAGTCAGGCGCTCGCAGCGCTTGCCCGCAAACGGAAAGGCGTCCATGACCACCGGCCCGATCTTCTTCTCGACGTTGTCCCGCAGCATGGCGCGGGCACGATGCAACCTGGTTTTGACGGTCTCGGGCTTGAGCCCGAGTATCTCAGCGGTTTCATCGATATTCATCCCCTCGATCACGCGGGTTATGAAAACCATGCGGAACGGATCGGGAAGTTCGTCGATCGCATGTTCGACGACATGCTGGATTTCACGTTGTGCCATGGTTCTTTCCGGGTCCTCGGACGCGCCCGCACGGGGGAACTGGATGATCTGGGCTTCGAGGGCGCCCGGGGGCAACGATGTCAATTCGACGGTTGGCCGCTGCCGGCGCAAGCGGCCCAATGCTTCGTTCATCGCGATACGAGCCAGCCAGGTCGCCAGGCTCGAGTCGCCGCGAAAATCGCCAAGGTGCGTGAATGCCCGGACATAGGTGTCCTGGACCACGTCCTCGGCCTCGCTATCATTGCGCAGGATGCCGCGCGCAAGTCGATAAAGCCTGCGGTTGTTCGTCTGCATGATCGCGCGAATCGCCGCTTCGTCACGGCTGCGGGCGCGCCGCACCAGTTCGGCGTCTTCTGTGGCGGGCGCGATCCGGGGTGCATGTGCATTGGGCATGATTGGTCGCTCGATCAGGTACGTTACTGCTAAGCATTGGATGCCCCAGCGGCCAAAAGGTTCCGGCCCGGAAAACCGAGGCCGCCAGACCTTTCGCAGGCGCCCCCAAGGAACCTGCCTCGATCCGCGATCGCAAGAGTGTTAACGCGCCGCGGTCACCATGATCTCCACATTGTAGCGCGGGGCGGCAAGCCTGGCCTCCACGGTGGCGCGTGCGGGTGTATTTCCGCTCGACACCCAGCCGTCCCATACGGTGTTCATTTCGGCATAGCCTGCCATATCCGTCAGATATATCGTCGCCGTCAGCAGTTTCGATTTGTCACTTCCGGCTTTGGCCAGATGGCCATCGATGATCGAGAGCACCTCCTGCGTCTGCTTGGTCACGCTTTCGCCGGCCGCTTTGTTGGCGACCACGCCAGCCAGATAGATGGTGTCGCCATGCACCACTACCTGGCTCATGCGCGGACCGGTGTCGAAACGCTGGATGTTCATGCCGTTCTCCCCTTTTTGTTCCAGATTACTAGCGCGCCGGGGCGTCATCCGCCACAGCGTTCTCGCAAGTACCAGCTATGGCAGGTCTCTCCGGTTCACGCGGCGGCCGCCGCCAACGCGAAGCGCGCATGCGCCTCCAGCGCCTTCAGGAAGCACCGCACCTTTGCGGGAATTGCCGCGCCGGCGACAACGCTTGTTCGAACTCACCAGTCTCGCCGATCCGATCGACAATTGCTCGCGGGTGCCGGTACTCTGCGTCCAGAGAATCGGGTTCTCGCGGAAGCGCCGATAGCTTAAACAGGAGCGTAGCTCTAAACAGGGAGCCTGTCATGACGGACGACGGAATGTTTCTGAGAAATTCCTGGTACGTGGCGGCCTGGAATCACGAATTGATCGACGGCAACAAGGTTGCCCGTACGATCCTTGAGCGGCCGATCGTGCTGTATCGGGGCGCGAGCGGAAAGGTGGTCGCGCTCGACGACCGCTGTTGCCATCGCGCCGCTCCGCTTTCGATGGGCCGCATCGAAGGCGACGATATCCGATGCATGTACCACGGCATGAAGTTCGATGCCGGCGGCAAATGCATTCAGATCCCCGGCCAGGAGATGATTCCACCGAAGCTCGGTGTCAGGAGCTATCCCGCAGTCGAGCGTTACAACCTGATCTGGATCTGGATGGGCGATGTGGACAAGGCCGATCCGAACCTGATCGTCGACTACCCGCCGCTCGCGGACCCGAAATGGCGCGGGCTTCCCGGGTATATGCACTACAAGGCAAACTGGCTGTTGATCGTCGACAACCTGAGCGACTTCGCCCATCTGGCCTTCGTGCATACGCACACCCTGGGCGGTTCAGAAGAGTACGCCTACAAAACCAAGCCTGTGGCGATCGAGAAGCTGGACGATGGCTTCCGTGTCGTGCGCTGGCACATGAACGCCGATCCGCCGCCCTATCACTGCAAGGTGATTCCGAACAAGACTGACAAGATCGACCGGCGCAACATCGGCCGCATGCTTATTCCCGGAATCTTCCTGCTCGATACCATGTTCGCGCCCGCCGGAAAGGGCGCGGAGCAAGGAGTTGCGGTCGAAGGTACGCGGCAATATCGAAACGCCCAGTTCATGACGCCGGAGACGCGGAGCTCGACGCATTTTTTCTGGAATTACCTGCATGACTTCGACATCGATAACTCGAACATCGCACTGTCGCTGCGCCACAGTCTGGAAGAAGCGTTCATGGAGGACAAAGCGATCATCGAGGCTCAACAGAAGGTGTTCGATGCCGACCCGAACTACCAACTTCTCGCAATCGGTGCGGACGCGGCCCTGACCTACTTCCGCTGGGCACTTCAGCGCCGCATCGATGCCGAGCGGAATGCGGTGCGAGCGGCCTGAGCATACGGCAGACGACCGAGTGACATCGCGGCGTTTGGCGCTGTCCGTTGGCTGGCGGGCAGTCATGGCGCGGAGCCGGTCATCCCCGGCCTTCAGCCCGTTAACGCCCGTGCCACACGTTGCGGCTCTGATCGTGCTGAAATCCCTAACAACCAGCGATTGAGTGTTTATAAAAAATTAGTCTCTTGGTTGCATCTTCTCAGGTCTTCATGGTCCTTGCACGACATGGGTCGGCGCGAGGCGAAAAGGAGGCCACCTTAATGCCTGTTCAGAATTCGAGACTGGGAATCATCGTATTGACGGTTGTGACAGTGGGCCTGGGCGGCGTGGCAGGCGCACGTACGGCGGATGAGGCAAAGGCCTTTGCGGAGAAAGCGGTCGCGCACATCAAGTCAGCTGGTGAAGAGAAAGCATTCGCCGATTTCAGTCGGCCCGATGGCGGCTACGTGGATGGCGAGCTCTACATGTTCTGCTACGCCCCGGACGGCACCAACAAGGCCCATGGCGGCAACCCTTCTTTCGTTGGAAGAATCTCATCGGAGTGAAGGATCCCGATGGCTTCCTCGTCAACGCCGAGATCATCAAGCTCGGCATGGATAAAGGGACCGGGTGGATCGACTTCAAGTGGCCGAATCCCGTGAGCAAGAAGATCGAAACCAAGTCTGCCTATGTCATCAAAGTGAATGATAACGTTTGCGGCTCGGGATACTACAAAGGATAGGCATGCGTTCGCCGCCACCGCATGGCTAGGCGTGCTGCATCGTGGGGGATCGCTTCAATGAAGAGATTCTATGATCTCCCACTGGCGTGGAAGATATTGATCCCGCCTGCGCTTACTCTGGTCGCTCTTCTCGTCGTAGCCGCAATTGCGATGGGCGAGTCAAAGAAGCAGGAAGTGGCGGTTGGGCGTCTCGATGCCGTGGTGTTTGAACGGCTGCGCACGGCGCTCGAGATCAAGGATGCCATGACGCTCTTTGTTGCCCGCCTTTATGGATTGATGTCGGCCGCAACTACCGAAAGCGACAAGAAGCGCATTGATTCCTATGCCGCCGACTTGATGGGGCAAATGGCGCGCACCGGCGAAGCGCTCGCGCGGTTCAGTGAAGGCGCAGGCGATAGTTCAGCGTTGCAAACCAAGCTTGCCGGAACCAACGAAGCCTTCGCGGCTTTCCGCTCAGCAGCGGTCCAGGTCATCGACACCGCCAAACTGGATGCCGCCTACGGTGCAATGCTGATGGGGACGGCGGAGGAGCAGTTCCGGGCCGTTCGCACCAAACTGGATGACCTCGGTTCAGCCTTGCAGGTGGAACGCGTCGGTATCGTCGCGGGAATGACGCAGGCGAGCGCCGCCTCTCGTCTCGAATTTAGTATTGCTATCGCGATTGCCGCGCTCCTCTCGCTCGTCCTGGCTGCCTTGGTCGCGCGGCTGATCTCCCGTCCTGTCGTGCGCCTGACCTCGGCGATGGGACAGCTCGCGAAAGGCGACACCTCGGTCGATGTGCCCGACCAATTGCCGCGTGATGAGATCGGCGCGATGGCGCGTGCATTGTCCATTTTCAAAGATGCCATCATCGCCAAAGCCGCGCTCGAGACGGAAAAGCAGGGTGAGAATGCGAGGCGACTGGCACGGCAGACCGAGGTTGAAGCACGGATTCTCTCGTTCGGCGATACCGTTCAGACTTCTCTTGACCGGCTCGCCAAAGCCGCAGCAACCATGAAGCACACTTCCGTGGGGATGGTGAGTACGGCGGAACGGACCAATCAACAATCAGCCGGCGCTTCTGATGCGTCGGAGCAGGTATCCCGGAGCGTTCAGGCAACGGCAAGCGCCACTGAGCAACTCGCGGCGTCAATCTCCGAAGTCGGACGCCAGGTCAACCATTCGGCCTCGATCGCCAACCGCGCGGCGGAAGAAGCAAGCCGCACCAACGTCACCGTCCAGAGCTTCCGCGATGCATCGCAGAAAATCGGCGAAGTCGTAGGGCTGATTAATTCGATCGCCAGTCAAACCAACCTCCTGGCGCTCAACGCCACGATCGAAGCAGCACGTGCCGGGGACGCCGGCAGAGGCTTTGCAGTGGTTGCATCTGAAGTGAAGTCCCTTGCGGGCCAGACCGCCAAAGCGACGGAAGAGATTGCTGGTCAAGTTGCGGCCATTCAGCAAGTGACCGTACAGGCTGTGGATGCAATACAATCCATTGGTCTGACCATCACTGAAATGAATGAAATTGCTCGAGCTGTGGCTGCGACGGTTCAGGAGCAGGCGGCCGCGGCGCAGGAAATCACGCGCGGGACGCAGCAAGCCGCCGTCGGTACCACTACGCTGTCCGGCAGTATCGCGGACGTCAGCCAGGGTGCAGGCGAAACGGGACACGCTGCGGTCGAGGTCGTTACTTCGGCGGGCGCCGTGGGCGATCAGGCTGCGCTGCTTCGTGCCGAGATCAGCGGCTTCCTTGCGGGGATGGCCGCCTGATATCTTCATACGGTTGGTTCGAACCAGAACCCTGAAGTCAGCGGCAAATCATTAAAAATCAACAGAACAAAGGCGTCCGTGAAGCGTGTCCGGCGTGCCCGATGGACAATGCGTTATCCCGCGGCCTTCGCCGCCGCGCGTCCGGCATTGCGTCCTGAAAACAGGCAGCCGCCGAGGAAGGTGCCTTCCAGCGAGCGATAGCCATGCATGCCGCCGCCGCCGAAACCGGCTGCTTCGCCGGCGGCGTAAAGCCCCGGCATGATCTCGCCGTCGCTGCCGAATACGCGCGAGTCCAGGTCGGTCTCGAAGCCGCCGAGCGTCTTGCGGGTAAGAATGTTGAGCTTCACCGCGATCAGGGGACCGTGCGCGGGATCGAGTATGCGGTGCGGCTTGGCGGTGCGGATCAGGCGGTCGCCGATATAGCGGCGCGCATTGTGGATGTTCATCACCTGCGCGTCCTTGACATAGGGGTTGTCGATCTCGCGATCGCGCGCCTCGATCTGCGCTCTCAAGAATTCATGCTTTAAAAGGTTCTCGCCGCTGAGCGCGTTCATCGCCGCGACGAGATCGCCGAGATTGTCGCGCACGATAAAATCCACGCCATGGGTCTTGAATGCTTCCACCGGACCCGGCGCGCCCTTGTTGGTGGCGCGGCGCGCAGTCATCAACCAGCTTTTGCCGGTTAAATCCGGATTCTGCTCCGAGCCTGAGAGCGCGAATTCCTTTTTGATGATGCCCTGCGTCAGCACGAACCACGAATAATCGTAACCTGTGCTCATGATGTAGTGCAGTTGGCCGAGTGTGTCTGACCCTGGAAAAAGCGGCGCGGGCAGTCGCTTGCCGGTTGCGTCGAACCACATCGAGGATGGTCCGGGCAGAATGCGGATGCCGTGACGGGGCCAGATCGGCGACCAGTTGCGGATGCCCTCGACGTAGTGCCACATCCGGTCGCGGTTGATCAGACGGCCTCCGGCTGCCTCGATAATGCCGATCATCCGGCCGTCGACATGCTCCGGCACGCCGGAAATCATCGAGTTCGGCGGATCGCCCAGGCGCTTGGGCCAGTTCTGCCGGACGAGTTCGTGATTGCCGCCGATCCCGCCGGAGGCAACGATCACGGCCTGCGCGCGCAATTCGAAGCCGCCGATGACTGTGCGGGAACTGCTCTTGCCCCGCTCGACATTGTCCGACTCAAGCACCGCGCCGGTAACGCCGTCGACGGTGCCGTTGGTGATGCTCAGCGCATCAACCCGATGCCGGAATCGGAACGTCAGCTTGCCGCTACCTTGGGCTTCGCGCGCTCGCCGCTCAAAAGGTTCGACTATGCCTGGGCCGGTCCCCCAGCTGACGTGAAAGCGCGGCACCGAATTGCCATGGCTCATCGCGTCGTAGCCGCCGCGCTCGGCCCACCCGACCACCGGGAAAATACGGTGACCCATGGCCCGCAGCCAGTTGCGTTTTTCGCCCGCGGCGAACGCGACATAGGCTTCGGCCCAGCGGCGCGGCCAGAAATCTTCGTCGCGGTCGAATCCCGCCGATCCCATCCAGTCCTGCAGTGCCAGATCGTAATTGTCTTTGATGCCGAGCCGGCGCTGTTCCGGACTATCCACCAGAAATAATCCGCCGAACGACCAGAAGGCCTGGCCTCCAAGGCTTTGCTCGCCTTCCTGGTCCACTACGATGACGCGTTTGCCGGCTTCCGCAATTTCCGTCGCCGCAACGAGTCCGGCCAGGCCGCCGCCCACTACAATTACGTCCGCATCATCCGCCATTGCAAAAATTTCCCCGACCCCTGACGATTGAAGCGCGCGCCGTTATCGGCGGTCAATGGCAAATGGCTGCGTTAACGCGCTCTGGGCACTGCAATCGGCTTGCCGGTTCGGTTCCAAGCCGGGACCCGAGCGTAAGGTGCAGGCCTGCAACACTTGATTTCAATTTGAATAAGGTGGCGTGTTGCGTCTGGACAAAAATCCGATCTGGCAACACGCTGCTGCCTGCATCACCGAAGATCATCAGATCGGTTCGACAGACTGGGGCGGGGGAATATGAAATTCCTGACGGGTTTGCTGGCGGCTTGTTTCCTGCTGGCAGGAGTGGCCGCGAGCCACGCGGTGGTTCGCATTGCCGACGATCGCGGCGGGCGCATCGGCACCTACGTAGACAGATATCAGGGGCTACGCTCGTCGGGCGAGACGGTTATCATCGACGGCCTGTGCGCCTCCGCCTGCACGATCGTTCTCGGCGCGGTCGCGCATAACAAGATATGCGTGACCTCGAATGCAAATCTCGGTTTCCACGCCGCTTGGGATTTCGGCGCCAATGGTCGCGCGATCACCAACCCCGAGGCGACGCAGATGCTGTACTCGATGTATCCGTCGTCGGTCCGGCGATGGATCGCGCAGCGGGGCGGCTTGAGACCGCAGATGATTTTCCTGCGTGGCAAGCAATTAACCAGCATGTATCGCCCCTGCTACCTCGAAGCCCAGGCGTTCACACGCTCCTCGGTGTCGAGCCGTCGGGATCGGGAGTCCCGGCATCATCGGGTGACCACCCCAAGCCCAGCCGTGCTTGCCCGGCAGCCAGACTAGGCCTATCTGAAGACCACAGGCAGGGAGTGGCGGCCGCGCCAACCCTTGATGCCTGTTCACTCAGAACGGTCACCCATGGCCCAGCCGATTCGCTCGCAGCAAGACGTCGATAGCGTAACCCCGCTTGCGCGCAGGGCGGGCGTCATTGCCGCTGCAGGCGGGGTGGCCGTGGTCGGCGCGCTAACGCTCGCGGCGGTGGTGCTGTGGTTCCAATATGGAACGGCGTTGTTCTTCGAGATGATTGCCTCGGGAATCGCCGCCTGCTTCTGAGCCGGCTGACGGAATTGCATATGAGCCGGACCACCCGCCCCCTGATCATCCTCGGAGCTTTCGCCGGGAGCGTGCTCGTCGGCTTGCTGCTGATGCTGTGGGTCTTGGGCGGGCTGCGCAACGTCGCCGCGCCCGCCGCGATCGGGGGACCATTTCAGCTGACCGATCAGAGCGGGCAGACCGTCACCGAAAAAAACATGCAGGGCCATCCGACTCTGATCTTCTTCGGCTTCACCCATTGTCCGGATGTTTGTCCAACCGCGCTGTTCGACATTTCCGAGGTGCTGCGTGCGCTGGGCAAGGACGGCGACCGGGTCAATGCCTACTTCATCTCGGTCGATCCGGAGCGCGACACCTCAAAGGAGATGAAGGATTACCTGTCCAGCTTCGATCCGCGTTTGAAGGGGCTGACCGGCAGCCCCGAAGATGTCGCCAAGGTGGTTTCGGCGTACCGGGTCTATGCCCGCAAGGTCCCGCTCAAGGACGGCGACTACACCATGGACCACACCGCGCTGATCTATCTGATGGACCGGGATGGCAAGTTCGTCTCGCCCTTCAACCTCAAACGCACTCCCCAGGAAGCCGCGGCCGATCTCAAGAAATATCTCTGACCGCACGCCGGCGCGCCTATCCACGCAAAGGGGAACTCGCGTAATCGGCGCAATGGTCTATAAGGCCCTGAAGTTTTCGAAAACCCGCGGCAATGCGATTGCAGACAGCCTCAGTTCCAGACCAGAGATGGCCCGACAAGTGTCCCAGGTCGGGCATCTCGCGCTTAGGCGTGCGCGTTCTGCTCGTTTTGTTCGTGCTGTTCGCTTTCTCGATCGCCACAGGCGCCGCACGGGCCCAGGGCATTCCGAAGCCTCCCCCGGAAGCCGCGCCCCAGGCGGTCCCCGGGTTCTGGGATCCCAGACGCCGGCCGGATCGGCCCGATCTCTCCCGCATCAGCGTGATCAGGTTTTTGACTGAAACCGATTACCCGCCATTCAATTTCACCGGGCCCGACGGCAATCCCGCCGGGTTCAATGTCGATCTTGCCCGACAGCTTTGCGAGGAGATCAAGGTCACCTGCACCGTCCAGATGCGGCGATTCGAGACGCTGCTGGACGCTCTCGCCAGCAATCGCGGTGACGCGGTGATCGCCTCGCTGGCGGTGAGCCCGCAACTGCGCGCCCGGGCGGATTTCACCGATCCTTATTACCGGGCGCCGGCGCGGTTCGCCTCCCGCCGTGACGCCGTGATGGCGGAAGTTCGCCCCGAATATCTCGAAGGCAAGAAAGTCGGAGCCATCGCCGGCTCCTCGCACGAGGCCTATCTGAAGGCGATGTTCACTGACGCCGAGCTGCATTCCTACCCCAACGACGATGCGCTGAGGCTGGCCCTCCGGCGCGGCGAGGTCGATTTCATTTTCGGCGACGGGATATCTCTCGCGTTCTGGATCAACGGCACCGATTCCGCCGATTGCTGCGCGTTCTCCGGCGGCCCCTTTGTGGAGAGCCGTTTTTTCGGCGAGGGCATCGGCATCGCCGTGCGCAAGGGCAACGACCTGCTCCGCCAAGCCCTGAACTGGGCACTGTTCCGGGTCTGGGAAAAAGGCCGCTATACCGATCTGTGGCTGCGCTATTTTTCCGTCAGTCCATTCTAGGGAATTCCGGATGTCCACCGTAGATGCTGCCGCCACCCCAAACGATCTACGCTCGCTAGCCGAGCAATCCAATGCATGGCCGTTCGAGCAGGCCAGGCAGCTCGTGGCGCGGCTGAAGAAGCAACCAAAGGACGAGGTCCTGTTCGAGACCGGCTATGGACCGTCCGGCCTGCCTCATATCGGCACCTTCGGCGAAGTCGCGCGCACCACGATGGTGCGTCATGCTTTCCGCGTGCTCACCGAAGACAAGATCAAGACGCGGCTGATCGCGTTTTCCGACGATATGGACGGGCTGCGCAAGGTACCGGACAACGTGCCCAACAAGGAGATGCTGTCCGAACATCTCGGCAAGCCGCTGACCACCGTGCCTGACCCGTTCGGAACCCATCCGAGCTTCGGCGCCCACAATAATGCACGGCTGCGCGCGTTTCTCGACAGGTTCGGTTTCGACTACGAGTTCGCGAGTTCAACCGAGTATTATACGTCCGGCAAGTTCGATGCGAAGCTGCTGCTGATGCTGGAACGCATCGATCGGGTGATGGCCATCATGCTGCCGTCCTTGCGCGAAGAGCGCGCCGCAAGCTACTCGCCGTTTTTGCCGATCTGCCCGCGAACAGGGGTGGTGCTGTACGTCCCGATCGTGGCCCACGATGCAAAGGCAGGCACGGTCTCCTACGACGATCCCGACACCCGCGAGCGCGTCACGCTCCCGGTTACGGGCGGGCATTGCAAGCTGCAGTGGAAGCCGGATTGGGCGATGCGCTGGGCCGCGCTGGGCGTCGATTATGAAATGGCGGGAAAGGATCTGATCGATTCCGTCAAGTTGTCGGGAAAGATTTGCGCGGCGCTGGATGCCAGTCCGCCGGAGGGTTTCAACTACGAGCTGTTCCTGGACGAGAAGGGGCAGAAGATTTCCAAGTCGAAGGGCAACGGGCTCACCATCGACGAATGGTTGCGCTATGCCTCACCGGAGTCGCTGTCGCTATTCATGTATCGCGAGCCGAAGTCGGCGAAGCGCCTGTACTTCGACGTGATCCCGCGCAACGTCGATGACTACCAGCAGTTTCTCGAAGCGTTCCGGCGTCAGGATGCCCGCCAGCAGCTTGCCAACCCTGTATGGCATATCCACGAGGGGCACCCGCCGGCGGCCGACATGCCCGTCACCTTCCAGCTACTGCTGACGCTGGTGTCGTCCTCGAATGCCGAGAACGCCGCGACCTTATGGGGCTTCATCGGCCGCTATCGTCCCGGCGTCACCCCGCAAAGCCATCCCAGGCTGGATGCGATGGTCGGCTACGCCATCAACTACTATCGCGACTTCGTGGCGCCGACCAAAAAGTTTCGCGAGCCGACCGATTCCGAACGCGCCGCGCTGCAGGATTTGCGCGATGCGCTATCGCAATTGCCGGCGAACGCCTCCGCGGAGGATATCCAGAACGTTGTGTATGAGATCGGCCGGCGCGAGCCGTTCCTCGATCCCGTGAAGAAGGGCAAGGATGGCCGACCGGGCGTCTCGCTCGAGTGGTTCAACATGCTCTATCAGGTGCTGCTCGGTCAGGAAAAAGGCCCGCGCTTCGGGTCGTTCGTCGCGGTCTATGGTCTGGCCAACTCGGTGGCGATGATTGATGGCGCACTGGCAAGATCGGCCTAAAGATCGGACAGGGCGATAAAGCAAGATGGCAGGCCCGCTTGATTTGAAGCTGCGCCCGCCACGATCTGGGCTACAATGCCGGCCAAGGGATTTAATTTCCGATCCAGGCCTCCGTCGAGGGGCAACGCAGGAGGACGCTCATGCAACTCAATGTTTCGCCGAAGACGCGCGGGGATAACAGCGCCGATGAATGGCAGGCGCGTGTCGATCTGGCCGCCGCGCACCGGCTGGCCTTTATCCACGGCTTCAGTGAGGGCATTTTCAACCACCTGACCTTTGTCGTGCCGGGCAGCAGTGACCGCTACTATCAGATCCCGTTCGGGATGCATTGGTCGGAAGTAAAAGCCTCTTCCTTTATGGAGGTTGGCATTGATGACGGCATCGTCAAGCGCGGCGAGGGTGAGGTGGAGCGCTCCTGTTTCTGCATCCACGCGCCGATCCACAAGGCGCTGCCGCAAGCAAAGGCGGTGTTTCATACCCACATGCCCTATGCCAGCGCGCTGACGCGCCTCGAAGACCCCCGGATCAAGGAAATCGGCCAGACCGAGGTCGGAATGTCGGGCGAGATCGCATACGATGACGAATATACCGGCCCTGCGCTCGATCCGGCTGAAGGGGCGCGTCTTGCCCGGGTGATCGGTGACAAGACAGTATTGTTCATGGCCAACCACGGCATCAGCACGGTGGGCGAGAGCGTCGCCGATGCCTATGACCGGCTTTATTATATCGAGCGAGCAGCGCAGGTGCAGATCTACGCGATGTGGACCGGGCAACCGCTGAAGAAATTGCCTGATGCCGTGGTCGAGAAGACGAAGCGGGATATCGGCGGCAATCATCTGTACAAGGGTCCGACGCCGGCACAGCGCCACTTCGATGCCCTGAAGCGGACCCTCGACCGCAGCGAGCCGGACTACGCTTCTTAGCTCGTTTTTTTGGGTATCCTGAAATCCTCCTGGTCCGCCACTTGAGAGATGCGCCTTGGGTGTGTCGAGGGGCGGTAGCGGGGCCGTACCCGTGTCAGGGTGGCTTGAACTGCTCAGGTCGCGTCGATACGGTCGAGTCAGGTCCGGCCACTCCGGAAACCCCAGCAGAGAAACCGCAGGATCCGGATCAGGTGCGCAGGATCTACAAAATCTGTTCCGCTTCCGCATGGCGCGAAGCCGAACGCCAGGGCGTCTTTCAAGGCAGCGCCGATGATCTGCGTGACGGCTTCATTCATTTTTCCACGCTTTCGCAACTCGCCGAGACCACGCGAAAGCATTTCTTCGGCCAGGCCGGGCTGTTCGTGATCGAGGTCGATGCCGACCTGCTCGGTGATGCCCTGCGTTGGGAACCCTCGCGAAATGACGAGCTGTTTCCGCATCTTTACGGCCAGCTCGACCTTGGCGCGGTCACCGCCGTGCGCGATTTGCACACGCGTTCCGACGGATATCACGAGATCCCGGAGTTGGCGCCGTGATCCGGGCGTTTGATGCGTTCTCCTTGCCACTGTTGCGCTGGTTCGATCCGGAAGACGCCCATCGGCTGGCGATCCAGGGATTGAAACTGCTGCCATCCGTCCGGGCGCGGCCGGACGACGCGAAACTCGCGGTGCGGGCGTTTGGCCTGAATTTCCCCAACCCGGTCGGGATGGCGGCAGGCTTCGACAAGAGCGGGGAAGCGCCTGACGCGTTGTTGCGGTTGGGCTTCGGCTTCACCGAAATCGGGACCGTGACGCCGAAGCCGCAGGCCGGCAATCCGCGCCCGAGGCTGTTTCGGCTGGAGCGGGACCAGGCCGTGATCAATCGCATGGGCTTCAACAATGATGGCGCAGAAACTGTGCTGCGGCGTTTGGCGGCGCGCGCGCATCTCGGCGGCATCGTCGGCGTCAATGTCGGGGCCAACAAGGATGCGGTCGATCGCGTCTCCGACTATGTCAAGCTGATCGAGATCTTCGCTCCCGTGGCAAGCTACTTCACGGTCAACGTGTCCTCGCCGAATACGCCGGGCCTGCGCAACCTGCAGCAAGCTACCGCGCTCGACGACTTGCTGGCGCAGGTGATCGAGGCGCGCGAACGCGTGCGGCAAAACGCGGGCGAGTCGCCGGTGCTGCTCAAGATCGCTCCCGACCTCAGTTTGAGCGAACTCGATGACGTCGTGCATGTCGCGCGCTCGAGGCGCGTCGACGGCATGATCGTTGCCAATACCACGGTGGGGCGACCATCGAGGTTGCGCGAAACGGCGCGTGCCAAGGAGCAGGGCGGATTATCGGGGAGGCCGTTGTTTCGGTTGTCGACCCGGATGGTGGCCGAGACCTATGTACGCGTGGAGGGCGCGTTTCCGCTGATAGGGGTCGGCGGCATCGATTCCGGCGGCGCGGCGCTGACCAAGATCCGCGCCGGCGCCAGCCTGATCCAGCTCTATTCGTCGCTGATCTACAATGGCCTGGGCCTCGTCGAAGAAATCAAGCACGATCTCGCCTCGACCCTGCTGCGCACCGGGCGCGATTCCCTGTCCGAAATCGTAGGCGCCGATGCGGCCACAATTACTGCGGAGGACTGGCCGGTCTAGGTGCTTGCGCGCCAAACGCGGCGTTGAACAATGAGGGATAGCGCAGCGCCTGCAACCCGCCGCGCGCGGCGTAGTGGACCAGCAGGGCGCCCCACAATCCGCCATTGCCGAAGGCGCGCAAGGCCAACCATGCGAACAGAAACATGACCAGCGACACCATCATCAGGTTGCGCATCGAGCGCGCCCAGGTAGCTCCGATGAAAATTCCGTCATAGGCGAAGGCGAACACCGCAAGCGCGGGAGATACCGTCACAAACCAGATATAATCGCGCGCGGCATGCCGAACGTCCTCGCTTACCGTCATGATATGGATCAGCCCCGGCCCGAACAGCAGAAAAACGCCGGTCACCGCAAGCGCAAAGCCAAATCCCCAGAGGATCACGAGCCGCACCGCGCCTGAGAAGGCTCTGGCGTCCCGGGCACCGAAGGCTCGCCCACAGAGTTGTTCGGCCGCGTTGGCCAGGCCGTCGAGGAAGAAGGCGCTGATCAGGAGAAAATTGTTCAGGACTGCATTCGCCGCCAGGGTCACGTCGCCGGCCCGGGCGCCTTGGGCGGCAAAGAATAACCATACGGCGATCAACGAAGCAGTGCGTATCATGATGTCGCGGTTAACCGTCAGCATCCGTATCAGCTTCGCTCGACCGAACAGCGCGCCGGCAGGGACAGCGAGTTTCCCTTTGGTTAGCCGGTATGCGATCACGATGCCGAGCAGCAGGCCAAACGCCTCGGCGATCACAGCCGCGATTGCCGCGCCGGCAATTCCAGTGTCGAAGACCAGCACCAGCAACACCGTCGCGACCGCGTTGATGAGATTGATCGCGATCTGTGTCGCCAGTGCCATCCGGGCATGGGCCTGTCCGACCAGCCAGCCGAGGATCACGTAGTTCGCAAGCACCAGCGGCGCAGACCAGATGCGGATGGTGAAATAGGCTGTTGCGGCGCGGGTCACGCCTTCGCTGCCGCCCATCGCGCCGAGCAGGAGGGCGGCTAGCGGAATCTGCAGCACGATAAGGCCTGCGCCGATCAACGCAGCCATTATCAACCCGCGGATCAGGATCGCGCGAACTTCCATTGTCTCGTCCGCTCCCGTGGATTGTGCGACGAAGGCAACCGTGCTCATGCGAAGGAAGGCGAATAGCCAGAAGATGCAGTCGAACAGCACGGAAGAGGTCGCGACGCCGCCAAGCAGCGTGGCATCGCCTAGCCGCCCGATCGCCGTGGTGGAGACGATGCCAATCAGGGGCGTGGTCAGATTGGCGACCATCGCGGGACCGGCGATGGCGAACACCTGCGCGGAGGTAACTCTGGGCGAAGCGACTAACATCTGGCCTGCGCGAGTTCTATCGCCCGCGCGGCGCGCCCAACATCCGTGACACCAGCCAGAGCGGGATAACGATCACCGCACCGAGCAGGAAGTAACGCCATAGCCAATTGATCGCGTCAAAGCCGAGATTCCACAATCGCTGGAACAAAAGCCGGATGCTGCTGAGGATGTTCCAGGGATCGAAACCGATCGCGGCCAGCACCACGCCGACCAAAATCGACAGCAACACCAGCCGAAACGCGACCGCAACCGGTGAGCCGCCGAGAAACCTGTACAGGCCGTCATTGGCAGCCGGCAATTCCCTCGTGTCGTTGGGCATCATGATCTCCCGGGCGCAAAGCCGCATCGCATTGTAGTCAGTAGAGGCGAGATGGGGAAGGCGGTACTGTTTCGGTCGATGGCGCCATCGCCTGACTTGCATCGGCTTTCAGCATCCGTTCGAGCGTTTCCAGCCGGTCGGCTTCGCGAGGCGGTTTATCCCAACGTAACCGGCTGATGCGCGGAAACCGCATCGCGACTCCGGATTTGTGCCGTGGCGAGCGCGCCAGACCCTCGAATGCCACTTCCAGCACCAGGCCGCGATCGGGCTCGTGCACGACGTGCCTCACGGGTCCGAATTTCTCGGTGGTGTTGCGGCGTACGAACCGGTCGATCTGGAGCAGTTCTTCGTCGGTGAAACCGAAATAAGCTTTGCCGACCGGGACCAATTCATCGCCTTGCTCGCCCGATGTCCAGACGCCGAATGTGTAGTCCGAATAATACGACGAGCGCTTGCCATGCCCCCGCTGCGCATACATCAGCACGGCGTCGATAATGTGCGGGTCGCGCTTCCACTTCCACCACTGGCCTTTGGGACGGCCCGGCAGATACAGCGCATCGCGACGCTTCAGCATGACGCCTTCCACCGCCTCGGCGTCCTCGCCCGCCCCGGCACTGGCGGGATCACGTCGCGCAGCGGCCAGCGCCTCCCAGCTATCGAATGCAATGGTGGGCGAAAGGTCTATCCTGATGTCATCCAGCTTCTTCACGAACGCCTCGAGCCGGGCTCGCCGCTCCGCAAACGGCAGCATGCGAAGATCGGTGTCACCCTCGCCGAGAAGATCATAGGCGCGCAGGTGGATCGGGTACTCCTTGATCAGCTTGGGAGAGACCACCTTGCGATTGAGACGCTGCTGCAGCACGTTGAAGCTTTGCACGCGGCCCTCGCGCATCACCAGCAGTTCGCCGTCGATTGCACCGGGCAGATGCAGCGAGGGGAGCAGGTCGGGAAAGCTCTTCGTTATGTCTTCGCCGCTGCGCGAATACAGCCGCGCCAGCATGTGGCCGCGCTCGTCGCGTCCGCTCACCGCCTGCACGCGGATGCCGTCCCATTTCCATTCGGCGATGAAGTCGGCCGCATCCAGGTTGGCAAAGTCGGCATCCTCGATCGCATGCGCCAGCATCACCGGGCGAAACGGGACCGGATCGAGATTGATCGGTTTCTCCGCACGGCCCTCCAGCCAGGCGAACAAGTCGAGATAGGGCGGGGTGAGCCCCGGCCACATCAACTCGATTTCGTGAGGATCCTTGCCGCCGAACTCGGCCACCGCCGTCTTCGCCAGCCGGGCCGAGATGCCGATCCGCATCGCGCCGGCGACCAGCTTCAGCAGCGCCCAACGGCCGGTTTCGTCCAGCTCATCCAGCCACTGCGCCATCTGCTTCGGCAGTTCGGTCTTGCCGAGCATTCGAAGCGTGGTGACAACCTGCGTCAGAGTGGGCGGCGGATTGTTATGGCCGATCGCGGGGTCCCTGACCTCCCGATTGCCTTGTGCGGTGAGGGGGACGGAGCCTGCGTGGTTCGCCGCCGGCTTCGGCCACATCAGTGCTACCGTCTCCGATAGGTCGCCGACGTAGTCGTATGAGAGCGCGAACAACACCGGGTCGGTTCGCGCGGCGATCAGGTCGCGGATCAAAGCGGGCTTGGCGTGCTTGAACGACAGCGCCCCCGTGAGCGCTGCAAGCGCATAGCCACGATCGGGGTCCTCGATCGCGCGGAAGTAAGAAGTCAGCAGTCTCAGCTTGTTGTTGCGGCCAGGCTCGTAGGCGAGGCGGTCGAGCAGTTCGGCGAACCGGTTCATGCCGGCTCATCCTCGCCGGCCGTCACTGCGGGAGTGTCGTCCTCCTCGCCATAACCGACCAGATCGAGCGGACGCGCGGCCAGACCCTTGGACGTGCACCAATGCACGAGCGCGTCTTCCTGCCCATGAGTGACCCAGACTTCGCCGGCGCCGGTCGCCTCGATGGTCGCGGTTAGCCCGTCCCAATCGGCGTGATCCGAAATGACCAAGGGTAGTTCGACCCCGCGCTGCCGGGCGCGAGCGCGCACCCGCATCCATCCCGAGGCAAACGCCGTGACCGGGTCGGGGAAGCGACGGGTCCATATATCGGCGGTAGCCGACGGCGGCGCCAGGGTAATGGTGCCGGCCAGGTCCGCTTTTTTCATGCCCTTGACCGGACGCAGTTCGCCCAACGCGACGCCGCGGCTTTCATAGTAGCGCGTGATCTTCTCCATGGCGCCGTGCAGATAGATCGGAGCGTCGTAACCAGCCGCACGCAGAAGCGCGATCACGCGCTGCGCCTTGCCCAGCGAATAGGCGCCGACCAGGTGGGCCCGCTCGGGAAACAATGCGACCGACGCCAGGAGCTTCCTGATCTCGTCCGCCGCGTCACCGTGGCGAAACACCGGCAGGCCGAACGTGGCCTCGGTGATGAACACGTCGCAGGGCACGAGCTCGAAGCTCGCGCAGGTGGGATCGGGTGCGTCTTTGTAGTCGCCGGAAGCGACGATGCAGGTATCCTTGCACGAAACTGCCACCTGGGCCGAACCCAGCACGTGCCCTGCAGGATGGAATTTGATGGTGACGCCGTCGAGCCGCAATTCCTCCCCATAGGAGATGGCTTGCGTGGTGCCGGCGAAGTTGTCGCCGTAGCGCAGACGCATAATATCGAGCGTCTCTTGCGTCGCCAGCACCGCACCGTGGCCTGACCGGGCGTGGTCCGAATGGCCATGGGTGATCACGGCACGGTCAACCGGCCGTACCGGATCGATGTGGAAGCCGCCGGGCTTGCAGCACAAACCCGCGGCGACGGGGATCAGGATGTCTTGCGGCCGCATCTTGGCTATATAGTCCGGCCCGAGCCTCATTCGAGTCTCGGCCCTGAAGCCTGGACTCGGTTCCATCAATGCCTGCCCGATTATTCTTCTCCTCCGGCGATCTGGTTGCCGACCGCCGGTTCGATTTCGCGCGTGATCTGCAGTTGAAGGGAGACCTTGTCGCTGCCGCGGATTTGTTGCTCCAGGCCGCCGAACTGGCTCCACGCTTCGCATCCGCCTGGTTCACGCTAGGCGAAATCCGTGAACGCGTCGGTGAGCGCGAGGCGGCGATCGCGGCGTTTCGTAAAGCTCGGGAAAGCGATCCCGAGGACCGGCACGGCGCGGGGCTGCGGTTGATGCTGCTTGCCGAGGAGATGCTTCCAACGATGCCACCGGCCTATGTGCGCGCGCTGTTCGATCAGTATGCGGCAAAATTCGAGTCGTCGCTGGTTGAGGACCTCGGCTACCGGGGCCCGGCGCTTCTGTTCAAGGCGGTGCTGAGGGCGGGCCGCGAGGCTCGCAAGCCGGCATTCTTCAAGCGCGCGATTGATCTTGGTTGCGGCACCGGCCTTGCTGCCACGGCATTCGCTGGGGAGGTCGACCATTTCATCGGCATCGACCTGTCGCCGCGCATGGTGGAAAAGGCGCGCCTGACCGGATTATATGCAGAGCTGGAAGTGAGCGACATGCTGGAAGCGTTGCGGAGCAGGCCGCAGGCGACTGCGGATCTGGTTCTCGCCGCCGATGCGATGGTTTATGTCGGCGAACTCGCACCCGTGCTGCGCGAGGTGGGTCGTATACTTGTGGCGGGCGGGCTGCTCGCGTTCACGGTCGAAACGCATGAGGGCGGTGGCATCATCCTGGGGCCCGGCCTGCGCTACGCCCATGGCGCTGCTTGCGTGCGCGCCGCGATCGATGCCGCCGGTCTTGTGCTTTCGCGGCTTGAAGATTCGTCGGCCCGCAACGAAGATGGCAGGCCGGCGCCCGGTCTCGTCGTGGTCGCGTCAAAGCCCGACCATCGTACCACCATTTAAGCCATGCTTGGCGGGCGCAGGCCGTTGCGGCAGAACGATGCAATTTCGCTGTTGCCGAACGTGCAACCACGCTAGATCAGTCCCAGCTTCAGGGAGAAAACAATGAACAACAATCAATCCAGGCGCGAGTTTTGCGCTACTGCCATCGCCACGGTCCTCGCCTCCGCCACTTCCGTCAAGGCTGCGGAAAAGAAATACGATCCCGGCGCGACCGACACCGAGATAAAGCTCGGACAGACCGTTCCGCACAGCGGCCCGGGTTCGTTGTACGGCGTACTTGGCCGGGTCGGCGAGGCCTACTTCCAGATGCTGAACGAAAAGGGCGGCATCAATGGGCGCAAGATCAAGTTCTTCACCATGGACGATTCCTACAGCGCGCCGAAGTGCGTCGAAGCGACGCGGCGGCTGGTCGAGCAGGAGGAGGTGCTGGCGCTGTTCGGATCGCTCGGCACCGCGCCGCAAACCGCCGTGCACAAATATCTCAACTCGAAAGGCGTGCCCCAGCTTCTGCTGAACACGGGTGCGTCGAAGTGGAACGATCCAAAGAATTTCAAATGGACGATGGCGGGCTTGCCGCTCTATCCGACGGAAGCAAGAATCCTCGCCAAGCATGTTATCGGCGTGAAGCCGAACGCCAAAGTTGGGATACTCTATCAGAACGACGATTTCGGACGTGATTTCCTCGGCCCCTTCAAGCAGGTGCTGGCGGATGCCGGCGGCACGGCCAAGGTGATCATGGAGCAGACCTATGATCTGACCGATCCGACCATCGATTCGCAGCTCATCAATCTGTCTAAGTCGGGCGCGGACGTTTTCTATAACATCAGCACCGGCAAGGCATCGTCGCAGTCGATCCGCAAGGCTGCCGAACTCGGGTGGAAACCGTTGCAATTGCTTTCAGCCGGGTCTACCGGCCGCTCGATCCTCAGCGCCGCGGGCTTCGAGGCCGCCACCGGCATCGTCGCCATTCGCTACGCCAAGGAAGTCGGCGTCTCGCGTTGGGAGAAGGACCCCGACGTCGTGGCATTCGAGGAGCTGCGCAAGAAATATCTGCCCAACGTCGATCAGGACAACACCATCGCCTTCGCGGGCTATGGCCAGGTTGCGACCATGGCCGAAATCCTGCGCCGCTGCGGGGACGATCTGACGCGCGCGAATGTGCTTAAGCAGGCCACCAACCTGAAAGGCTTCCACTCGCCGTATTTCCTCGATGGCATTTCCTACAGCTACTCGCCGGACGACTACACGCCGATGAAGACGCTGTACATCTCCATCTTCAACGGCTCGGACTGGGATATCTCCGACAGGCCCGTTACTGAATAGTCGGTCCGCGATCGACACACGGCAGCCGCCCCAATCCGAGCGGCTGCCGCTCCCCTCGACGAGACCGCCGCGACGGCTTATTTCTTGGCCGTGTCGTTCCTTGTCAATCCCGCGTTTTCGGCCGAGGCCGCCGCGCTGCTGCCGGACCGGTTTCGCCAATGGTTCGCCGCGCGCGGATGGTCGCCGCGCGAGCACCAGCTTGAGTTGCTCGCAAAAGCAGCGGACGACCGCTCCACGCTGCTGATCGCCCCGACCGGCGCAGGCAAGACATTGGCGGGCTTCCTGCCGACGCTTGTCGAGCTGTACGTGCCGACGCGCGCCTCTCCTCTCCATGCCTCAACCGAGGCGGCGACGACGCACTCGCTGCGTCCGAACATTATCTCGACGGGACGAGGCTTGCAGCGCAGCCGCGGCCTTCATACGCTCTACATCTCGCCGTTGAAGGCGCTGGCCGTCGATATCGCGCGCAATCTGGAAACGCCGGTTTCGGAGATGGGCCTGCCGGTGAAGGTAGAGACTCGCACCGGCGATACCCCGGTGTCGCGCCGGCAGCGCCAGCGACGCTATCCGCCGGACGTTCTCCTCACCACGCCCGAGCAGTTGGCGTTATTGCTTTCTTCGGACGATGCGCCATTTCTATTCTCGTCGCTGCGGCGGGTCGTGCTGGATGAACTGCATGCGCTGGTGACCTCCAAGCGCGGCGATCTTCTGTCGCTCGGGTTGGCTCGTCTATGGCAACTCGCGCCACAGATGCGCTCGATCGGATTATCGGCCACGGTCGCCGAGCCGGAATCGCTGGCGCGGTTTCTGGTGCCGCAACGCAATGGCGCGAGCGACGCCGCCGATATCGTGGTGGCCGGGGGCGCGGCGGCCCCGATCGTGGAGATGCTCGACACCCGGGAGCGCCTGCCGTGGGCCGGCCACACCGCGCGCCACGCGCTCGGCGAGATTTACGAACTGATCAAGCGCAACAAGACGACTCTGGTGTTCGTCAACACCCGGAGCCAGGCCGAGATGCTGTTTCAGGATCTTTGGCGCATGAACGAGGATGGTCTGGCGATCGCGCTGCATCACGGTTCGCTCGATGTCGCGCAGCGCCGCAAGGTGGAAGACGCGATGGCGGCCGGAAAGTTGCGCGGCGTGGTCTGCACCTCTTCGCTCGATCTTGGCGTGGACTGGGGCGATGTCGATCTCGTCATCAACATCGGCGCGCCCAAGGGCGCCTCCCGCCTCATGCAGAGGATCGGCCGGGCCAATCATCGCATCGATGAGGCCTCGCGCGCCGTGCTGGTGCCCGCCAATCGCTTCGAGGTGCTGGAATGCCGGGTTGCGATCGACGCGGTCGGCGAAAACGCCCAGGATACCCCGCCGCTGCGTACCGGCGCGCTCGACGTGCTGGCGCAGCACGTTCTAGGCCGCGCCTGCGGCGAACCGTTCTTTTCAGATCAACTCTATGACGAGGTGCTTACCGCTGCGCCTTATTCGGGTCTGTCGCGCGGCGACTTCGACGATGTGGTCGATTTTGTCGCGACCGGCGGCTATGCGCTGAAAACCTATGAACGCTTCGCCCGCATCAAGCAGGACAAGGCGGGCCGCTGGCGCGTGGCCAATCCGCGGGTGCGGCAGAATTATCGACTCAATGTCGGCACCATTGTCGAAGACACCATGCTGAAGGTACGTCTCGTGCGTTCGCGCGGCGGCGGGGCGGGTTCGACCGGCGGGATCGCGCGGGGCGGCCGCACATTGGGCGAGATCGAGGAAGCCTTTATCGAAGGACTTGTGATCGGGGACACCTTCGTTTTTGCGGGCGAGGTCGTGCGGTACGAAGCGCTGGCCGAAGACCAAGTGTACGTTTCGCGCGCCAACGACAAGGATGCGAAGGTGCCGTCCTACATGGGCGGCAAATTTCCGCTCTCCACCTATCTGGCGGAGCGGGTGCGCAGGTTACTCGACGATCGGCGCGCCTGGAGCGCGCTGCCTGAGCAGGTGCGGGACTGGCTGTCGCTGCAGCACGATGTTTCTCGCGTGCCCGGCGCGCGCGAGCTGCTGGTCGAAAGCTTTCCGCGCGCCAACAAGCATTACCTGGTCTGCTATCCCTTCGAGGGCCGTCTCGCGCATCAGACGCTCGGCATGTTGCTCACGCGGCGGCTGGAGCGCGCCCGCGCCCGGCCGCTCGGCTTCGTCGCCAACGAGTATGCGCTTGCGGTCTGGGGACTGGGCGACCTGTCCTTCATGATCCGGCAAGGGCAGTTGAACCTGGACTTGCTGTTCGATCCTGACATGCTGGGTGACGATCTTGAAGCCTGGCTTGCCGAATCCGCGCAAATGAAACGCACCTTCCGCACTTGCGCCATCATCTCCGGATTGATCGCTCGGCGA
>JBJMTO010000133.1:0-10280 GCA_045811665.1 Bradyrhizobium sp.
TAATGCGGGATGCCGATCCGCTCGGCGACGTTGCGAGCATCGTGAATGTCTTGTCCGGCGCAGCAGGCGCCCTTGCGGTGGGTGGCCGCGCCGTGATCGTAAAGCTGCAGCGTGATCCCAATCACGTCGTAGCCCTCGGACTTCAACAGCGCAGCCGTGGCCGACGAGTCGACGCCGCCGGACATCGCGACGACCACTCTTGTGTCCTGAGGACGGCCTTCAAGATCCAGACTGTTGAACATGGCTCCGGTTATCGCTGCGTTTGCGGTCACATGGAAGCATTGCGCCAAAAAAAGCCCGGTTGGCGTTGATGCTGCCCGTTTTCGATTGGAGAGTCCGAGCGCATCCCCGCGAAAGCGAGTTCGCTCGATCCGCGACGGCTGAAGATACTCTCTTTAATATAGGCCGTATTCTGCTCAGGCAATCACGCCCTCTGCCTTTTGGCTTTCGGAACGGCAAATCTTGCCGCCGGGCAGAAAAGGAAGGCCAGCCCGCAACTAGCCGGTCGACGGCCCGACATTTAGGGCACTGAAAACACTAGATTATTCCGAAACGCGCGGCGTGGCCCGGTCCTTGCTGTCCTAAGGACCAGTTCCATTGCGAGAGGCCGCAACCGTGTTGAGCGTTACGTCAGAAACAGCAGCAAGCGGGTCTTTCCAGGCACCGCAGCCGAAGCCCGGGCGACCCGACCAAGCGCAGCAAACCGAAGGTTTTGCGGCGCTGGTCGATTCAAGTGTTTCCGCCCAAGCCGGCAGCGACGGCCCCGCCTCCTACGCCCAGCAGCCACCCGCACCGGAGCGCCGCGCCCGTGCCCCCGCAAATGCAGACCACGCGGGCGGGCGCGACGCCTCACCGGAGCGTTCCGCACGGAGGTCTATTGACGATCAGGAACCGAGCGCAAGAGCGAAGGATGCCGGTCAAGGCGCAAAGGACGATCTCGCACCGGTGCAACGGCCCCGTCCAAGGTCTGCAACGTCGGAGGACAGCACGGCGAACGAAAAGCCCTCCGCTGACGCAACTAGCGCGACCGAAGCCGAGGCCTTGCCCCAACAAGACGAACAAGCGCCGACAGCGAGCGCTGTCGCGGTTGCGATTTCGGTCGGCATAATTGCGACGGATCCGCCCTCCGCCAGTGCGCCGTCCGGTGGCGTAGGGGCGCCACTTGCAATCGCGGCCGCTGCCATTGCGGCCACGACTGCCCCCGAACCGACGGCTGGTCCGCAGCAGACCAATCTCGCTCCTGAAAAGGATGCTTCCACGCCCCCGTCCACCCCTGTGACTGTTAGTAAGCCGGTGTCCGGTCCCGGAATGGCAGACGTGTCCACCGCTACTACGAAACCGGTAACTGGCGAAAGCGCTCCGCTCCAAGCGACAGTCGGCGAAACTGTCGACGCGCCCGTACGACAGGCGGCTGCGCAGACCGACATCACAGCGCAGAGTGAGGCAGGAATAGCCGTCACGGCCGCCTCAGTTTCACCGCCGCCTCCGAAAACCACGACATCGAAGCTGGCTGTCGGATCATCACCCGTGACAGCGGGTGCCGGCACATCCGATTCCGATTCGACAGGCACGGATTCCACGGCAAGCCCGATGCCGGCCCCTTCGGCGGCAAATCCGCAAACGGCCGCGGCGAACTCGAAGCCGAGCGATGACGTGGTCACGGCAACCCCGTCGGAAGTTGGCGCGAATGCTTCACCTGCCCCTTCCGCGACAGCGCATGATCGTTCCCCCATGGCCTCTCCAACTCACGGGCCGAACTCCATGGAGCCCGGCGCGGGCGCGCTGCAAGCCCCACTCCCGGCCGCGCCGGCTAACGTCGCTCCGGTCGCGCCCCTGAGCGTCGTGGCGGCAACTGACGCGCCGGTCCCTTTGAGCGGGCTCGCGGTCGAGATCGCCGCATCGGCATTGAACGGCAAGAGCCGTTTCGACATTCGCCTCGACCCGGCACACCTGGGCCGCATCGATGTACGCATCGACGTCGATCGCAACGGACAGGTCACTTCGCATTTGACGGTCGAAAAGCCGGAAACCTTGTCGATGCTGCGCCAGGACGCGCCGCAGCTACAGCGCGCCCTCGATGATGCCGGATTCAAGACCGGCGATGGCGGCCTTCAGTTCAGCCTGCGCGACCAGTCTTCATCCAGACATGACAACGGCGACGATAACAGCCGCAACGCCCGGACGCTGGTGATTAGCGACGAAGAAACCATTCCGGCGGTGATCGCTGGAAGAAGCTATGGCCGCGTGCTCGGATCGAGCAGCGGCGTAGACATCAGGATCTGAGGAGACGGACATGGCAAATGCTAGCCCAATAGTTTCGGGGACGACCCCGCTGCCGCCCAAAGACACGGCATCGATCAGTTCGAAGAACGGAAGCACGCTGGCCGGAAACTTTCAAAGCTTTCTGACCTTGCTGACCACGCAACTCAAAAACCAGAACCCGCTCGACCCTCTGGACACCAACCAGTTCACGCAGCAGCTGGTGCAGTTCGCCGGGGTAGAACAGCAGCTCAAGACCAATGAAACGTTGGCGGCCTTGATAGCGGTGCAGCAAAGCGCGCAATCAACGCAGGCGCTGGGATTCATTGGCAGAGTAGCGGTGGTCAATGGAGACACGGCCGCGTTGTCCAACGGCGCCGCGAATTGGAATCTCGACATTCCCAGCGATTGCAACCTGAACGTTTCGATTGTGAACAGCGCGGGCCAGACCGTATTCAGCGGGGATTACGCCGCCAACGCCGGGCAAAACCATTCGTTTACCTGGGACGGCAAGGACAGTAGCGGTGCGCTGCGGCCGGACGGAAGCTACAAGCTGATTGCTACTGCCACGGATGGCCAAGGCAAAGCCGTCGGGGTATCGACCCATGTCCAGGGCAAGGTCAGCTCTGTAGATCTGACCCAGTCGCCGCCGTTGCTGACGATCAATGGACAGACCTACACGGTCAGCCAGATCACGAGCATCATCGGGTAAGGTCGTGCGTCATATGCGATCACGACGGCATCACATAGTGCCGCTCGGCCCGAAGTCAGGCTGCCAAAATTGGCCGCACTTGGAGGAACGAACTGCAATCATTCCATGGAGAGTCGTATTGAAGTCTTATGCTTAGGCAAATTTTAAGTCGCCGGGCGTAGGTTGTCAGGGTGAGTTCAGTGGTCGAGAGTTTGTGAGTACGCCATGACAGAACCCCATCGCCCGAGGGTAAAATACGTCATCGGGCCTGACGGTAGTCCGTTAACAATTGCAGATTTGCCCGCGCCAGGGACTAAACGGTGGGTTATCCGCCGCAAGGCCGAAGTCGTTGCCGCGGTTCGCGGTGGCCTGCTCTCCCTCGAGGAGGCCTGCAGCCGCTACACCCTGACGGTCGACGAATTCCTGTCGTGGCAGTTTTCCATCGATCAGCATGGGCTTGCGGGGTTGCGCACCACCCGCATCCAGCAATATCGGCAATAGTTTCGGAAGATCTGCGGTATTTTCCGACAATCGGCTTCATTCTGGAAGCTGGTTTTTATGACGTCCGAAGTTTTGCCGCACCCCTTAACCCTCGTTAACCATATCGAAACCATCCCATAGGCAATAATTGCCCAGTCGGCTCTTGGGGCCGAATCTGAGGGGCGGTTGGCTTGCAGGGTCTGTTCGACTTTCTAAAGGGTCTCGGTGCTTCGCGCTTGATGGCGATGGTCGCGGTGACAACCGCGCTCACCAGCTTCTTCGGGTTCGTCATCCTGCGCGTCACGACGCCGCAGCTGACCACTTTGTTCACGGCACTCAGCCTCGAGGACTCCTCAGCCATCATCAAGGACCTGGAGCGCCAGGCGATTCCCTACGAGCTGCGCAATGATGGCGCGGCGATCATGGTGCCAAAGGACAAGGTTACCCGGCTTCGGATGAAGCTCGCTGAAGGCGGCCTGCCGAAAGGTGGCGGTGTCGGGTACGAGATATTCGATAAGTCCGACGCGCTCGGCACCACCAGCTTCGTGCAGAATATCAACCATCTGCGCGCACTCGAGGGCGAACTCGCCCGCACCATTCATGCAATCGACCGCGTTCAGGCGGCCAGGGTTCATTTGGTCTTGCCCGAGCGTCCGCTGTTCTCGCGCGAGGCGCCGCAGCCATCAGCCTCGATTGTGGTGCGCGTGCGGGGCGCGCTGGAGCCCCAGCAAATTAGGGCCATTCGCCACCTGGTCGCCTCGGCGGTCAACGGCCTGAAGCCGCAACGGGTGTCGATCGTGGATGAAGCCGGCCAACTGCTCGCGGATGGCGCCAGCGGCGATGCCGACAACAGCATCGCCGACGAGCGTCGCGCCGGATTCGAAAAGCGGATGCGCAATCAGGTGGAGGCAATCGTCTCCTCGGTTGTCGGGGCCGGTCGCGCCCGCGTCCAGCTCTCGGCCGACTTCGATTACAACAAGGTGACGCAGACCTCGGACCGCTTCGATCCTGAAGGCCGAGTGCTGCGGTCGAGCCAGACCCGGGAGGAATCGTCGGCCACCGCCGAAAACACAGGACAGGTCACCGTCAACAACGAGCTGCCCGGCAACCAGAACAGGGATGCTCCTTCCGCGGCCCGCGACCAGAGCAAGAAGACGGAGGAAACCAACAACTACGAGATCTCCCGCATCACCAAGACGGAAGTGACTGAAGCCGGGCGCGTCAACCGGATCTCGGTCGCGGTATTGGTAGACGGCAGCTATGCCAAAAACGAAAAAGGCGAGATGATCTATCAGGAGCGGAGCAAGGAACAGCTAGATCGTATTGCGGCCTTGGTTCGCTCATCGATCGGGTTCGATCAGAAGCGCGGCGACCAGGTAGAGGTGGTCAACCTCAAATTCGCCGAAGCTCCCGTCGTGCCTCCGGTTGCCGAGCCTGCCGGGCTTCTCGGCATGCTGCAATTCACCAAGGATGACGTGATGTACGTCGTCGAACTCGGCGTGATGATGCTGCTCAGCCTGGTGGTGCTCTTCATGGTGGTCCGCCCGCTGGTCAAGCGCATCCTCGCCTCCGAAGAGGTCGCTTCTCTCAGCAACGACGCGGTTCCAGCCCTGACCGATGGCAGCACTGGCCAGAATCTCGTTCCCGGGCCAAACGCCACCGCCCAGATGATCGACGTCGCCCAGGTTCAAGGTCAAGTGCACGCGCAATCGGTGCATCGCGTCGGTGAACTGGCCGAACGTAACCCCAACGAAACCGCTTCCATTGTTCGTCAATGGCTAAGCGAACAACCCGCGTGATCTGAATGGCTGTACCGCAAACCACCAACACCAACGATATTACCAGCGTCATCTCCTCGCTGGCTGCGCGGCAGAGTTCGCGGCCGAAAGGTCCCGCGCTTAGCGGCCCGCGGCGCGCGGCTATCCTGATGCTTGCGCTGGGAGAGCAGTATGGCGGCAAGGTCTGGTCCCTGCTGGATGACGACGAAGTGCGCGAATTGTCGATCGTGATGTCGACCCTCGGCACCGTCGAAGCCGACGTGGTGGAAGACCTGTTGCTTGAATTCGTGTCGCGGATGTCCGCTTCCGGCGCGCTGATGGGAACCTTCGACGGTACCGAGCGGCTGCTGCAGCTTTACCTGACACCTGAACGCGTCAACGGCATCATGGATGAAATCCGGGGCCCGGCGGGCCGCAACATGTGGGAGAAACTCTCCAACGTTCAGGAAGAGGTACTCGCCAACTATTTGAAGAACGAATACCCGCAGACCATCGCGGTGGTGCTTTCAAAGTTGAAGCCGGAGCACGCCGCCCGAGTGCTGGCGATTTTGCCCGAGGACATGGGTCTCGACGTCATCAACCGGATGCTGCGGATGGAAGCGGTGCAGAAAGAGGTGATCGAGCGCGTCGAACAGACGCTGCGAACTGAATTCATGTCGAATCTTTCGCAGACGAGGCGCCGTGACGCCCACGAGGTGATGGCCGAGATCTTCAACAATTTCGATCGCCAGACCGAAACCCGTTTCATCACATCGTTGGAAGTGGAAAACCGCGAGTCGGCCGAGCGCATCAAGGCGCTGATGTTCACATTCGACGACCTCGTCAAGCTGGACTCGGCTTCGGCCCAAACTCTGATGCGCCACGTCGACAAGGACAAACTCGGAATCGCGCTGAAGAGCGCCAATGAGGAAGTCCGCGGCTTTTTCCTCGGCAATATGTCTTCCCGCGCCGGCAAGATGCTGCTCGACGACATGGCCGCGCTCGGCCCGGTAAGGCTGCGCGATGTGGACGAGGCGCAGGCGCTGCTCGTCAACCTCGCCAAGGACCTCGCGGCCAAGGGTGAGATCATGCTGACCAAGAACCGCGCCGACGACGAGTTGGTGTACTGATGGCCGCCCCCGCAAAATTCCTGTTCGATGTGGACTTCTCGACGCAAGACAAGGCGCGCGAACGGGCTCCCACGGCATCCGAGATCGCGCAGAAGATCGCCTCGGCCGAGGCCCGCGGCTATGGCGCCGGTTACGACGCTGGGCAGCGCGAGGCAAAGGCCGAAAGCGACCGCCGGACTGCCTTGGCGCTTGAGGAGATAGGAATCGGCATCAAGGGCATCCAGGCACGTTTCGCCGGAATCGAGACGCGCATGGAGACCGAAGCCGTCGACGTCGCGGTTGCCGTGGCTCGCAAGCTGTGCAGCGAATTGATTTCCGGCGAGCCGCTCGGCGAGGTCATAGCCCTTGTGAAGGATTGCTTTTCGCACCTGGTATCGACGCCGCATCTTGTCGTTCGGATCAACGACTCGCTGTACGAGGCCGCCTGCGAGCGGGTGGAGCGACTGGCCAAGCAGAGCGGGTTCGACGGCCGCCTAGTGATCCTGCCGGAGCCGGAAATGCCGACCGGGGATTGCAAGATCGAATGGGCGGACGGTGGCGTCGTGCTGGAGCGGGCGGCCATCGAAGCGAAGATCAACGAACTTGTCGGGAGTTACATTACCTCCCGAAATCAGGCCGCACCTTAGGCCATGAGGATTGAACGATGAGTGATAACGACGCACAGGTACCGCTTCCCGATCTCAACTCGGCCGACGTGCCGGCGATCGATGATGTGGCCTACCAGGACGACGAGCAGGCTTCGCGCGTCGCAGCCGACCTGGAAGCAGTATTCGACGTGCCGGTACAGGTCTCGGCCGTGCTCGGCCGCTCGAAGATGGACGTCGGCGAACTGTTGAAACTCGGGCCCGGCACCGTGCTCGAACTCGACCGCCGCGTCGGCGAGGCGATCGACATCTACGTCAACAACCGCCTGGTGGCGCGCGGTGAGGTGGTGCTGGTCGAAGACAAGCTTGGCGTGACCATGACGGAAATCATCAAGGCGGAACGCAACTAGCGGCGTTCCGACGATATTGCGCCTGAACTGCGCGAACAGGACGAACAGGAGACTACCATGCGGCTTCTCATCGTTGGCACACTCAAGGGCCAGCTTACGACCGCCACCAAGATCGCGATGGACAATGGCGCTTCGGTCACCCATGCCGAGGATCAGGAACAGGCGATGCGGGTCTTGCGCGGCGGCAAGGGCGCCGACCTGTTGCTGGTGGACGTCGCGCTGGACATCCGCGATCTGGTGATGCGACTTGAGGCCGAGCACATCCACGTGCCGATCGTCGCCTGCGGCATCTCCAACGATGCCCGAGCCGCGGTTGCCGCGATCCACGCAGGCGCCAAGGAATACATTCCGCTGCCGCCCGATCCGGAGTTGATCGCCGCGGTACTCGCCGCGGTCGCCAACGACTCCCGTGACCTGATCTATCGCGATGAAGCGATGGCCAAGGTCATCAAGCTGGCGCAGCAGATTGCAGGCTCCGACGCATCGGTCATGATCACCGGCGAATCCGGCACCGGCAAGGAGGTGATGGCGCGCTATGTCCATACCCGCTCCAACCGGGCCAAGAAGCCGTTCATCAGTATCAACTGCGCGGCTATCCCCGAACACCTCCTGGAATCCGAACTGTTCGGACACGAGAAGGGCGCGTTTACAGGCGCGGTCGCCCGACGCATCGGCAAATTCGAGGAAGCTACCGGCGGCACTTTGTTGCTGGACGAAATCTCGGAAATGGACGTACGGCTGCAATCGAAGCTGCTGCGCGCGATTCAGGAACGGGTGATCGACCGGGTCGGCGGCACTCGCCCGGTGCCGGTGGATATTCGCATTATCGCGACATCCAACCGCAACCTTGCCGACGCCGTCCGCGAAGGCACCTTTCGCGAGGACCTGCTTTTCCGCCTCAACGTCGTGAACTTGAAGATACCCCCGTTGCGCGAACGCCCGGCGGATATTCTCGAACTGGCGCAGCACTTCGCCAAGAAATACGCCGAAGCCAATGGCGTGCCGCTGCGGCCGATCTCGGCGGATGCGCGACGGGTGCTGACCTCCAGCCGCTGGCAAGGCAATGTCCGCGAACTGGAAAATACCCTCCACCGCTCGGTCCTGATTGCACAAGGCGATGAGATCGGCGTGGATGCGATCCTGACGCCTGATGGCGACCGGCTTGATGCGCCGAAGACGGTGCCGGCGGTGGCGCACGCCACTTTCGCCGCCGAACAGGTCACCCGGGCGCTGGTTGGACGCACAGTCGCCGATGTGGAGCGCGATCTGATCCTCGAGACGCTGAAGCATTGTCTCGGCAACCGCACTCATGCCGCCAATATCCTTGGCATTTCGATCCGCACCCTGCGCAACAAGTTGAATGAATATGCCGATGGCGGGCTGCCGATCACCCCGGCCGGGGCGGGCGATTATCAACGCGCCCCCGCAACGGTGTAAGCTTGCGCAAAATTGACGGCGGTCGGCTCGCTCCCGTCAGCCGAACTGACTATCCGCAATGGCCGAATAGTTTGGCGCGTCAGGCTTGCGGAACAGGTGGATCGGGTCACCGGGCTGCAGATCGCGTCCGGTGAATGCCAGATAGGCATAGACGGCGAGATACAGGGTTGCGAGTCCGCCAATGGCGTAAAAAGCCCAGACCGCAAGGCGCTTCATCGACTGCGACCGTCGTTCAGGCGAATAATTTGATCGAGTCCGCGCTGCATGATTGTTGTCTCCAGCAGAATGTGCGGGGACGAGACTACCAGTTTTCGGGACTAACAATCCGCGTGCTTTTATGGCACATCCTGCTGCAGTCCCGTCCGGCGCTCCCACCCGTTCGAGTTCGACATGCCCGCACCCAAGCCGCCTGCCTTCGAGACCCTGAGCCTCTATGCCGGCCAGCATCCTGATCCGGTGACCGGTGCCCGCGCGGTCCCGATATATCAGACCACCTCTTACGTGTTTCAGGACTCCGACCATGCGGCCGCGCTGTTCAATCTTGAACGCGCGGGGCATATCTACACCCGGATTTCAAATCCGACCACCGCAGTGCTCGAAGAACGTCTCGCGGCCCTCGAAGCCGGGGTCGGCGCGGTCTGCACCGCGAGCGGCATGGCCGCGCTGCATCTGGCGATCGCCACACTGCTCAATGCCGGCGACCATATCGTCGCCTCCGCCTCGCTCTATGGCGGCACCATCAATCTGCTGGCACACACGTTGCCGCGCTTCGGCATCACCACGACATTTGTAAAACCGCGCGAGCTGGACGCATTCCGTTCGGCGATCCAGCCCAATACACGCCTCGTCATCGGCGAGACCATCGGCAATCCCGGCCTGGAGGTGCTGGATATTCCGGCGGTGGCTGAGATCGCGCACGATGCAAAAATCCCGCTCCTGATCGACAACACTTTTGCCACGCCCTACCTCTCCAAGCCGATCGATCTCGGCGCCGACCTCGTGATGCATTCCGCCACCAAATGGATCGGCGGCCACGGCATCGCCATCGGCGGGGTGCTGATCGACGGCGGCCGCTTCGACTGGCATGCCTCGGGGAAATTCCCGGTGCTGACCGAGCCCTATGCCGGCTATCACGGCATCGTCTTCGACGAACAGTTTGGGCAAGCCGCCTTCGTCATGCGCGCGCGCACCGAAGGCCTGCGCGATTTCGGCGCCTGCCTGTCGCCGACCAATGCCTTCCATCTGCTGCAGGGCATCGAGACGCTCGGCGTGCGGATGGACCGCCATATGGCCAATACGCTGGCCGTGTTGGAATTCCTCAAGAGCAACAAGGGCGTTGCGTGGGTGCTGCATCCTGCACTGGAAGATCATAGGGATCATGAGCTGGCCAAGAAGCTGTTGCCGCGCGGCGCCGGCTCCATCGTCAGTTTTGGCATCAACGGCGGCAGGCCCGCGGGCAAGAAATTCATCGAGTCGCTTCGCATGATCAGCCATCTCGCCAATGTCGGCGATGCCAAGACGCTGGTGATTCA
>JBJMTO010000134.1:0-4897 GCA_045811665.1 Bradyrhizobium sp.
GCTTGGGGGTAGTGGATATAACGACCCGCTTACTTGTCGGAAGCTTCTTGCTGCGGTTCGTCGTCGTGGCGGGCTTCCGGATCGAAGAATTCGCCGGCGGCGGCGAGCGCTTCGGCGGCCGCGTCCTGGTCTTCCTGACGCGAGGAGATGTCCTCGCCGCGGTTGATGCGCTCGGCCTCGTCGGCGCTGCGCGCGACCGTCACGCTGACCGCGACTTCGACTTCCGGATGCACTGCGATGGCGATGTTGTGCTTGCCGATGGTCTTGATCGGCGCGTCCAGCATCACCTGGCTGCGGCTGATCGTGACGCCGTCATGTTCAAACGAGAGAAGAATATCGCGGACCGTCACCGAGCCGAACAATTGCCCCGTATCCGAGGCTTGACGGAGCACGACAACGTTGCGGCCATCGATCTTCTCGGCGACCTTGGATGCTTCGCCTCTGGCCTTGAGGTTGCGGGCTTCGAGTTCGGCCTTCATGCCGTCGAACTTCGCCCGGTTATCGGCGGTCGCCCGCAGCGCCTTGCCGCGCTTGAGCAGAAAATTGCGGGCAAACCCGTCCCTGACGCGCACCACTTCGCCCATTTGTCCAAGCTTGGCGACACGTTCCAGCAAAATGACTTCCATGTTCGTTCTCCTTCAGATGATCAGATCGACGTTGTGAATTTCAGGTCGAGGTCAGCGGCGGCGGCCGTGTCCGCGCGTAGCGCTGACGAATTCGAAAAAGGGAATCGGCAAGCCCAAGAGCCGCCATCGGGACGATAGGCCAGACGAACAGGACCGCGATGGAGTAGGTGCACGCGAGCCAGAGTGCTCGGCTTTTCACGGACAACGTCACCGTGTGCAGGACGGCAAAGCCGGTGAACGCGTAGATCATCATTATCGTCGCCGCTACTATCTGCGCCGCGATTGCAACCAGTCCGCCCGTGAAGCATAAGGCGATCGCCACGCAGAGCGCCACCAGCGTCATTGCCGGCGGACCGGCGCTTTTCAGCTCCGGCCAGGGGCGCTGCAGCCGGCCGGATATTGCCGTAACCTTTGCCGCGAGCCAGAGGTTGAGCGTCAGGGTCGTGGTCGTGACGATCGCGGCGGCGATAGGCGCGACGGCCGCGAGAAAATCGACAATTTGTTCGAACTCGCCGGCGGTGGCTACATCACGCGCCCGATTGCTCTGTATCATCTGCAGCAATCCACGCCGGAGCGTGCCGTTGATGCTGGCGGCGTCAGTGCCGAGCGAAAGCAGGGCAGCCACCGTGGTCAAGGCGGCAAAGCCCGAAATCCAGAGCAAGATGCGGCCGACCGGATACCATTCGACGCTGGTACCGGCTGCCGCCGAGCCATTGCCGGAGGAAGCATCGGTTACGGGACGCCCGAGCAAAGCGAGGTGTCCCAACCACCAGGCCGGCACCGCGACCGCGACTGCAAAGGCGATGCAAAGAGACAGGCCGAACAGAGCGCCCAGGCTGGTCGCGGCGGCGATGCCGCCGATCGTCGCGCAGAGCGGACCCCATCCCAGTGCCGCCACCATCAATGGCAGCGGCGCCAGATAGAACAGCAGCAGGGAGACCAGAGCGCCCGACACGATCGATGCGAACATCAGGGCGGACGCGCAGCCCGCCGCCAGGGCAATGAGAACGATTGCTATCATCAGCTGTCCCGCCCCCTTCGAGCGGTTAGAGGTCTGAAAACCCCAACCATCGGCAGCCGGACGACCCCGGAGCCTTATGAGCCCGATCGGCGGCCTGTGCCGCCGATCGATCTAGTTTCTAGCGAATGACGTAGGGCAGCAGGCCGAGAAAACGCGAGCGCTTGATGGCGCGCGCGAGTTCGCGTTGCTTCTTGGCGGAAACAGCCGTGATGCGGCTCGGCACGATCTTGCCGCGCTCGGAAACGTAACGCATCAACAGCTTGGAATCCTTGTAGTCGATTTTGGGCGCATTCGGACCTGTGAACGGGCAGGTCTTGCGGCGACGAAAAAACGGACGGCGTGCACCAGCTTCAGCCATGTTTCCTACTCCTCAACCGCTGCGTCTTCGTCGCGCGGACGGCGCGGGGCGCGGTCGCCACGATAGCCGCCGCCGCCTTCGCGGTCGCCCCTGAACCCACCGTCACGGTCGCCCCGGAAACCGCCGCCACGATCGTCGCGATCACGGTCGCGATCGGCTTTGCGCATCATCGCCGAGGGGCCTTCCTCGTGTTCGTCAACGCGAACGGTGAGGTAGCGAATCACATCTTCACTGATCCGCTCCTGGCGCTCGATCTCGGCGACCGCCGCAGACGGGCCATCGATGTTGAGCAGCACGAAGTGCGCCTTGCGATTCTTGTTCATGCGATAGGTGAGCGATCGCACGCCCCAGTTTTCCATCTTCACGACCTTGCCGCCGAGTTGCTCGACGATGCCGCTCATCTGGGTGGTCAGTTCTTCTACCTGTTGGGTGCTCGCATCCTGACGCGCGAGAAAAACATGCTCGTAGAGAGGCATGGATGTCCTTTCCTGTGTTGGCGCGGTTCCCGGCGGCAAGCCCTTCGAACCCTTCGGAAAGGACTCGATATGCTCAGAAGGCGGAAGCACGGGACGACGGACCGACTGGCCCTGCCACATCAACGTCGCCTGAAAGGTGAGATTGCTGGGACCGTCCGTTCAGCTCCCGGCCGGGATCCACGGATGCGCGGTTTATAAGGATTTTAGGCGCAAAGGCAAGGGAAACGGGACAGCTTTCGACCGCACCGGCGTGACTGGCCCGGCCCCTGCGGCGGCCTTGACATTTTCGGCCTGAGCGGTGTCTTTCGGCCATCTTCGAGCATTACGGCTTCCGAAAAGGGCGGTCAGGGGCACTGATGACGGCAGCATTCACTTTCCCGGGGCAGGGCTCCCAGGCAGTCGGCATGGGTAAAGCTCTGGCGGAAGCGTTTCCGGTGGCCCGTACGGTCTTCCAGGAGATTGATGCAGCGCTGGGCGAGAAGCTTACCGAGATCGTTTGGGAGGGCCCCGCGGACGTTTTGCAGCTCACGGAAAACGCCCAGCCGGCGCTGATGGCGGTGTCGCTGGCTGCGCTGCGGGTGCTGGAGACAGAGGCGGGTTTCTCAGTGGGCAGGGACGCTGCCTTTGTGGCGGGTCATTCGCTCGGCGAATATTCTGCGCTGGCTGCTGCGGGAAGCCTCAGCATCTCGGATACCGCCCGCCTGTTGCGCGCCCGTGGACTTGCCATGCAGAAGGCGGTGCCGGTGGGCGCGGGTGCAATGGCAGCACTTCTCGGTCTCGATTACGAAACCGCTATCGCGGTGGCGGACGAAGCTGCGCAGGGGCAAGTCTGCCAAGCGGCCAACGACAATGGCGGCGGTCAGGTGGTGGTTTCCGGGGACAAGGCAGCAGTCGAGCGCGCAATCGAGATCGCCAAGCTCAAGGGTGCGAAGCGGGCCATGTTGCTGCCCGTCTCGGCGCCGTTTCATTGCCGGTTGATGCAGCCGGCGGCCGAAGCAATGGCCAAGGCGCTCGGCGATGTCACCATCAAGAAGCCAGTATCCCCGTTGGTCTGCAACGTGCTCGCTACTCCGATAACACATCCGGACGAGATCAGGAGCCGGCTGATCGAGCAGGTTACAGGAACGGTACGCTGGCGCGAATCGGTGGCTTACATGGCGAACCACGGGGTGACACGCTTTTTTGAAATCGGCGCTGGCAAGGTGCTGAGTGGCCTGGTCAAGCGTATCAGCGATGGCGCCGTGGGCATTTCGGTTGGTACGCCAAATGATCTGGCTGCTGCCAAAGATGCGCTCGCCGCGGCGCAGACGGCCTGAACAGGGGCAAGATCAAGATGATGTTCGATCTGACTGGCAGGAAAGCGCTCGTGACAGGCGCGACCGGCGGCATCGGAGGTGCCATTGCCCAAGCGCTGCACGCCCAGGGCGCAACCGTGGCTATTTCGGGGACCCGACGTGAGGTGCTGGAGGCGCTCGCGGCCAAACTTGGCGAACGGGTTCACGTACTGCCTTGCAATCTCTCGGATGCAGCCGAAGTCGAGGCGCTCGTGCCTTCGGCAGAGCAAGCCATGGGCCAGGTCGATATCCTGGTAGCCAATGCCGGGATCACCCGTGACAATCTGTTCGTGCAGTTGCGCGACGAGGACTGGGACGAGGTTATCAAGGTCAACCTGACCTCAACTTTTCGCCTGGCGCGGGCCGCGACGAAGCTGATGATGCGCAAGCGTTTCGGCCGGATCATTGCGATTACCTCGGTCGTTGGGGTGACCGGAAATCCGGGGCAGGGCAACTACACCGCTTCGAAGGCCGGACTGATAGGCTTGATAAAGACTCTGGGGGCGGAATACGCCAAGCGAAACGTGACCGCCAACTGCATCGCGCCTGGGTTCATCAAGACGCCAATGACCGATGTCCTCAACGACAAACAGCGCGAAAGCATTCTTTCCAAGGTCCCTGCAGGACGGCTGGGCACGTCGGATGACGTCGCCGCCGCGGCAGTATATCTCAGCTCGAATGAAGCGGCTTATGTCACCGGGCAGACGCTTCACATCAATGGCGGGATGGCCATGATTTGAGCCGTTTTACCGATCGCCATTTTCCCGTCCACGGCCATTTGGACGGTCAATGCAGGCTTGTAGTCAAGGGTTTGGAAGTATGATAACCGAACCACCAACGGATGGGCAAAGAACGCCTTGCAGGATTTTGAAACCCTGTATATTGGCGGTGCGGAGCCTGCGTCGTTCGCCAGGCTTTTGTCGGTCCTGACCGGGCCAAATCAGACGATGCGATTGCGAAGGCAAGTTTAGCAACCAGGATGGCTTGTATCGTCTTGGAACGGGTCTAATGGGAACAGCACGAGGTTGAACGATGAGTGAGATTGGCGAGCGAGTTAAGAAGATCGTGGTCGAACACCTTGG
>JBJMTO010000135.1:0-3386 GCA_045811665.1 Bradyrhizobium sp.
CTTCGTGAGCTGCGGGCCAGCACGGAGGATTTGCGGGAGTCGCTTAACGATCTGCGTACCGCACAGGACCGCCTGGTGCAGACCGAGAAATTGGCCTCTCTCGGCCAGCTAACCGCCGGCATCGCGCATGAGATTAAGAACCCGCTTAATTTTGTCAACAATTTCTCCGCACTGTCAGCGGAGTTAACTGATGAACTGAACGGGCTGCTCAAGCCGCTCGCGTTGGACGGCAAAGTGCGCGAAGAAGTCGACGAATTGACCGGCATGCTGAAGGACAATCTTGAGAAGATCGTGCAGCATGGCAAGCGAGCCGACTCGATCGTCAAGAACATGCTACTGCATTCGCGTGAAGGCTCCAGAGAGCACCGACCTGCGGATATCAATTCGCTTCTCGATGAGAGCCTCAACCTCGCCTATCATGGGGCACGCGCAGAAAAAGGCGAATTCAATATCACTCTGCAGCGCGACTTCGATGCGGACGCGGGCACAATCGAGCTATTTCCGCAGGAGATCACCCGCGCATTACTCAATCTGATCGCGAACGGAGTCTATGCCGCGACCAAACGCAAGACCGAGGCAAGCGAAGGTTTTGAGCCAACCCTCTGGGCTACCACCAAGAATCTCGGAACCACCGTCGAGATTCGCATTCGCGACAACGGCACCGGCATCCCGACTGAAGTGCAGCAAAAGATATTCAATCCGTTCTTCACGACCAAACCAGCCGGTGAAGGGACTGGTCTCGGTCTCTCAATGGCGCACGACATCATCGTGAAACAACACGGTGGCAGAATTGACGTCGAGACCGAAGTTGGGCAGTTCACAGAATTTACTATCGTCTTGCCGAGGAGGAGTAATTTGTCAGGCAGGGAGCGAGGTGAGGCGTGAGCGTCCTGGTTCTTGTGGTCGACGACAAGCCCGACGTCGAGGCATTGTTCCTCCAGCAGTTTAGGCGCGATCTGCGTGCACAACGCTTCGTCATGGACTTCGCCCTTTCCGCGAAGGATGCTCTGTCGCGGATCACAGACCCCATCGAGCAGACCCTGATTTTGATCCTCTCGGACATCACCATGCCCGGCATGACCGGCCTTGAGATGCTACCGAAAGTTAGAGAAGTGCGACCCGAAGTCCCCGTCATCATGATCACCGCCTACGGCGATCCCGAAACCAAGCGGAAGGCGATAGAAGGCGGCGCGACCGGGTTGCTGACCAAGCCCATCGACTTCACCTTGCTTCGGGAGGAGATTGACGCGCGGCTGGACCAGGTCCATTGAACCGGCCGCCCCCAGCCGCGCAGGATCACGACTACTGGCATTGGCGCTTTTTAGACATGCCAACGGTCCATGATTATGTCTGCACGTGGGGTTAGACCGAAAGTGAGCCCCACGCGGTCAAAGCGGCGCGAAGACCCACGACGGACTTTAACCGCCTGGCCTAGATAGTCGTCCGTGAAGAATGCAGATCGGCCTGAGCGATAGGCAGAAGTTGTTTCGATAAAGTATTCGATTTTGCAGGAAAGCCGGGTGTTGGGCCGCGCTTTCTTGCGTTTTGGGATTTTGCTTTCGAGCGATTCGTGATTCCCTGACGGCGGGTCATCGGCATTGGGGAAGGCGATGAGCAAACCGCGGGATGATCGTCAGAAAGACCTGTTGCTTCCGGCCCTCGATCAAATCATCGACATGGGCCATCCGCTGGTGCGGTTGGCGGCGCTGATCGACTGGAAGTTTCTGGATGACCGCTTTGGTTCGGTGTGCCAAACCGGTCCGGGGCAGCCTGGTCTGCCGACGCGGCTTGTCGCCGGCCTGTTCATCCTGAAGCACATGCACAATCTCTCGGATGAGGTGCTGTGCGCCCGCTGGATCGAGAACCCCTATTACCAATACTTCTGCGGCGAGTTGAGCTTCTGCCACCGGCTGCCGTTCGATCGATCGTCGATGACACGCTGGCGCCAGCGGCTCGGCGAGGAGCAGCTCGTCGCGCTGATCCAGGAAAGTCTGTCGGTGGCGCACAAGACTGGCGCCATCGGTCCCAAGGACCTGGAGCGAGTGGCGGTCGATACCACGGTGCAGCCAAAGGCCGTTGCGCATCCGACCGACGCGCGGCTGATGCATCGGGCCATCACCAAGCTCGTCGGGCTCGCCAAGCGCAACCGTGTGCCGCTGCGCCAGAGCTATCTGCGCCTGGCGAAGCGCGCCGCCATCATGGTCGGCCGCTATACCCACGCTCATCAGTTCAAGCGCGCCCGGCGCCAACTCAAGTTCCTGCGGACGCGACTTGGCCGGATCATCCGCGACATCCGCCGCAAGATTGATGGCGATGCGGCGCTGGAAGCTCGCTTCGGCCCGCTACTCAATCTGGCGCAGCGGGTGCGCACCCAGGATCAGCATCAGCGCGGCCCCAAGGTCTATGCGTTACATGCGCCGGAGGTCGAGTGCATCGGCAAGGGGAAAGCCCGCGCGCCTTACGAGTTCGGCTGCAAGGTCAGTATCGCCACCCCCGTGACCTCCCCGAAGGGCGGGCAGTTCGTGCTCCATGCCAAAGCGCTGCACGGCAATCCCTTCGACGGGCACACGCTCGGCCCTGTGGTCGCCGACATGGAGAAGCTCACCGGCGTGGAGGCTCGCCGCATCCATGTCGACAAAGGGTACCGCGGCCACAACCACCCGCACCGGCTCAGGGTCTGGATCTCGGGGCAGGTCCGCCGCGTCACGGCTTCCATCCGGCGCGAGATGAAGCGTCGTGCGGCTGTCGAGCCCGTCATCGGCCACGTCAAGGCCGAGCACCGCATGGACCGCAACTATCTCAAAGGCCGCGTCGGCGACCGCATCAACGCCGTCCTCGCCGCGGCCGGCTACAACTTCGGCCTGCTCCTGCGGTGGCTCGCAGAACTCTTGCGTGCCATCATCCGGGCCTTCGCCGAAACTGTCCCGGCTCAAAAGATCGCTTAAATCAGCGGTCGTCCGCGTTCTTCACGGAGGACTATCGACTCCCTGATGACATTTTAAGCCCGGCTCCTTCGACGTGCGCCGATCGAATCGCAGAATTAGTCGATGATGCTATACGTTTGGCGCACCGACATGGGCCGCCACGTTTTGTTGTGGGCTATAGTCTCGGTACCGTGCCCGCAACACTGCTAGCTGCCCAATTAGCTACCCGGCTTTGGAGCTTTGCGTCGGCTGACCGGGGTGATCTTATGATTTGGTCTAGCCCAGCAGCAAGAGCCATAAAGAGCCAAGCTGAACAGCTCGGCTATGGTCGCGATGATTTTTCCACAGCGCTACATAGGCTTAACCCGATCGATCGAATTGGCGAAGTTCACCCAGATAGCCGCTTGGTGGTCGGACGTTTTGATCGGCTGATACCGCGCGAGCGTAGTCGGCGGCTTATAG
>JBJMTO010000136.1:0-11024 GCA_045811665.1 Bradyrhizobium sp.
TGCCGGGTATGCGCCCAACGATTGGCAGGTCGGACAGACCGGCAAGGTGGTGGCGCCGGAGCTCTATGTTGCGATCGGTATTTCCGGGGCGATTCAGCATCTCGCCGGCATGAAGGATTCCAAGGTGATCGTCGCCATCAACAAGGATGAGGACGCGCCCATTTTCCAGGTCGCGGATTACGGCCTGGTCGCGGACCTGTACCAGGCGGTTCCGGAGCTGACCGAGGAACTTGGCAAGCTCGGCAAGTAAGCATGTTGAGCGCAGTGTTCCGTAAAGATTAAGAACATCGCGATCAGGCGCGCGATTAACGATCGCGAGTATTTTCTGGAGGAAAATGCTCCGGCAGGTGTTATGCAAGAGACGGGCAGGGGCGGTAGGCGCGCCTCGCCGCGGTGAGATGACAAGATGGCGGCTATGATCAAGAAGGTCGGCGTGATCGGCTCGGGCCAGATGGGCAACGGCATCGCTCATGTGGCCGCGCTGGCCGGGCTGGACGTGGTGATCAACGATCTCTCGGCCGAGCGTCTGAAATCGGGAATGGCCACCATCAACGGCAATCTGTCGCGCCAGGTAGCAAAAAAGATCATCACAGAGGATGCGCGCAAGGAGGCATTGGGGCGGATCGTCTCCGCCGAGACAATGGATGGTTTGGCCGACTGCGACCTGGTGATCGAAAGCGCGGTGGAAAAGGAGGAAGTCAAGCGCAAGATATTTCACGACGTCTGCGCGGTACTGAAGCCGGAGGCCATCGTTGCGTCCAACACCTCCTCGATCTCGATCACGCGGCTTGCCGCGTCCACCGACCGGCCCGAGCGCTTCATCGGCATTCATTTCATGAATCCCGTGCCGCTGATGGAGCTGGTCGAATTGATCCGCGGCATCGCCACCGATGACGCCACCTTCGAGGCAGCCAAGGAATTTGTGACCAGGCTCGGCAAGCATATTGCCGTTTCCGAGGATTTTCCGGCCTTCATCGTCAATCGCATCCTGCTGCCGATGATCAACGAGGCGATCTATACGCTCTATGAGGGTGTCGGGAACGTCGAGGCCATCGACGCTGCCATGAAGCTCGGTGCGCACCATCCGATGGGGCCGCTCGAACTCGCCGACTTCATCGGCCTCGATACCTGCCTGTCCATCATGCAGGTGCTGCACGAAGGGCTGGCCGATTCCAAGTACCGTCCTTGCCCGCTGCTGGTGAAATATGTCGAGGCCGGTTGGCTCGGCCGCAAGTCCCAGCGCGGCTTCTACGATTACCGCGGCGACAAGCCGGTCCCCACGCGCTGAAGCTTCGCTGCGGTATGCATCTGGAAGCGCGGTGCTGGTCGCGGAACGAGTGGACCTCGACTGCCTGAACTCGGCGTTGTTGCCGCCCGCTCGTGCTCTGGGATCGCAATTCTGCCCCGGGGCAAATCACTGGTTTGCCTGTCCAGCCCCATTTCGAAAAATATTTCGGTTTCCTTGCCACGCAAATCACCACAGTAGTCCCGCCCGTCTCGTCCCACCAAAGGGGCGTATCGCGATCGTCACGGACGCGGGACGGGATGCGATGGACGCCGATGGCGCTGCTGACGAACAGCGCCGGATGCGGACGGCGAAGTCGTGTGGTCCTGACGCCTCGACGCTGGCGTCAAGTTTTGCGGTAAACGCAAAACGACGGTGACAAACAAGCCCGATCACCGAGGAGAGCGCGGAGGAAACCGTTAAAACCATTGCGTGCGGGAATGCCGGGTTGATCCGGTGAACCTGTGGTGACGACCCTCGTGTGCTCACTTCCCATTTCGCACGCGAGACTGCGGGTGCATCGAGCACCCGGCATTCCCCACGCCCTTCATCGGGCGGAGCCAACCTGCACAACTCGGGCGCAATCGCGTTGCGAGAACGCGGGGTCATATGCGACCGTCATTGCAAACAGCAAACCAAGCCCAACCCGTCATTCCGGGGCGATGCGCAGCAGCGAGCCCGGAATCCATAACCCCCATCCGTGGTTATGGATTCCGGGCCTGCGCCAAGCGGCGCATCCACGATGTGCAATTGCACATCGGGGAATGACAATGGTGGATGTTTTCCTGCCATCGCCACACCCGTCATTGCGAGCGCAGCGAAGCAATCCATCTTTCTTGCGGAGGTGCCATGTAGTGCTTCGCTGCGCTCGCAATGGCCGGTCCCGCCCCTTCTTAAGTCGCCTTAGGGAGCAACGGCCGAAAGAACGATCGTTCATAGCGGATGAAACAGCGAGTCGTTTTCGCGAATGCGAGTGCCTTCTGAACGTCCGGATCGGAGCCAGCTTCGCTCCGGTACTTTTCGTACACCGCAAGACTAGGGAAGCTGAACATTCCCAATGCGATGTCGCTGGCCCCTTCAGACGGCAGGAAGTAGCCGTGATGGACGCCCCCGAACCGAGGAATCAGCTCAAGCCACATCGCGCCATAGACTTCGAAATCGGCGAGCTTATCGGGGTCGAGTTCGTAACGCAGGTGGCAAGTAATCATCCTGTGATTCTCAAAGGTAAGACAGAATGGCGATGCTACGAACCTGCGCTGTTGCTCGACTCGCGCAAAGGTTGTTCGAGAACGCTGATGCCACATCTGACCTTGCAACTGCAAGGAGCGATCGCATCACACCAGCCGGGATTGCACCACTGCGGCCTGGATGAAGGATGCAAACAGCGGATGCGGTTCGAAGGGGCGGGATTTCAATTCGGGATGGAATTGCACGCCGATGAACCAGGGGTGATCTTCGTACTCGACGATCTCCGGCAGCACGCCATCGGGAGAAAGACCGGAGAATTTCAGCCCGTGCTGCTCAAGCCGGTCCTTGTAGGTGGTGTTGACCTCGTAACGATGGCGGTGGCGCTCCGATATTTCGGTGGCGCCGCCATATACTTCAGACACCCGGCTGCCCCGCTTGAGCACCGCCGGATAAGCGCCGAGCCGCATCGTGCCGCCGAGGTCGCCGGACTTCGAACGCTTCTCCAACTCATTGCCGCGCAGCCATTCGGTCATCAGGCCCACCAGGGGTTCGGGCGTCGCGCCGAACTCGCTGGAGTTGGCCTGCTCGATGCCGACCAGATTGCGCGCGGCTTCGATGACGGCCATCTGCATCCCGAAACAGATGCCGAAATACGGAACGTCGCGCTCCCTGGCGAACTGCGCCGCGCGGATTTTACCCTCCGCGCCGCGCTGGCCGAAGCCGCCCGGCACCAGTATGCCGTTGACGTGCTCCAGGAACGGCGCGGGGTCCTCGTTCTCGAACACTTCACTCTCGATCCAGTCGAGGTTGACTTTGACCTTGTTGGCGATGCCGCCGTGCGACAACGCCTCGATCAGGGATTTGTAGGCATCCTTCATGCCGGTGTACTTGCCGACGATCGCGATCGTGACATCGCCCTCGGGATTGCGAACCCGCTCATTGATGATGTGCCAGCTTTGCAAAGCCGGAGGAATCTTCGGCATGATGCCGAATGCCGCCAGCACTTCGTCGTCGAGCCCCGCCGCGTGATAGGCCTCGGGCACGGCGTAGATGTTGTCGACGTCGCGTGCCTCGATCACCGCACTTTCGCGCACGTTGCAGAACAGTCCCAGCTTGCGTCGCTCTTCCTTCGGAATCGGGCGGTCCGTTCGACACAACAGAATGTCGGGCTGGATGCCGATCGAGCGCAACTCCTTCACCGAATGCTGGGTCGGCTTGGTTTTCAACTCGCCCGCGCTCGGGATGAACGGCAACAGCGTGAGATGAATGTAGATAGCGTGGTCGCGAGGCAGATCGTTTTTGATCTGACGGATCGCCTCGAAGAATGGCAGCCCCTCGATATCTCCGACCGTCCCGCCGATCTCGCACAGCACGAAATCGAACTCGTCGTTGCTGTCGAGGATGAAATCCTTGATCGCGTTGGTGACGTGCGGGATCACCTGAATGGTGGCGCCGAGATAATCGCCGCGCCGCTCCTTGGTGAGAATGTCCTGATAGATCCGTCCCGTGGTGATGTTGTCCGCCTTGGTTGCGGGTCGTCCGGTAAAGCGCTCGTAATGGCCAAGGTCGAGGTCGGTCTCGGCGCCGTCATCGGTCACGAACACTTCGCCGTGCTGATACGGCGACATCGTTCCGGGGTCGAGGTTGAGATACGGATCGAGCTTCCGCAGGCGGACCTTATAGCCACGCGCCTGCAACAGAGCGCCAAGCGCCGCCGAAGCCAGACCCTTTCCGAGCGAAGAAACCACGCCGCCGGTGATGAAGATATACCGCGCCATGGGACTTAACCTTTAAAGCCAGCGGCTCGATTCGCAAAACGAATCGACAGAGGTGGCCAGGGCTGTGGGTGACGTGAAATGTGACGTGTTATCAGGGTGTTGATGGAGATTTCTGATGCAAGGCGCTAGTTGCACTCCTGCATAGGCCCCCTGCTTTATTGCGAACGCGGCGCCTGCGGCCCCGAAGGCGCCGGAGGGCTCTGTTGCTGTTGCTCATCGGCCTTCTTGAGCGAGTCCAGGATGCCGCCGCTGGTCGGCGGCGCCACCGGGCCAGCCGGTCCCGCCGGCTGCTGCGATGCCGGGGTGCCAGTGATAATCGAACTCGGCTTGCGGTCGTAGCTTGCGTACCACGAAAGAAAGAGACTGGTGATGAAGAAACCGACGGCGAGCACCGCGGTGGTGCGGGTCAGCAAATTCGCGGTGCCGCGGCTGGACATGAATCCTGCTCCGCCGCCAACCCCGAGGCCACCGCCTTCGGATTTCTGCAGCAAGACCGTCGCGATCAAGGCCGCAACGATCATCAGGTGGATTACGATGACAACAGTCTGCATCTCTACCTTCCGTCGCAAACCAAAGGCGCCGAGGTCCGGCTGCTCAAGGGTATTTGCGGGATTGAATTGGGGCGGTGTACACGATCCCAAGGGGCATTGTCACCCCCGCGGCTGTCCGGCCACAACCGGCAGCGTCTGCGGCTTAATTAGGGACAACCACGCGCGATCGCAAGGAAATCGGCCGCCTTTAGACTTGCGCCTCCAACCAGGGCGCCGTTGATGTTGGCGACCGACATCAGTTCCGCTGCATTGGAGGGTTTCACCGATCCGCCATACAGGATGCGCATTCGGGCCCCCTCGCCCCCGAACCTTGCGACCAGAACATCCCTGATAAAACCATGAACTTGCGCCACATCTGCGCTGGTCGGGGTCAGGCCCGTGCCGATCGCCCAAACCGGCTCGTAAGCGATGACGAGATTGTCTGATCGCGCCCCGTTGGGGACCGATGTGCCGAGCTGGCCGCCGCAGATGTCCAGGGTTTTGCCCTGGTCGCGCTGTTGTTGCGTCTCGCCGATACAGACGATCGCCGTGAGGCCGGCACGCCACACGGCTTGTGCCTTCTGCCGCACCAGCTCGTCGGACTCGCCGTGATCGGCGCGCCTTTCGGAGTGGCCGACGATCACCGCGCGCGCGCCCGCGTCGGCCAGCATTTCAGCGGAGATGTCACCGGTGTGGGCACCGGACGCCTTGGCGTGGCAATCCTGCGCGCCGACGCTGAGTGTCTTCAACCCCCGGGCTCTTTCGGCAAAATTCGCGATCAGCGTTGCCGGCGGGCAAACCAGGAGGTCGGCCTTGGCCGCGACCTCGGGGGCGCCGGCCAGCATCGCCTCGAATTCAACCAATGAGGACTTCAGGCCGTTCATTTTCCAGTTGCCGGCGATCAGGGGGCGGATGGCGTCGGTCATGTCGGAATCCGCTTGGGGCACCAGCCCCACCGCATGCGCTAGCAGAGCGCGGCGGCGACTTCCAGACACCGCCGGCAATATCGATCCGGCAGCTGCTTCAAATGGCCTCTCCGCTGAGGTTGCGACGGCGCGGCTGCCACTTTATGATGCTATATCAATCCGGTGACGCCCTTTTGTGAATTCGATCCCGAATTCGCCAAGGCGCGACCTGGTCCCCTCCTGCAACAAGTTGGACCCATGCTTCGAGGAATGCGGAAAGCCTCATCAAACTGGCTCGGCAAGACCATAATGGCCATCGTGATGGGCATCCTGATCATCAGTTTCGGGGTCTGGGGCATCGGAGACATCTTCAAGGGATTCGGCCAATCGACAGTTGCGACCGTCGGACGCACCGAGATCTCGATCAACGAATTCCGTCAACTCTATACCGACAAGCTGCAACAGATCGGCCGTCAATTCGGCCGGCCGTTGACGATGGACCAGGCGCGCGCCTTCGGCATTGACCGGCAGTTGCTGCAGCAAACGATCGCGGAGGCGGCGCTCGACGAGGACGCACGCCGATTGGGACTTGGGCAGTCCGATGCCGAAACCATGCGCGCGATCGTCAACGATCCGAATTTCAAGGGCGTCGGTGGTAACTTCGATCCTCAGCGATTTCAGGCGTTGATCCGGCAATTCGGCTTCAGTGAACAGCGCTACGTCGCCGATCAGCGCCGGGTCTCGTTACGTCGGCAGATTGCCGGCACGATCTCCGCCGGGCTTGAGCCGCCCAAGGCCATGATCGAGGCGCTCAGCCGCTTCCAGAACGAACAGCGTTCGATCGAATACGTCAAACTGGATGCGGCCCACGCCGGGACCATCGACCCGCCCTCGCCGGAAACGCTGGCCAGCTATTTCGAGGACCGCAAGGCCCAGTTCCGCGCACCCGAATATCGCAAGATCGCCTTTGTCGCGATCACGCCGGACGAGATCGGCAAATGGTCCGAAGTATCCGACGAGGATGCGAAGAAGGTTTTCGAACAACGCCGCGACAGGCTCGGGACACCGGAAAAGCGAGAGGTCTCGCAGATCGTGCTTCCGAGCGTCGAAGAGGCGACGGCCGCGCGCAATCGCATCGGGGCCGGGATGTCTTTCGAAGAATTGGCAAAGGAGCGCGGCCTCGCGGCTTCCGATGTCGACCTTGGCCTCGTCACGAAATCCGCGATCATCGATCCGGCAGTGGCCGACGCGGCGTTCTCGCTCAAAGCAGCCGAGGTCAGCCAGCCGGTGCAAGGCAGGTTCGGCGTCGCCCTGGTCAAGATCGGCAAGATCGAGCCCGGCACCGAACCGTCGTATGAAAGCGTAGCGGCCACGCTGAAGCAGGAGATCGCGACGGAACGCGCGCGCGCGAAGGTCGCCGAGTTGCGAGACAAGATGGAGGACGAGCGCGGCGGCGGGGCGAGTGTCGTCGAAGCGGCGCAGAAACTCGGGGTGACGTCCGTCACCATCGAAGCAGTCGATCGTTCCGGTCGGCTTCCGAACGGCCAGTTGGCCAACGTCCCGCAGGGACTGGACGTCATCGCTCAGGCTTTCAACAGCGACGTTGGCGTGGACAACGATCCGATCTCGTTCAAGGGCGGCTATGTCTGGTATGACGTCGTCGCAATCACCCCCTCGCGCGAGCGCAACCTGGAGGAAGTCAAGGACCAGGTCGAGGCACGGTGGCGCGACGAGCAGATCACCACCCGTCTCAAGGCGAAGGCAACGGAAATGATTCAGAAGCTCGAGCAGGGCGGCAAGCTTGCCGAGGAGGCATCATCCGCCGGACTGAAAGTGGAGACCGCCCCGAATGTCCGCCGCGACGCCTCGCTGCCCGGGGTGCCTCCCGGCGCTATCACAGCTGCGTTTCGCACCGCCAAGGATGGTGTCGGGCAGACCGCCGGCGCCGGCGCAAACGAGTGGATCGTCTTCCGCGTGACGGACGTGATCGTGCCGCCTGTGGATCTCGCCTCGGACGAAATCAAGAAGCTGAAGGAAACCCTTCAGCGCACACTGACCGATGAACAGGTCGCGCAATACGTCACGAAGCTTGAATCGGACATTGGCACGACAATAAACCAGACCGCGTTCGCGCAGGTGACGGGCGCAACCAACTGATACCGAAAGCAGGCGATGGACGACCTCAAATCCATTATCGGGAAAGTCGCCACTGGCGCGACACTGTCCCGCGAGGAGGCCGCATCCGCCTTCGACAGCATGATGTCAGGTGAGGCCACGCCCTCGCAGATGGGCGGATTGCTGATGGCGTTGCGGGTGCGCGGCGAAACGGTTGAGGAGATCACCGGGGCTGTGTCGGCGATGCGCGCCAAGATGCTGCGTGTCAGGGCTCCCAGTGACGCGGTCGACGTGGTCGGGACCGGCGGCGATGGCTCGGGCTCGGTCAACGTCTCGACCTGCGCCGCTTTCATCGTCGCGGGAGCCGGAGTTCCGGTTGCCAAGCACGGCAATCGCGCGCTGTCGTCTCGCTCGGGCGCCGCCGACGTGCTGGGATCGCTCGGCGTCAAGATCGACCTCAGGCCCGAGCAGGTCGGCCGCTGCATCACTGAAGCCGGCATCGGGTTCATGTTCGCACCCGCTCACCATCCGGCGATGAAGAACGTCGGCCCGACGCGGGTCGAATTGGCGACGCGCACGATTTTCAATCTGCTTGGGCCGCTGTCGAACCCGGCGGGCGTGACGCGGCAAATGGTCGGCGTATTTTCCAGGCAGTGGGTGCAGCCGCTGGCCCAGGTGCTGAAAAACCTCGGCGCCAAATCCGCATGGGTGGTCCACGGCTCCGACGGCCTCGATGAAATCACCCTCACCGGCCCGACCTTCGTCGCGGCGCTCGAGAACGGCGATGTCCGCACGTTCGAGGTTACGCCAGAGGAAGCCGGCCTTGCGCGCGTCGGCGTCGATGCGCTCAAAGGTGGCGACGCGGACGCCAACGCGATCGCCCTGCAAAGCGTGCTCGACGGCATGCCGAGCCCATATCGCGACGTCGCCCTGCTCAATGCCGCAGCGGCGCTCGTCGTCGCCGGCCGTGCCAAAAACCTGAAAGAAGGGGTGGCGCTTGGGCTGAAATCGCTCGACACCGGCGCGGCGGCCTCGAAGCTGAAACGTCTGGTCGCGCTCTCGAACAGCTGACGGACAGGCCCTCGACATGCCCGATATCCTGACCAAGATCGAGGCCTACAAGCGCGAGGAGATTGCGGCTGCCAAACGCGCCCGTCCGCTTTCCAGCGTCGAAGCTTCGGCAAAAGCAGCGCCCCCGCCTCGCGGGTTTCTTAGCGCGATCCGCAGAAAGCTCGATCGAGGCGATTACGCGCTGATTGCGGAGGTGAAGAAGGCTTCGCCGTCCAAAGGTCTGATCCGCCCCGACTTCGATCCGCCCGCGCTTGCGAAAGCCTATGAAGACGGGGGCGCTGCCTGCCTTTCGGTGCTCACGGACGCGCCGTCATTTCAGGGCCATCTCGATTTCATGGTGGCGGCACGCGCCGCCAGCAGCCTGCCGGTGCTACGGAAGGATTTCATCTTCGACACCTATCAGGTCGTCGAGGCACGAGCGTACGGGGCCGACTGCATCCTGATCATCATGGCGGCAGTGGAGGATGGTGCGGCAAAAGACATCGAAGAGGCAGCAATCGCCCAGGGCATGGACGTTTTGATCGAAATCCATGAAAGAACAGAACTCGATCGTGCCCTGAAACTTCGCTCTCCCATGATCGGCGTCAACAACCGCAACTTGCGGACCTTCGAGACCACGCTGTCGACCAGTGAGTCTTTGGCGCCGCTGATACCGACGGATCGCCTGATGATCGGCGAAAGCGGCATCTTCGCGCCCGCAGATCTGGCCCGGCTCGCCAGGGTTGGGATATCGACTTTTCTGGTAGGCGAAAGCCTGATGCGGCAACCCGACGTAACAGCAGCAACGCGCGCGCTGCTTGCACGCGACAACGGCTCCCGCGCCACCGGTACCGGCTAGTCATGGCACCCAAAGCCGACAAAGCTGGACCCGCCCTCACCCACGTCGATTTGAAAGGTGAAGCGCGGATGGTCGACGTGTCAGGCAAGCCGCCGACCGCGCGGATTGCCGTGGCCGAAGGCCGGGTGGTCATGACCAGAGAGACACTCAAGCTGATCGTTTCGGGAAACGCAAAGAAGGGCGATGTGCTGGGCACTGCGCGCGTCGCAGGCATCATGGCGGCGAAGCGCACGTCGGATCTCATACCGCTGTGTCATCCGCTAGCCTTGTCCAAAGTCACGCTGGAGATTACGCCCGACAAGAAGCTGCCCGGATGCGTGGTGCAGGCCACCGTGAAGGTGAAAGGTCCCACGGGCGTCGAGATGGAGGCGCTCACCGCTGTTTCGGTGGCGTGCCTGACGATCTATGACATGGTCAAGGCTGTCGAGCGGGGCGTACGCATCGAAGGCATACATCTGGTCGAAAAGAAGGGCGGCAAGTCGGGGCACTATCGTCGCGAACCAAGGTGACGAGGCTGGCATTCGCGCGGACTCATTCACCAACATCGCCTGTACGCGCACCGTGTTTGGTGATCGTCGGCAGCGAGTCTCATCGTCAAGAAAAAAGCCCGTCCGGTTTTCCGGCTCGGGCTTCTTCCTTAACCACAATGGAAATCAGTTAATGCACAGCACGAACCAAATAATAACCGACGCCGCCAATGACGACGACCGCGGGTACAGCCCAGAGCAATAAAACGGGCATATTCGCCTCCTCAGTTGCCCACGAGGAATAAACGCGTAGCGGGGGCCGTAGTTCCCTTTGACGCAGTGCTGGAACCAGCCCGAAAGAACCTCAGATGCCATGGAACACTCATGCGAACGGCCCCAGCGAAGTGCCGGGGCCGTCCACGATATAAGCAACTGATTAGTCGACTTCCTGCACAACAGTGCGAGTGCCCGGATCAACCAGCATCACGCGATCGCCGGAATATACGTACCGATATTTGGTTAGAGAGGGACCCCAGTCGGATGGCACGGCCACGAGTTCAACATCGCTCGGTACCCTGCTTCCGATCACGATCTTTTCTCGAGATTCGACGGGGCGAATCTTGTGCTCGGTAACGTAGGTTTTGATCTTGGTTCGATATTGCGGCTCAATCTGAACCGCCGCGTTCCCCGCACCGGTAGTTACGGTAGCGGTTTGAGCATTAGCAATTGTCGCCGCGAGCGAACCAACCGCGACTAGTATCAGCAGCTTCTTCATAATTGTTCCTCCTGAGCCGCATCCGCGCGGCAGATTAGAAACAAATGGCGCGGCGTCCGGTTCCGAACGGAA
>JBJMTO010000137.1:0-8132 GCA_045811665.1 Bradyrhizobium sp.
CAACATCACCGAACTCGATCCGGTATTTGCGGACATGCCGATCGTGCGCAAACGCATGGACAATGCGAAGCTCGGAACCGTGCTTTCCAACTCCTTTGGCTTCGGCGGAACCAACGCCACGCTGGTCTTCAAGCGAATGGATGCGTGAGTTTGGTTGACCGGGGGCACTCGCCGAGTCTCGGGAGGCGTGCGTGACATTGATCACCGCTTGCGCGGGCGACGACAACATCCGGGATGAGTGGAGCACGGGGCAAGATGCAGGATCTGATGAAGGGCAAGCGGGGCTTGATCATGGGCGTGGCCAATGATCACTCCATTGCGTGGGGCATTTCCAAGACGCTGGCTGGCCAGGGCGCCGAATTGGCCTTTACCTACCAAGGCGAGGCGCTGGGTAAACGCGTCAGGCCGCTTGCCGAGCAGCTTGGGAGCAGCCTGGTACTGCCTTGCGATGTAGAAGACATCGCAAGCGTCGATAGCGTGTTCGAGGCATTGCGGGCGAAATGGGGACAGCTGGACTTCCTGGTCCATGCCATCGGGGGCTCCGACAAGAATGAGCTTCGCGGCCGCTACGCCGACACCACGCGCGAGAATTTTTCCCGCACGATGGTGATCTCCTGCTTTTCCTTTACCGAAATCGCCAAACGCGCCGCCGAGATGATGCCTGAGACCGGCGGCTCCATGATCACGCTGACCTTCGGTGGTTCGACCCGCGTGATGCCAAACTATAATGTGATGGGAGTGGCAAAGGCCGCGCTGGAAGCTTCGGTCCGGTATCTTGCTGCTGACTTCGGCAGGAAGAATATCCGCGTCAATTCAATCTCGGCGGGGCCGATACGCACGCTCGCGGGCTCCGGAATTGGCGATGCGCGCGCGATGTTCGCGTTCCAGCAGAAGCACTCGCCGCTTGGCCGCGGCGTAACGTTGGATGAACTCGGCGGCTCGGCGCTGTATCTGCTGTCTGATCTGTCGGCCGGGGTAACCGGCGAAATCCATTACGTCGACTCCGGCTACAACATCATCTCGATGCCGAGGCCTGAGGAACTGAAAACCGCAGCGGAATAGCGGGGCGGTCGCTTCGACGTAAGGCAGATCAGCCGGCAGCGATGGCCGTTGCGCGTTGAAAGGCCGGCCGTGATGCGCAGCGGTCGAGGTAACCTTCGAAGGATGGACGCGACGGCGCCATCTTGAACAGCCGCACCGCGAAATTCAGTCCTGACCCGATCGCGATATCTGCAGCCGAGAAGGTTGGGCCCAGAATCCAGGGGCCTTTGACCAGAGCGGCATCGAGAACGTCGAAGACGCGCTGCGCATCGCCCCAGCCGGCTGCGATTGGGCTCATGTCGACTTTGGTCGCGAGCTGCACCATGGCCGGTTCGACACAGCTAGGCGCAAAGAACAACCAATAGAGATATTTCGCACGCAGAGGGTCGCCCAATGGCGGAGCCAGGCGGGCTTGCGGGTAGCGTTCGGCGACATAGGCGCAAATCGCCGCGGCTTCCGCCAGGGTCGCTTCGCCGTCGCTTAGCGCCGGCACTTTGCCCATCGGATTGATGGCGAGATAGTCGGGCTGTTTCTGGGCACCGTTGGAAATGTCGATCAGCACGCGCTCGTAAGGCTGGCCGATTTCCTCCATCAGCCACAGCGCCGAGAACGAGCGCGATCGCGGCGACCAGTAGAGCTTCATCATCGCGAGTTCTCCGGTTTTTTCCATCGATAGTACTTCATCACAAACCCAGTCATGGGCTCAATCACTTCCTTCTCCAACACAAAGCCCTCACGCTCATACCAGCGCCAGGCCTTTTCATTCTCGCGCACGCATCGCAACCAGATTTCGTTTGGCAACTGCTCGCGAGTGAAGGCGAGCAACCGCCGGCCAAGGTTCTGTCCCTGGTATTCCGGCCCAACGAACAACATGTCCAGATAGAAAGCCGGCACATGGAGCGCGAGCATCGCCGCGATGGTCCCGTTATCGTCGGCAACAAACAGGCTCCAGCCCTTGGCGATTTCGCTCGAAATCCGCGCGCGCAATTTCTCCAGCAGCGACTTGCTGGGCTGCTCAAGCCTAGTCGAGGCCCAGCTGTTCATCCACAGCAGCGCAATTGCATCGTATTCGTCCGGGCGGGCAGGACGGATGGTGGGCGGCATTTGTGCAACTTCGCTTGGGGACACTCACCTTGGGACGCCTCACTAATAGGATGTCCAGACAGATGCAACGCAGCCGCAAAGCGATCCGGCTCGTCCGGCCGGTGCAAATGTAGAGCCGCAGCGTTGTCATGGGGGCTGGCTTGGTGGCATGATCCAGCCCGTGGTTTAGCGGAGAGCTTCATCAGGGGGACTTGCAAAATGTCACGAGAGTTGGTCGCAGAATTCATCGGCACTTTCACGCTGGTAACCGCGGTCTGCGGGGCCGCGCTGTTCTCGGCGCCGAGCGCGGGATTGGTGGCGGTGGCATTTGCCGTGGGCCTTTCGGTGCTGGCGATGGCTTATGCGGTGGGCCCGATTTCGGGTGGCCATTTCAATCCGGCGGTGACTTGCGGACTGGTGGCAGCGGGCCGTTTCGCTCCAAACAAGGCAATCCCGTATATCGTCGCTCAGGTGATCGGCGGCGTCGCCGCGGCTGTGGTCTTTTACGTCATTCTGCAGGGCGCCCCGGCCGCCGGAAAATGGAACACCTTTCTTGCGGCCTCCAACACCTATGGTGGCTCCGGCTTTTCAATGCTGAGCGCCGGTCTCATAGAGATCGTGATAACGGCACTGTTCGTGCTGGTGATTGTTAGCGTAACGTCGCCGCGCGCGCCGGCCGGGTTCGCCCCGATCGCCATCGGTCTGGCGTTGGTGCTGTTTCACCTGGTCGCGATTCCGGTCTCGAATGCGTCGCTCAACCCGGCGCGCTCGACGGCAACCGCGTTGTTCGGCGGAGCGGCGGCCTTGCAATCACTATGGCTGTTCTGGTTCGCGCCGATCGTCGGCGGCATCATCGGAGGCGCGATCGGAAAATGGCTGCACGCTGAATACGTCGGCGGTCCGGTCAACCCGTAAATCACAATCCGCTCGCGGTCATGTGGTTCGATTAAGCGGGCAAAGAAAAGGGCGGCTGAAAAGCCGCCCTGTCTCGTTTCACCTTACGCGCAGGTTACTCGCCGGCGGCTTCGCGCTGTGGGGCTTCGGTCTTCTGCTTGGCTTCAAGGTCCTCTCCGGTCGCCTGATCGACGGCCTTCATCGACAAGCGCGTCTTGCCGCGATCGTCAAAGCCGAGCAGCTTGACCTTGACCTTGTCGCCTTCCTTGACGACATCGGAGGTCTTCTGCACGCGGTTACCTGCGAGCTGGCTGATATGAACCAGACCGTCCTTTGCACCGAAGAAATTGACGAAGGCGCCGAATTCCATGACCTTGACGACGGTGCCATCGTAAATCTGGCCGATCTCCGGGTCCGACGCGATCGACTTGATCCATTTGATCGCGGCTTTGATCGATTCGCCGTCGGCGGAGGCTACCTTGACCGTGCCATCGTCGTCGATGTTGACCTTGGCGCCGGTCTTCTCGACGATCTCACGGATCACCTTGCCGCCGGTGCCGATTACTTCGCGGATCTTGTCGGTCGGAATTTTGAAGGTCTCGATGCGCGGTGCGTACTCGCCAAGTTCAGCGCGCGCCGCGGTGAGGGCCTTCGACATTTCGCCGAGGATGTGAATGCGCCCGTCCTTGGCCTGTCCGAGCGCGACCTTCATGATCTCCTCGGTGATGCCGGCGATCTTGATGTCCATCTGCAGCGAGGTGATGCCTTGGTCGGTGCCCGCCACCTTGAAGTCCATGTCACCGAGATGATCCTCGTCACCCAGGATGTCCGACAGCACGGCAAAGCGACTGCCTTCCAGAATGAGACCCATCGCGATGCCCGCGGTCGGCCGCTTCAGGGGAACGCCAGCGTCCATCAGTGCCAGCGAGGCGCCGCAGACCGAGGCCATCGACGACGATCCGTTGGACTCGGTGATCTCCGACACCACGCGAACCGTGTACGGAAACTCGTGATGCGGTGGCAGCACCGGGTGGATCGCGCGCCAGGCAAGCTTGCCGTGGCCGATTTCACGCCGCTTGGTGCCACCCATGCGTCCGGTTTCACCGACCGAGTAGGGAGGGAAATTGTAGTGCAGCAGGAAGGTCTCTTTGTACGTTCCCGACAATGCGTCGATGTACTGCTCGTCCTCGCCGGTGCCGAGCGTGGTCACCACCATCGCCTGGGTTTCACCGCGAGTGAACAGTGCCGAGCCATGGGCGCGGGGCAAGATGCCGACTTCCGCGATGATGTTGCGGACGGTTTTGGAGTCGCGGCCATCGATGCGCTTGCCGGTGTCCAGGATGTTCCAGCGCACGATCTTGGCTTCGAGCTCCTTGAACACGGCGGCGATGCGCAGCTTGTCGTATTTCGGCTCCTGACCTTCCGGGAAGTAATGCGCCATCACCTTTTCCTTGGCTTTGCCAACCGCGGCGTAGCGGTCTTGCTTCAGCGGAATGGCGTAGGCGGCGCGCAGATCGGTCTCGATCAGCGACAGTATTTCCTTTTCAAGCGCGCTTTCGTCGACGACTTTGACATCACGTGGCTCCTTGGCGGCCTTTTCGGCGAGCTGGATGATGGCGCTGATCACCGGCTGAAAATGCCGGTGACCGAACATCACCGCGCCCAGCATGATGTCTTCGTTGAGTTCCTTGGCCTCCGATTCCACCATCAGCACCGCGTCAGCCGTGCCGGCCACGACTAGATCGAGTTGGGTTTCGACCATCTCGTCGAGCGTCGGATTGAGTACGTATTCGTCATTGACGAAGCCGACACGGGCCGCCCCGATCGGGCCCTTGAAGGGCGCGCCCGACAGCGTCAGCGCCGCGGATGCGGCCACCAGTGCGACGATATCCGGATCGTTCTCCATGTCGTGCGACAGCGTCGTCACGATCACCTGGGTTTCGTTACGCCAGCCATCCACAAATAGCGGGCGGATCGGACGGTCGATCAGGCGGGAGACCAACGTCTCCTTTTCGGTGGGCCGGCCTTCTCGTTTGAAGTAGCCACCGGGAATGCGCCCCGCGGCGTAGGTCTTTTCCTGGTAATCGACGGTCAGAGGCAGGAAGTCGACGCCCTCCCGGGGAGTCTTTGCGGCGACTACAGTGGCAAGCACCACGGTCTCGCCATAGGTCGCCACCACGGCGCCGTCGGCCTGACGCGCGACTTTTCCGGTTTCAAGCCTGAGGGGACGCCCACCCCAGTCGATCTCGACTGAATGAATATTGAACATTGCGATCTTCTTTCATGGTTTCACGAAAGGCATGCAAGGCCGGCACATAAAAACCATGCGCAAGATTGCGGGACGCTGATCGCATTGCGAAATCAGCGCCCGGCGATCCTGCCATGGTCTCGATGCGCAGTATGGCTTTCACCCTTCCGGTTGTTGCCGGCCAAAGCCATCTAAGCTTTCTGCCGGCGCGACGGACATTTGCCCGTCAACGCCCAGCCGCCGGAGTGCTGCTGGGCGAGCTTCTGTTTTGAGCATGAACTCTTCGACGAAAACGTTTTAGGTCATGCCCGATGCGAGCCATTGGAGGGTCCGCATCCGGGGTACGCACGGTCTGCTTGAAGAAACAGCTCAAAAACGCGCGCGGAGGCGCGAGTAGTTCCAGCTCAACGACGAATGTTGTGCTTTTCCAGCAGCGCCTTGTAACGCGCCTCGTCCTTTTTCTTGATGTAGTCCAAAAGCGAACGGCGGGTGGAGACGAGCTTCAACAGGCCGCGGCGCGAATGGTTGTCTTTGACGTGGGTTTTGAAATGCCCGGTAAGATTGTTGATGCGTTCCGAAAGGATCGCGACCTGAACCTCGGGCGAGCCGGTGTCGCCGGCCTTGTTGGCATTGGTCTTGATGACTTCCGCTTTGCGTTCGGCGGTAATCGACATCGTCAAACACTTTCATTGTTGCGAACCGGACTGGCAGTCAGTCCGTTCAGGTTGAACACGCGCTTGGGGATGAGTTCGCCATTGCCAATTTCGGCGAGGGCCAGAAGCCGGCCTGCGACCGTGACATAGACTGTGCCGCTAGAGTTAGGCGCATCCCGTCCGCGCAATAAGACGGCTTGGCCCCGGTGGAGCCTTGCCGCATCCGCCCGTGTGACGGCCAGTGCCGGGATGTCGTCCAGCGCGGTCTCAACGGGCAATAGCGCGTCGGCGAGGCTGCCCTCGCCAGACGCGGCTCTATCGCACAAAGCCTCCAGCTGTTCCAGCGGAATCATGTCCGCTTCCGTGAACGGGCCCACCAGGGTCCGGCGCAGTGCGCAGATATGACCGCAGCATCCCAGCAAGCGGCCGATGTCACGCGCCAGCGCCCGCACATAAGTGCCCTTGCCGCACTCGGCCTCGAACACGGAATGCGTGCTATCTACTTGTTCGACAAGGCCTAAATGATGAATCTCGACGGGGCGGGGCTTCAAATCGACGGTTTCACCGTCACGCGCCAGATCATAGGCCCGCTCGCCCTGCACCTTGATGGCCGAATACTGCGGCGGGATCTGCTCGATAAGCCCGGTAAAACGCGGCAACAGGGCTCGGATCGCCTCGCTGGAGGGTCGGATGTCGCTGGTCCGCACGACCCGGCCTTCGGTATCGTCGGTGTCACGCTCCTGGCCCCAGCATACTGTGAAGCGGTAGCGCTTGCGGCCGTCCATGACGAAAGGGACCGTCTTGGTGGCCTCGCCCAGCGCAATCGGCAGGCCGCCTGAGGCGAGCGGATCGAGAGTGCCGGCATGGCCTGCGCGCTTGGCCTGGAACAGCCGCTTCACCACCGCCACCGCGTGGGTTGAGGTCATCCCGATGGGCTTATCGAGCACGACCCAGCCATGAACGTCGCGCTTGTCGCGGCGGGGCTGGCCGTTGTGGCTCGCCTGCTTGCGTGTGCGCTGATTCAGAGCGAGCGCGTCGTCGTTCGGACTCGCGTGACGAGCTGTCCCGAAATTATTTTTTTCAGCAGCCTGCGAATCCGGGCTTTGCGGCTCCAGCGCGCTGTCGGAGGTGGTCACGATCATCGGTTTACTCTTCCGTATCTTCCGAATCCGCGGCAAGGTCTCTTTGCACCGCAGGTGTTCGCAATAATTTCTCTATTCGTTCTGCTTCGTCGAATCGATCGTCGACCCGGAAGCGAACATCAGGCGCAAATTTCAGGTTAACGCGCCGCGCGATCTCGCCCCGCAGGAATTTCTTGTTCCGCTCGAGCGCCGCGATGACGACATCCGTATCGCGGCCCCCGAGCGGCATCACGTACACGGTGGCAAGCTTCAGGTCCGGCGACATCCGAACCTCGGGAACTGTGATGATGTGAGCCTCAAGGTCCGGATCGTGCACGTTGCCCTGCGAAAGGATGTCCGCGATCGCATGTCGCACGGTTTCTCCGACCCGCAACTGACGCTGCGAGCCGCCCGGCGCGGAGAGCTTATTATGGTGACGGGGCATTCTCGTCTCTCGAGCTCGTTCTGAATTGCCGCGACTGGAAGCCGACTACTGGCAGCCCGCAAAGTGTTGCGAACGGCACTCAGGTCTTTCTTGTTGGTCAGGTAAGACGGGGATGGCCGGAACAGTCCGACCATGCCACGTCTGTGTTGTGATGAACCCAGGCGCGCTTGCGAGACTTGAACTCACAGCGAGCGCTGGATGATCTCCACGCGATAACACTCGATGATGTCGCCGACGCGCATGTCGCCGTAATTCTCGAACGCCATGCCGCATTCCTGGCCGGACTGCACTTCCTTCACTTCATCCTTGAAGCGTTTCAGGGTGGACAGCTTGCCCTCATGCACGACGACATTGTCCCGGATGAGGCGGACGTTGGCGCCACGTTCGACGGTACCGTCGGTGACACGGCAGCCCGCAACCTTGCCGACCTTGGAAATGTTGAACACTTCCAGGATCTGGGCATTGCCGAGCATGGTCTCGCGCAGCGTCGGTGCAAGCAGGCCGGACATCGCCTTTTTCACATCATCCACCAGATCGTAGATGATGTTGTAGTAGCGGATCTCGATCCCATTGCGCTTGGCGGCGGCAGCCGCTTCCTTGTGCGCGCGAACGTTGAAGCCGATGATGGCGGCGTTGAAGCCTTCCGC
>JBJMTO010000138.1:0-15020 GCA_045811665.1 Bradyrhizobium sp.
TGATTTGCCTGTCCAGCCCCATTTCGAAAAATATTTCGGTTTCCTCCCGACGCAAATCACCACAGTAGTCCGCGCCGTCTCGTCCCACCAAAGGGGCGTATCGCGATCGTCACGGACGCGGGGCGGGATGCAATGGACGCCGATGGTGCTGCTGACGAACAGCGCCGGATGCGTACGGCGAAGTCGTGTGGTCCTGACGCCTCGACGCTGGCGTCAAGTTTGCGGAGACAAACCGCAGGCGACGGTGACAAGAAAGCCCGATCACCGGGGAGATCACGGAGGAAATCGTTAAAACCATTGCGTGCGGGAATGCCGGGTCAGTCCGGTGAACCCACGGTGACTATGCTCGTGTGCTTACTACAACTTTCGCACGCGAGACTGCGGGTGCATCAAACACCCGGCATTCCCCACGCCCTTCATTGGGCGGAGCCAACACGCACAACTCGGGCGCATCCGCGCCGCGAGATCGCGGACTCACATGCGACCGTCATTGCAAACATCCCGGAATGACGATCGACGGTGTTTTCCTGCCGTCGCAACATCCGTCATTGCGAGCGAAGCGAAGCAATCCATCTTCCTTGCCGATGTACCAATGGATTGCTTCGCTGCGCTCGCAATGACGACAAAACAAATCCACCGCCGTCGTCCCGCACAAGCGAAGGGCGATGCGGGACCCATAACCACAGGGCGTAGTTTGCGAGGAAGTCATCCAACAGCATCTCTGAACACAAGCGACACGGCGTATGGGTCCCCGCGTCCGTACGTCTGCGGGAACGACACCGAATTGGCTGCAAGAAAATTGACCGCATGCAAACAAACGCATCTTTGCCGTCAACGCCAAAGCAAGACAACTAACCCGTCATTCCGGGGCGATGCGCAGCATCGAGCCCGGACTCCATAACCCCCATCCGTGGTTATGGATTCCGGGCCTGCGCCAAGCGGCGCATCCACGATGTGCAATTGCACATCGGGGAATGACAGCTGTGTGTGTTTTCCTGCAGTCGCCACACCCGTCATTGCGAGCGCAGCGAAGCAATCCAGCTTCGTCGCGGATGTGCCATGGATTGCTTCGCTACGCTCGCAATGACGACAAACCAACTCCACCGGCCGTCGTCCCGCACAAGCGAAGCGCGATGCGGGTCCCATAACCACAGGACGTACTTTGCGAGGAAGTCATCCAACAGCGTCTCTGAACACAAGCGACATGGGGTATGGATCCCCGCGTCCGTACGTCTGCGGGAACGACACCGATATGGCAGCAAGAAAATTGACCGCATGCAAACAAACGCATCTTTGCCGTCAACGCCAAAGCAAGACAACTAACCCGTCATTCCGGGGCGATGCGCAGCATCGAGCCCGGAATCCATAACCCCCGTCCGTGGTTGTGGATTTCAGGCCTGCGCGCGAATCCTCGATAAGGCTTGCACATCGGGAAATGACGAGCGCCAGCAGGGCCCCCAATCGGCGAATTCCAACTGGCGGTGGGTGCCGTGCCTGTGTATAACCCCGCCACCGCTGCTTCCGATAAGTAGCGGTTTTTGCTGAGGAGTTAACGTCATGTCCGAGCGGTGGACACCCGAAAGCTGGCGCGCCAAGCCGGTGCTGCAGATTCCCGATTATCCCGATGCCAAGGCATTGGCCGAGGTCGAGGCGCAGCTTGCCACGTTTCCGCCGCTCGTTTTTGCAGGTGAGGCCCGCAACCTGAAAAGGGCGCTTGCGCGAGTAGCCGCAGGCGAGGGCTTCCTACTTCAGGGCGGGGACTGCTCCGAAAGCTTCGCCGAGCACGGCGCGAACAATATCCGCGATTTCTTCCGGGTGCTGCTGCAGATGGCGGTCGTGTTGACCTATGCCGGTGCGGTGCCGGTGGTGAAGGTCGGCCGCATCGCCGGGCAGTTCGCCAAGCCGCGCTCGTCGTCGGTGGAAAAAATGGGCGGCGTCGAGCTGCCGAGCTACCGGGGCGATATCGTCAACGACATCGCTTTCACCGCGCAGGCGCGTACTCCCGATCCGCAGCGCCAACTCATGGCGTATCGCCAATCGGCCGCGACGCTCAACCTGTTGCGCGCCTTCGCCACCGGTGGGTTCGCCAACCTTGCCAGCGTGCACCAATGGATGCTCGGATTCCTCAAGGACTCCCCGCAATCGCGGCGTTACAAGGAATTGGCCGACCGCATCTCGGATGCGCTGAACTTCATGCGCGCCTGCGGGCTCGATCTCGAAAGTCATCCAGAGCTGCGCGCCACCGATTTCTATACCAGCCACGAGGCGCTGCTGCTCGGCTACGAGCAGGCGTTCACGCGCGTCGATTCCACGACCGGAGACTGGTACGCAACCTCGGGCCACATGATCTGGATCGGCGACCGCACGCGACAGCTCGATCACGGCCATGTGGAATATTTCCGCGGCATCAAGAATCCGATCGGATTGAAATGCGGTCCCTCGCTCAAGCCGGACGAACTGCTGCGGTTGATCGACGTGCTCAACCCGGACAATGAGCCTGGACGCCTGACGCTGATCAACCGGTTCGGATCGGACAAGATCGCCGATCATCTGCCGCAACTGATCCGCTCGGTGCAGCGCGAAGGCCGCATCGTGGTGTGGTCGTGCGATCCGATGCACGGCAACACCATCAGCTCCAGCAACGGATACAAGACCCGGCCGTTCGACCGCATTCTGTCGGAGGTGAAGTCGTTCTTCACCATTCACGCCGCCGAGGGCACTCATGCCGGTGGCGTTCATCTGGAGATGACCGGCCAGGATGTGACCGAATGCATCGGCGGCGCGCGAGCCATTACCGACGAGGATCTCAACGATCGCTATCACACGGTGTGCGATCCCCGGCTGAATGCAGAGCAGTCGATCGACATGGCTTTCCTGATCGCCGAATTGCTCAAGCAGGAACGTGTCGGCAAGGCAAAGCCGCTGTCGGTCGCGGCGGGCCTTTGAGTTGTTGCGGTTCTGGCGGGCCACGATCAACACGCGCAACGGCCTGGCGTTTGCGATCCGCTCGGAGCAGGCCGTTCGCGAAGAGCTCGCGGCTCTGGCGCTTGCCCTGCCGCTGGCGTGGCTGATCGGCGTCACCACCATGCGCCGCGTCGAGCTGATCGCGGCGGTGGTTCTGGTGCTGGTCATCGAACTTCTTAATACCGCGATAGAGAAGCTGGCGGATCGGCTCACGACCGATCCTGATCCGCAGATCGGGCGGGTCAAGGATATGGGCTCCGCCGCCGTCGGCGTTGCGCTGGTGATGGCGGGCCTGTTCTGGTTGTTCGCCATCGGCGAACGCATGGGCGCGATCTAAATCATGCGATTGCAGTTTGAGTGGGGCCAAGGCACCATCGCCTTATGACCCAACGCGCCGACCAGTTCGCCATTACGCTCGCCCAATTGAACCCGACGGTCGGCGACGTCGAGGGCAATGCCGCCAAGGCGCGGGCCGCACGCGCGCAGGCACGTGCCGACGGCGCCGATCTCGTGGTGCTACCTGAACTGTTCATTGCCGGATATCCGCCGGAAGACCTCGTCCTGAAGCCCGCATTCCAAGCGGCCTGCCGCGCCGCCGTTGAGGCACTGGCGCGCGAGACAGCCGATGGCGGACCGGCGATGCTGGTCGGCAGCCCATGGGTGGAGGAAGGCAAGCTGTACAACGCCTGTGCGCTCCTGGACGGCGGCCGCATCGCCGCCATTCGCTTCAAGGCGAATCTGCCCAACTACGGAGTGTTCGACGAGAAGCGTCTGTTCGCGCGCGGTCCCGCCGCCGGGCCGGTGACCGTCCGAGGGATACGGGTCGGGGTCCCCATATGCGAGGACATCTGGCTGGAAGAATCGGCGGATTACGAGAATATCGTCGAGTGCCTCGCCGAGACGGGGGCCGAAATCCTGGTGGTCCCGAACGGCTCGCCATACGCGCGTGGCAAGAACGATCTGCGGCTGTCGATCGCGGTGGCGCGGGTCACCGAAAGCGGGCTGCCGCTGGTGTATCTCAACCAGGTCGGCGGGCAGGACGAGCTGGTGTTCGACGGCGCCTCGTTTGCACTCAACGGCGATCTCTCGGTGGCGGCGCAACTCCCGGCATTCGGTGAAAGCATCACGACGCTGCATTGGAGCAAGACTGCCACCGGCTGGCGCTGTACCGGACCGACCGCGCCGGTTCTTGACGGCGACGAGGGCGACTACGCGGCCTGCGTTCTCGGATTGCGCGATTACGTCGGCAAGAACGGCTTTCCCGGCGTGTTGCTCGGAGTCTCCGGCGGCATCGACTCCGCACTGTGCGCCGCGATCGCCGTCGATGCGCTGGGTGCGGATCGGGTGCGCGGCGTCATGCTGCCGTTCCGTTTTACCGCGCAGGTGTCGCTGGACGACGCCGCCAAGCTCGCCAAGGCGCTCGGCATCCGCTACGAGGTGCTGCCCATCGCGCCGGCGGTGAACGGCTTCGAGCAGATACTATCGGGTGTCTTCGCCGGCATGCCGCGCGACATCACCGAGGAAAATCTGCAGGCGCGGGCGCGCGGCACGCTGCTGATGGCGATCTCCAACAAGACCGGCGCGATGGTGGTCACCACGGGGAACAAGTCCGAGATGTCGGTCGGGTACGCCACTCTGTATGGCGACATGAACGGCGGCTATAATCCGATCAAGGACATCTACAAGACCGAGGTGTTCCGGCTGTCCGCGCTGCGTAATTCGTGGAAGCCGCTCGGCGCACTGGGTCCATCAGGCGAGGTTATTCCGCCTGACATCATTAGCCGACCACCGACCGCGGAGCTGCGTGAGAATCAGACCGATCAGGATTCACTGCCGCCTTACGACATCCTCGATGCCATCCTGGAACGGCTGGTCGAGCGTGAGGAACCGCTGGCGTCCATCGTCGCGGCGGGATTCGACCGCGAGGTGGTGGTGCGCATCGATCGGTTGCTCAATATCGCCGAATACAAGCGGCGGCAGGCAGCCCCAGGGGTCAAAGTAACCAGCCGGAATTTCGGTCGGGACCGCCGTTATCCCATCACCAACCGATTTCGCGATGCCGGAAAACCATTGCCGGAGCCCGATGACACGCTGCTGTCGCGTGCCGGACGCGGTTCGGCGGAAGCCTTCGATGGATGAGATCAGCGGGCGGGGATGAAGGTCGGACCGACCGTGCGGATCGATTTGTCAGCGGGCGCAGCAGGTGAATCAGTCGGGGGAGCCGATGCGGCGGGCGCGGCGGCGGCCGGCCCGGTCGTCGTGGTGGCAGGTCCACCCTTCTTCGCGCTTGGCGCGGCGCCTTTCGCGGCCGGTGGGCGCGCCATCTTCTTCGCGCTCTCCTCGGTGACGATGATATCGCCTTGCTGTTCGGCGCTCGCCTTGTCATCGACGCTCTTCAGTGCGTCCGACCAGGTCTGTCCGGCGGCCTTGCAGGCGCAGGACGGGTTGAATTCCTGGCGGTACCGAAACGCGTTCGGCGAGGACGAATACGGTTGTCCGCTGATCGACACCGCCTGGTTCATGTCTTCGCCGGGATTGCGATAGGCGTACAGGGTTGCTTCCGCTGCCGGGCACAGCGCCTTGCAACTCTTTTCGTCATCGGGAAAGCGGCCGGGAACGGTGGCGAACGAGATCGGAAAATATGCGCCGTCGCAGGAGCGGACACAGACGGTTCGGAAGGTGCCGGATTGTGGACCCAGATCGACACCCGGAGGGTTGGGATTGCTGTTGTTGGTTCCGAACAAATTCTCCAGGAAACTGCCCGGTCCCCGGGCCACGTTGGCATATTGGGGACCGCAATTGTTCTGGGCCAGCGCGGTCAGTACCGAGCGGCGCTGGTTGTCGCGCTCGGCGCCGCCGAGGCCGCCACTTCGCAAGCGCTCCAGACTGGTCGTGATCTGATCGAGATTGGCGCGCATCTGCTGGATTTGATTGTTGACCGGGCCGCATTGCGCCGAAGGTCCGCTGAACAGCGAGAAGAAGCCGGAGCTATCGCAGCCCATTCGCTTGGCCTGCAGGGTGACGCGGTCGAGTTCGCCTTGCTGCTTGGTGGCGGCGTCCTGGTAGCGCCGGATCTGCTCATCCTTGGCCGGATCCCCGCTGCCGCTGCCGCGGTCGATGGTCGCCAGTTGCGCTTCCAGACGCGGACACATCGGATTGCTCGCGGGGCCCTGCGGGTAAGGCGCTCCCTGGCCCATCTGCGCCCAGGCATCGACGCTCTGCGCGCCAATTCCGAAGAGCGCGACGCAGCCCAGGATCGATCGGACGAGGGGGTGGATCAGTGTTTCAGGCATATCCAATTCAACACGGCCACGCGCCGAAGTTCGCTAATGGTGCCGGCGACATATCACGACTTGAGCCACTGGCACTAGCCGGCCTGCATAGCCGCTTCCCGGGGCAGCGTCACGTCGTTTCCGGGGCCTCGGTGTGGCGGGTAAATCCAGCCGTAATGGGCGTCTCAACGCTGGCAGGTAATGGCGACGTATTCGTTGCACCCGCTGTGCAGGCATTTGAGGCCCAGCTTCGAAACCGATCCGGTGATTTCGTCCGGGTCGACGCGCCGATAGGAGATGGCTTGGGCAAAATCGCGCGACTGGCAATACGAGCGGGCGGCATGGGCGCCGCATTTCTCGCCTGTGGCGAGGCACTGGTCGACGCCGTATCCATCCGCCTGGTTGGCGATAATGAACACCCGGCTGTCGGCCGATGCGGCCGATCCGATGCTTACGAAAACACAGGCCAAAACTGCGGTTAAGCTTCGCATGGGGCACCGGGAAAGGAGGGACGCAGCGACTCCATAGCCCTGAAAGGTTAAGAATGATTAACCTTGGCGGGCGCTTCATGAGCTGAGGAGGATTCGTGAGGCTCTTGACGGAATCCCCCCGAGGGGCCCATGGTAGTCGGGATGAACGGTTTCCTCGCCAATTGCGGCATTTGCCGCGAGATTATGAGCTAGCGATTCGCTGGCTGAGGCCGTCTTTTCTCACACGAGATCACTGGACGCCCGGCCGCAAGGGACGGGATTTCCATGGAATTGCGCCTGTACGATACGTTGACGCGGGAAAAGCGGAGCTTCGCGCCGCTCGATCCCGACAACGTGCGCATGTATGTGTGCGGACCGACCGTTTATGACTTCGCCCATATCGGCAACGCGCGCCCCGTCATCGTGTTCGACGTGCTGTTCAGGCTGTTGCGCCATCTCTATGGCGCCGATCACGTCACCTACGTCCGCAACATCACCGACGTGGACGACAAGATCAACGAGCGCGCCGCGCGCGACTTTCCCGGCCTGCCGCTGAACCAGGCCATTCGGCAAGTCACCGAAGGCACCGCCGCACAATTCCACGCGGATGCGGCGGCACTCGGATGCGTGCCGCCGACGTTCGAACCCCGCGCGACCGATTTTGTGCTGCCGCGCGACGACGGCAAGACCGACATGGTGACGCTGATCAAGCAGTTGATCGCGCGCGGCCATGCCTATGAGGCCGGTGGCGAAGTTCTGTTCGATGTGAAGTCGATGCCGGACTACGGCGTACTATCCGGCCGCAATCTTGAGGAGCAGCGCCCCGGCGCGCGGGTCGCTGTCGATGCGCACAAGAAAAGTCCGCTCGACTTCGTTCTGTGGAAGCAATCGTCCGGCGATGAACCGGGATGGGAAAGTCCCTGGGGCAGAGGACGTCCTGGTTGGCACATCGAATGCTCCGCCATGAGTGCCGCTTATCTCGGCACAGTGTTCGACATTCATGGCGGCGGACTGGATTTGATATTCCCGCATCACGAAAATGAATTAGCGCAGTCCCGCTGCGCGCACGGCACGCTGCTGATGGCTAATTTCTGGATGCATAACGGCTTCCTGCAGGTCGAGGGAGACAAGATGTCGAAGAGCCTCGGCAATTTTGTCACGATCAGGGACTTGCTGGCGGATTGGCCGGGCGAAGTGCTGCGTCTGAACATGCTGAAGTCCCATTATCGTTCGCCCATCGACTGGACGTTGAAGGGGTTGGAAGAAAGCGCAAAGACCCTGGACGACTGGTATAGCGTTGCTGCCGATCGCAGTGGCGAACAGCCCTCCGAAGCGGCCATCCAGGCGCTGGCGGACGACCTGAATACGCCGCAGATGGTCGCCGAGTTGTACGGTGTCCGAAATAGCGCGGCATCGGGGAACGAGGGCGAGCGCAGCCGGTTCGCTGCCTCCCTGCGGCTGTTAGGGTTCCTCTCGGAAAGCGCCGAGCGATGGAACGCCCGAAAGCAAGTAGCTACCGGCATAGACCCGAGAGAAATCGACACCTTGATTTCGGATCGCGCCGCCGCCCGCGCGCGAAAAGACTTCAAGGAATCGGATCGTATTCGCGATCAACTTGCCTCGATGGGTGTGGTCATCAAGGACTCGAAGGAAGGTACCACCTGGGAGGTCGCGCGATGAGCCGTCCTGACACGCCGTTTCCTAAGCACTGGCGATATTACATCGTGCTTAAATGGGCCGTGATCGTCGGAGCTGCGGTGCTGGCGCTGAAAGTTTTCGGAGCATTTTGAGCTAATGGCGCAGATGCTACCCAAACCCGCGCTACGGCCTTTTCTCCGTGAGGACACGCCTGTGCTGGGGGCGATCTTCACTGCCGCGATCGAGCAGTTGACGGGAGACGATTATAGTGAAGCGCAGCAGGAAGCCTGGGCAAGCGCCGCCGATGATGAGGACCAATTCGGCAAAAGGTTAGCCGGCGCGCTTACGCTGATTGCGACTTTGCAGAACTCGCAGGTTGGGTTCGCCTCGCTGAAGGGCGCCGATCACATCGACATGCTTTACGTCCACCCTGGGGTGGCCGGGCAGGGAGTCGGGTCCATGTTGGTTGAAGCCTTGGAAAAACTCGCGGGTGGCCGCGGGGCGAAATCTCTCACGGTAGAAGCCAGCGACACTGCGCTGGAGTTCTTTTCCAAGCGCGGTTACGTCGCCAAACAGCGCAACACGGTGACCGTCAACGGCGAATGGCTCGCCAACACCACGATGCAGAAGGTCCTGGTGGGAAGCGCATCGACCGGAGATCCTTCATGAGCCGCGAGCGCCTGTACTTGTTCGATACTACCCTACGTGACGGAGCGCAGACCAACGGCGTCGACTTCACCCTGCATGACAAGCGTCTGATTGCCGGTATGCTCGACGAGCTAGGGATCGACTACATCGAAGGCGGCTACCCCGGCGCCAATCCCACGGACACTCAGTTCTTCGCCCAAAAGCCGAAACTGGATCATGCCGTGTTCACTGCGTTCGGGATGACCCGTCGGCCCGGCCGTTCAGTTTCGAACGATCCCGGTCTGGCCGGGCTTTTGGAAGCCAACGCTGATGCGATTTGTTTTGTTGCGAAATCGTCGGCCTATCAGGTCCGGGTCGCTTTGGAGACGACCAACGAGGAAAACCTTGCTTCCATTCGCGACAGCGTGAAAGCAGCGAAGTCGGCCGGACGCGAGGTGATGCTCGATTGCGAGCATTTCTTCGACGGCTACAAAGAAGATGCGCAGTTCGCGCTGGCTTGCGCCAAGGCGGCTTTCGACGCCGGCGCGCGCTGGGTGGTGCTCTGCGACACCAATGGCGGAACCATGCCCCATGAAGTCGAGGCCATCGTTACTAAGGTGGCGAAGCATATCCCTGGCGATCACATCGGCATCCACGCCCACAACGATACCGAGCAGGCAGTGGCGAATTCGTTGGCGGCAGTGCGGGCGGGCGCCCGCCAGATCCAGGGTACGCTGAATGGGCTCGGCGAGCGTTGCGGCAATGCCAACCTCTGCTCCCTAATTCCGACGCTGCGATTGAAGCGCGAATTTTCCGATGCCTTCGACATCGGTGTGTCGGCGGAAAAGATGGCGACACTGATGAAAGTGTCGCGCACGCTGGACGACATGCTCAACCGCGCTCCGAACCGCCACGCGCCTTATGTCGGCGAAAGCGCGTTCGTTACCAAGGCGGGTATTCATGCTTCGGCGATGGTCAAAGACCCCGGGAGCTATGAACACGTGGCGCCCCACTCCGTCGGCAATCATCGCAAGGTCCTGGTGTCCGATCAGGCGGGCCGTTCCAACGTCATTGCCGAACTCGAGCGCGCCGGCATTGCCTATGACAAGAACGATCCCAAGTTGGCTCGGCTTATCGAAGAACTGAAAGATCGGGAGGCCGCGGGGTACGCGTACGAATCCGCCGACGCGTCGTTCGATCTATTGGCGCGGCGCACGCTGGGGCGGGTGCCGGAATATTTCAGGGTCGAGCAATTCGATGTCAATGTCGAGCAGCGCTACAATGCCAATGGCAAGCGTGTGACGGTGGCCCTGGCGGTCGTCAAGGTCGACGTGGCCGGCGAACGGCTGATCTCGGCGGCTGAAGGCAACGGTCCCGTCAATGCGCTCGACGTGGCGCTGCGCAAGGATCTCGGCAAATACCAAAAGTACATCGAAGGGCTGAAGCTGATCGATTACCGTGTGCGTATCCTGAACGGCGGCACAGAAGCGGTGACGCGTGTGCTGATCGAGAGCGAGGACGAAAACGGCGAGCGGTGGACCACCATCGGCGTATCTCCCAACATCATCGACGCATCGTTCCAGGCTCTGATGGATTCGGTGATCTACAAGCTCGTGAAATCCGGCGCGCCGGCGTGAGGAAGCGCTGTCGTTTCCAGAGTATCCGCTGATCTCTTTGGCCTTCGTGGGAATGCATGTGGGATGATCGATCACGTCTCCATCGGCGTCCGAAACATCGAGCGCTCGGCGCGGTTTTACGAGGCGACCTTGGCCCCACTCGGGCTCTCGCGCCTGGTGACTCGCCCGGCAACGATTGGTTTCGGCAAGAGCTACCCCGAATTCTGGATCAATCTACGAACCGATATGGCGGAGCTCGCGTCCTCCAGTGGTGCTCATATCTGTCTTCGCGCGAAATCGGCGAGCGAAGTCGACGCATTCCATGCTGCCGCGCTGGAGGCGGGTGGTCGCTCGGACGGCGCGCCGGGCCTGCGCCCGAACGATCGCGTTCTCTATTACGCAGCTTTTGCGGTGGATCTGGACGGCAATCGGATAGAGGCGGTGACGTTTCCCGACGACCCAAAGGGCTGAATCCAACAAACCTGCGACTGGAAGAGGTGCTTTAAAGCCGCCGCGCCAATTCTGGTGCCAGTTCCTCCGTGCCCTCCGGCGCCCGCGCAGCGGCGGCACGCAATCGTGGCAGGATTTCCTCGACGCGGTCCGCTTTGAGGATATGTACCGGCAGTGACGGTCGAATGAATTCCGTTGCGCGCATGTGCGCCAGCAGCGAGAGCAAAGGTTCCCAAAAACCGTCAAAATTGGCGAGCAGCACCGGCTTTGTGTGGCGGCCGAGTTGTTGCCAGGTCAACTGCTCCACCAGTTCCTCAAGCGTCCCGATGCCCCCAGGCAGCGCCACGAATGCGTCGGAACGCTCGAACATCAACCGCTTACGTTCGTGCATGTCCGGCGTGATGACCATCTCCTGAACCCGCGTCAGCGCATTCTCTCGCGACGTGAGGAAGTCGGGAATGATACCGGTAACCGTGCCACCGTGATCGAGTACCGATGTCGCCACAGCACCCATGAGGCCGATCGAGCCGCCGCCATACACTAGGCGGATGCCGTTCTCGGCAAGCGATTTTCCCAAGGACTTGGCGCCGTCGACGAAGCGGGGGTTTGTGCCAGGGCCGGAGCCGCAATAAACGCAAATAGTCCTGATTCTGCTGACCATAATGGGCATGTGGCACCGCAGCGTAAGAGCGTCAAGTCTTGCGCATTCGCTTAGGCCTTTGATTCTGTCGTTAACCGGGAGCATTTCCGAGAATTCGGCCCCTCGAGGGTGCATGCAGCGCCCAAACGCCCTATATGAGCGGAACAATACACAAGAACAGTCGCGCGGCGGCGATCTTCAGGCTCTTGATTAATGGCTCATCCCGACTTGGCCCCAAGCGACGGCAACGCGCTGCATCCCTCCGACAGTCCACCCGACAAGGCTACCCTGACCCGGACCTTGCTGCACCTGTGGCCTTACATCTGGCCCGGCGATCGCGCCGATCTCAAGATGCGGGTGGTGTGGTCCATGGTGCTGTTGCTGGTGGCCAAGCTGGCCACTTTGTCCGTGCCGTTCACCTTCAAGTGGGCAATAGACGCGCTGACCGGAGCCGATACCGCTCCGGTCCAAGCGTCGAACTGGACGCTGTGGTTGATCGCGTCGCCGCTGATCATGACCTTAAGCTACGGCGCCACGCGCGTGCTGATGGCGGTCTTGACTCAGTGGCGCGACGGCCTCTTTGCCCGGGTGGCGATGCATGCCGTGCGCAAGCTCGCATACCGCACTTTCGTGCATATGCATGAACTGTCGCTGCGCTTTCACCTGGAGCGAAAAACCGGCGGACTGACCCGCGTGCTCGAGCGTGGTCGCACCGGCATTGAAGTCATCGTCAGGATGGTGATCCTTCAACTGGTCCCGACCATCGTCGAGGTCTCGTTGCTGATGGCCGTGCTGCTGTGGCAGTTCGATTGGCGCTATGTACTGGTCACGATGATCACCGTGGTCGTCTACATGTACTACACCTACCTCGCCACCGAATGGCGGATCGAGATCCGCCGAGCAATGAACGACTCCGACACCGAAGCGAATACCAAGGCAATCGACTCGCTTTTGAACTACGAAACGGTGAAATATTTCAGCGCCGAGGAACGTGAAGCCGCTCGCTACGACCGTTCGATGGAGCGATACGAGCAGGCCAGTGTCAAAACCTACACCTCGCTTGCGGTTCTCAATACCGGACAGGCCATCATCTTCACCGTCGGCCTGACCGCCACGATGGTCATGTGTGCGATCGGCGTCCGCACCGGTCGCAACACCGTTGGCGACTTCGTCATGGTCAACGCGATGATGATCCAGCTCTATCAGCCCTTGAATTTCATGGGCATGGTGTATCGAGAGATCAAGCAGGCGATCATCGACATCGAGAAAATGTTTCAGGTGCTGTCACGCAATCCGGAGATCAAGGACGTTCCCGGAGCGAAGCCGCTGGTCGTCACGTCGGGGACGGTGCGCTTCGAGGACGTACGTTTTGCCTACGATCCCGAGCGCCCGATCCTGAAAGGCCTCAGCTTCGATGTGCCGGCCGGCAAGACGGTCGCGATTGTCGGCCCATCCGGGGCGGGCAAGTCAACGATTTCGCGGCTGCTGTTTCGGCTTTATGACGTCTCGAGCGGGAAGATCCTGATTGACGGCCAAGATATACGCAACGTGACTCAATCCTCGCTTCGGGCGTCGATCGGGATGGTACCGCAGGACACAGTGCTTTTTAACGACACCATCCGGTACAACATTCGCTACGGCCGTTGGAACGCAACGGACGCCGAGGTCGAGCAGGCGGCCCAACTGGCGCAAATCGATCCTTTCATCAGGATGTCCCCAAAGGGCTACGAGACTCAGGTCGGTGAGCGAGGACTCAAGCTTTCGGGAGGAGAGAAGCAGCGTGTGGCGATTGCGCGCACCGTTCTCAAGGCGCCGCCAATCCTGGTGCTCGACGAGGCGACTTCGGCCCTCGACAGCCATACAGAACACGAGATCCAGGAGGCGCTGGAGCGGGTATCGCGCAGCCGGACTTCGCTCGTGATCGCGCACAGGTTATCGACGATCGTCGGCGCCGACGAAATCATCGTACTCGATCAAGGCCGCATCGCCGAGCGAGGAACCCATGGGCAGCTTTTGGCAAGCGGCGGACTTTATGCCAGTATGTGGAACCGGCAGCGTGAGGCTCAGGAAGCGCGGGAGAAGCTGGCGCGAATCGGCGATGAGAATGAAGCTCCGAACCGGATCCCGCCGCCGGTGGATGACACGCTGGTGACACCCGCCGCCGCGGAATGACCTATCCCTCGTCGCTTTGAGGGACAAACAGATCAGTGAACCCGATGTCCATCGCAAAATCCATTCGCGCGCAGATTCCGCCTGTTCATCCTGAAGGCTATCCATTCATCGGTGGCTTTGCGCTTATCAGCATCATCCTGTTCTGGATCTGGCCACCCCTCGGCTGGGTCGGGACGCTGTTGACGCTGTGGTGCACGTTGTTTTTCCGCGATCCGGTGCGGGTGACGCCGGTGCGCGAAGGCATTGTGGTGGCGCCGGCCGACGGGCGCATTTCGATGGTGACTCAGGTGCTGCCTCCGGCCGAGCTTGGGCTTGGTGACAGGCCGCTGCCGCGAGTGTCCATCTTCATGAGCGTGTTCAACTGTCACGTGAACCGCAGCCCGGTGGCGGGCCGGATCGAGCGCATTGCATATCGGCCGGGCACCTTCATCAATGCCGATCTCGATAAAGCAAGCGAAGATAACGAACGAAACTCCCTAGCCATCTCCACGCCCAACGGCCGCATCGGCGTAGTCCAGATTGCTGGGTTGGTCGCGCGACGGATCGTCTCGTTCGTCCGCGAAGGCCAGTCAATCGGTGCCGGCGAACGGTTCGGGCTGATCCGGTTCGGATCGCGGCTCGACGTTTACCTGCCCGAAGGCACCAAAGCGCTCGTGTCGGAGGGTCAGACCGCTGTGGCCGGCGAAACCATTCTCGCGGATTTCAGGCTGGCCGAGAGCGGCCGTACTTACCGGGCCAATTAACCATCGGATCCTCGGACTCACCGCAGCCGCGATGGCGGAGCGTGCCGGGGTTTGCTATATTCACGGCCATGTCGATACCTCCTGATCCCAATTACCCTGAACTGCGCCGCCGTCGTTTTCGTCCGATTCCGGTGCGGATGCTTGTGCCCAACGTCATCACCTTGCTGGCGATCTGCGCGGGGCTGACGGCGATCCGCCTCTCGATGGAGGGCCGGATGGAGCTGGCCCTGGCGGCAATCGTATTTGCAGCCATGCTCGATGGCCTCGATGGCCGCGTCGCGCGCATGATCAAGGGACAGTCGAAATTCGGGGCAGAACTCGATAGCTTGGCGGACTTTGTAAATTTCGGCGTCGCCCCGGGGCTTATCCTTTATTTCTGGCAATTGAACGAGTTGCACAACGTTGGCTGGATCGCAGCGATGGTGTTC
>JBJMTO010000139.1:0-38073 GCA_045811665.1 Bradyrhizobium sp.
ATGCTCGGCAATTTCTCCTTCGGCGACTATTTCAAGGACCGGGCGATCGAGCTGGCGTGGAATTTGGTGACCAAGGAATTCGGCCTGCCAAAGGACAAGCTGACGGCGACGGTCTACGTCGATGACGACGAGGCGTTCAATCTCTGGAAGAAGATCGCGGGCTTGCCGGAGTCGCGGATCATCCGAATCGCCGGGTCGGACAATTTCTGGCAGATGGGCGACACCGGTCCCTGCGGGCCGTGCTCCGAAATCTTTTATGACCACGGCGACAAGATCTGGGGTGGTCCTCCGGGTTCCGCCGAACAGGAGGGGGATCGCTTTATCGAGATCTGGAATCTCGTGTTCATGCAGTTCGAGCAGCTGGATGGCGGCGTGCGCAACCCGTTGCCAAAGCCCTCCATCGACACCGGCGCGGGGCTCGAGCGCGTCGCCGCCGTGTTGCAGGGCAAGCACGACAACTACGATATTGACCTGTTCGTAGCCCTGATCCGAGCCATCTCCGAACTGACGGGTGCCGATCCCAAAGGCGAACAGAAGCCTTCCCTGCGCGTTATTGCCGATCACCTGCGCGCGTCCTCTTTCCTGATCGCTGACGGCGTGTTGCCCTCGAACGAGGGACGCGGCTATGTGCTGCGCCGGATCATGCGTCGCGCGATGCGCCACGCCCAGTTGCTCGGCGCCACTGATCCGCTGATGCACCGACTGGTTTGGGCGCTGGTGCGTGAGATGGGCCAGGCTTACCCCGAGCTGGTGAGCGCCGAAAAGCTGATCGAGGAAACCCTGCGGCTGGAAGAAACCCGATTCCGCAAGACGCTTGAGCGCGGCCTGTCGATCCTCGACGAAAAAAGCAGCTCGCTGCGCAAGGGCGACATGTTTGACGGCGAAACTGCCTTTACGCTCTACGACACTTACGGCTTCCCGCTCGATCTCACCCAGGACGCACTGCGTAACCGCGGCATCGGCGTGGACATTGCTTCCTTCACCGATGCCATGGAGCGCCAGCGCGCGAAGGCGCGCGCGGCCTGGGCAGGCTCTGGAGATGCCGCCACTGAAAACGTGTGGTACCCGCTGCGCGAAAAACTCGGCGCGTCGGAGTTTCTCGGCTATGAGACCGAGAGCGCCGAAGGTGTCGTAGCCGTGCTCGTTAAAGACGGCCAAGAAATCGACGAGCTTAAGCCCGGCGATTCCGGAGCCATTATTCTCAACCAGACGCCATTTTATGCCGAGTCCGGAGGACAGGTCGGCGATGTCGGCATGATGACCGGCGATAGCGTGCGCTTCCGCGTGACCGACACCCAAAAAAAGGCGGGCGATCTTTTTGTGCACCTTGGGACGGTGGAGCAGGGCATTTTGAAGCCCGGCACTCCGCTGTTGCTGGAAGTCGATCATGCCCGACGTTCCTCGATCCGCGCCAATCATTCCGCGACCCACTTGCTGCACGAAGCACTGCGCCAGGTGCTTGGGGATCATATCGCGCAGCGCGGCTCGCTGGTGGCTCCCGACCGGCTGCGTTTCGACTTTGTGCATCCCAAACCGATTACGAGCGACGAATTAAGCCGCATCGAAGATATCGCAAACGACGTGGTGCTAGAGAATGACGAGGTTACCACCCGGCTGATGGGCGTTGACGAGGCGCGAGAGGCCGGCGCGCGCGCGCTGTTCGGCGAAAAATACGGCGACGAGGTGCGCGTGGTTTCGATGGGCAGGACCGCGCGCGAGCATGGCGCCAATGCGCTTGGCTGGTCGGTGGAATTGTGCGGCGGCACCCATGTGCGGCGGACCGGCGATATCGGCCTGATCTCGGTCACGGGCGAAAGCGCGGTCGCCTCAGGGGTTCGGCGGATCGAGGCGTTGACCGGGCACCACGCCCGCAGGCATGCCAACGAGACCATGGCATTGGCCAAGACGGCGGCGGTCGAATTGCGCACGACGCTCGATGAAATGCCGGCCCGTATCGCCTCGTTGATGGACGACCGCAAGAAGCTGGAGCGTGAGCTCTCGGATGCACGCAAAAAACTGGCGATGGGCGGAACGTCTGCGGCAAGCGGCTCGGGCGCGGCTCTTGCTGGCATCCGCGATGTCGGCAACGTCAGGCTGATGGCGCGCTCCGTCGAAGGTATCGAGATGAAGGATCTGAAGAGCCTCGCCGATGACGGCAAGAAGCAGCTTGGTTCAGGCGTCGTCGCGATCGTTGGGGTCACCGCGGACGGAAAGGCCGGCGTGGTCGTCGGCGTGACCAGCGACCTCACCTCACGCTATAACGCGGTCGATCTGGTGCGGGTGGCTTCCGAAGCTCTCGGCGGAAAGGGCGGCGGCGGACGTCCCGACATGGCGCAGGCGGGCGGGCCCGATGGCGTGAAGGCCGACGCGGCGCTCAGCGCCATTGAAAAGGCAATGGCGGGCGTTTAGCCGCGCGACCGAAGAATCAATCCGGCAACCCAAGCCTTCGAAGATTTCCTCCCATACGCTCGAGAACGGCGGGAGAGAACACCATGGCCTGCTTGAATTTCGAGACAGTCAGATCAGGATAGCTGAGGAGCAACTCGGCGTAAGCCTGCTTGGCCTCCTCGAGCCTTCCGGCTCCGCAAAGTGACGATGCCAGATTGCGGTATATCCAACGGGCGTTTGGGCGCTCCTCGAGGGCGCGTTTGTAAAGCGCTATGGCCTGATCGTATTCCTGCGCGACCTCATGGGCTGAGGCGATGCCTACATAGTTGTTGAAGTTCATCGGATCGATTGGGCTCAGGCGGATCGCGCGTTCGAAATATTCGATCGCCTTCTCGGTTTGATCGGCATAGCACTCGATCCACCCCAGGCGACTCCAGGCCCAAGCGGCGTTGGGGTCGAGGACCACCGCGCGCTCGAGCAGGATTCGTGCGGTGCCGTGGTTACGCAAAAACGTATGCACCGCTCCCAGCACCGCGAGGACCATGGGGTCATCACCGCCCAACTCCGCCGCACGTTCCGCCAGCGATCGAGCCATCACCTGGCTCTGGGCGATATCGTCCGCCCAGTTGTAGACTGAGCGTTGCGCGTGGCACCAGCCGGCAAGCGACAGCGCCATCGGATACTTGGGATCAATCGCGAGGGCCTTTTCAAGCAGCTCGATCGCTCTGGCGCTTTGGTCTTTTTCAAGCGCCCAAACGTGAGGCATCGCTCTCATGGTATAGTCGTAGCTGCCCATGTCCTGTGGCCGTTTGCGTCGCGAGCGCTCGATCTCCGCGATGCGCAGCGAAGGTTGCAGAGCGCCTGCCACTTGTTCCGTTATTCGATCCTCCAGATCGAAAAAGTCGTCCATGGTGCCATCAAAACGCGAACTCCAAACGTGTGCACCCCCTTCTGTCTCGATCAGCTGAACGATGATACGCAGGCGGTTTCCGATTTTCTGCACACTACCTTCCAGCAGGTACGCCACCCCCAATTCCCTGCCGACGTCGCGCGCGTTTTTGGGCTTACCCTTGTAGGTGAATGCTGAACTGCGTGCGATGACGAAGAAAGAGCGGATACGCGAAAGAGCTGCGGTGATTGCCTCCACAATTCCATCAGCCAGGTAGTCCTGGCCGGGTTCGGCCGACATGTTATCGAATGGAAGGACAACGATAGAAGGCTTGTCGGGGAGGGTTAAGACCTGAGGCTTCGAAATGGCCGACAACGAACGGGCAGAAGCGGCGCCTTCTCCAAGCTGTACGTGCCATGAATGCATTGGCTCCGCTATATTCTTCAGGTTCTGCAGCCCGATATCCTCGAACACCACATCGATTTTGCCGCGAATCTGTCGGTGGGCGTCATCGGAGATGCAGATGCCGCCCGCCTCGGCGATGCCCTCCAGCCTTGCTGCGATGTTGACGCCGTCTCCAAAGATGTCGTCTTCGTCGATGATTACATCGCCGACGTGGATTCCGATCCTGAACTCGATCCTGGATTCCGGCGGAACGCCGGCATTTTGTCTGGCCATCTCCCGCTGGATTTCGACAGCGCAGCGCGCGGCATCAACGGCACTCCCGAACTCAACGAGAACGCCATCACCCGTACTCTTCACGATTCGGCCACGGTGCGTAGCGATTGCCGGCTCGACCAGCGTCTTTCGAAAAGCCTTGAATTGCGCAACGGTGCGCTCCTCATCGAGGCCAATCAGCCGACTATAGCCGGCGACGTCTGCAGCGAGCACGGCGGCCAATCTTCGTTCCACACGTTCGTTGGGCAAAGAGGTCCCCTGATCGGTGAAATCAAAAGTTCGTCAATCCGCTGGACTGCTCACGGGTACAATGTCCTGCATGCGTTATCCAGCAACAAACGTGCGCCAGCTTCGATGGTTTCAGGCGGCTCGTCGCGCGCCGGCCGGTTCCGTTTTCGCCATCAGCTTGCCGCATGAAAACAATCAGGATAACTGTCGCGAGCAGCGCGTGTTTTTTGCATCAGTTCATTTGGAGGAGCGGCATGGGGCGAATATACCAGAGCATAGCCGAGACCATCGGCAACACGCCGGTCGTGCGAATAAACCGCATGGGGCCGCCCGGAGTAAACCTTTTTGTCAAGATCGAAGCCTTCAACCCTCTTGGGTCAGTGAAGGACCGATTGGCTCTTGGAGTGATAGAGGCGGCCGAAAAATCGGGGGAGCTCAAGCCCGGGCAGACGGTCATAGAGGCCACAAGCGGCAACACCGGCATCGGTCTGGCGATGGTTTGCGCTGCCAAGGGATACCCGCTTGTGGTCACCATGGCGGAGCCATTTAGCGTCGAGCGCCGTAAGCTCATGCGATTTCTTGGTGCGAAGGTCATCGTAACTCCCGCTGCGGAGCGCGCCGTCGGCATGATCAACAAAACCCTTGAACTTGCCAAGGCTCACGGCTGGTTCATGACGAGGCAGTTCGAGAACGAAGCCAATCCGGACATCCATTCGCGCACGACAGCGCGCGAGATACTTGATGACTTTTCCGGACAGCGCCTGGACTATTGGGTCACCGGGTACGGAACAGGCGGCACGTTGAAGGGCGTTTCGCGGGTGCTCGCGAAGGAAAGTCCCGAGACCAAAATCGTGCTCTGCGAACCGGCCGACGCGCCGCTGTTAATGAGCGGCATCGCGCAGTCGCGGCATTCGGACGGAACTCCAGCCGCACCACACCCGGCATTCAAGCCCCACCCTATGCAAGGCTGGACGCCAGATTTCATCCCGAAGCTCACGGATGATGCGGTATCGACCAAGGTCATTCATCAGACGCTGTCGATCTCAGGGGCCGATGCCATTCGCTACAGTAAAGAACTCGCGAGCCATGAGGGGATTTTCGTGGGCATTACTTCAGGCGGGACCTTTGCCGGCGCGCTCAAGATCGCGCGCGAGGCGGAAAAGGGCGCAAACATCCTATGCATGCTCCCCGACACCGGCGAACGCTATCTGAGTACGCCTCTATTCGCGGACGTATCGGCAGACATGAATGAGGAAGAGCTGAAGATTTCCCGTTCGACGCCCGGTGGGCAGCTCAATCCCTGAGCGGTTCGAGGCGAACCGCCGCTTCGCTTGTCAATCCCGGCGCAGTTACGCCGGGATTCTTTTTCGTAATAACCGCTACGCGGCCATGGCTTTGGTCAGGTTTTCGGAGACCTTGTCCAGAAACCCGGTGGTGGAGAGCCAACGCTGATCGGCGCCGACCAGCAAGGCCAGATCCTTGGTCATGAAGCCGGCTTCAACGGTATCGACGCAGACCTTCTCCAGCGTCAGCGCGAATTTCGCAAGCTCCGCGTTATCATCGAGCTTGGCGCGATGCGACAGGCCGCGAGTCCAGGCGAAGATCGAGGCGATAGAGTTTGTCGAGGTCTCCTTGCCCTTCTGGTGCTCACGATAATGCCGCGTCACCGTGCCGTGGGCGGCCTCGGCCTCTACCGTCTTGCCATCGGGGGTCATCAGTACCGAGGTCATCAAGCCCAGCGAGCCATAACCCTGTGCGATGGTGTCGGACTGCACGTCGCCGTCGTAGTTCTTGCAAGCCCATACGTAACCGCCGGACCACTTCATCGCGGCGGCGACCATGTCATCGATCAAACGATGTTCGTAGGTGATCTTCTTGGCGTCGAATTGCGGCTTGAACTCGGTATCGAAGATCTCCTGGAAGATATCCTTGAACCGCCCATCATAGACCTTGAGGATCGTGTTCTTGGTCGAGAGATAGACCGAATAGCCTTTCGACAGCCCTTGGTTGAATGAAGCGCGCGCGAAATCGGCGATGGAGTCGTCGAGATTGTACATCGCGAGCGCCACGCCGGCGTCGGGCGCCTTGTAGACCTCGCGCTCGATAACCGTGCCATCCTCGCCGACGAACTTCATCGTCAACACGCCTTTGCCGGGAAACTTGAAGTCCGTGGCACGGTACTGATCGCCGAAGGCGTGGCGGCCGATGATGATCGGCTTGGTCCAGCCCGGGACCAGCCGCGGCACGTTCTTGCAGATAATGGGCTCACGGAAGACTACGCCGCCGAGGATATTGCGGATGGTGCCGTTCGGCGACTTCCACATTTCCTTCAGCCCGAATTCCTTCACGCGCGCTTCGTCCGGAGTGATGGTCGCGCATTTGACTCCGACGCCGACCTTCTTGATGGCGTTGGCGGCGTCCACCGTAACCTGGTCATTGGTCTTGTCGCGGTATTCCATCCCGAGGTCGAAATACATCAGGTTAATGTCGAGGAACGGGTAGATCAGCTTGTCCTTGATGTACTGCCAGATGATCCGCGTCATCTCATCGCCATCGAGTTCGACGACAGGGTTGGTCACCTTAATTTTTGCCATGGAGATCGGGCCTTTTCGGGAAATACTGCCTTCAGAGGCAGGCATGAGGTAGGGCGCTATAGCATTGCAGCCGCCAACGCGAAAGCCGAGGCGCTATGCACTTTCAGCGCATTCTTCGCAGAGATGGGCCGGCACCAGCTTTAGAACGGGACCTGGGTAGCTGTGCCAGCCACCACGTACCAGGTAACGAACAGCCCGCAAATCAGCGCACCCGGCAGACTGGAGCCGGTGCGCCGCCACGTGAAGGTCGCTATCACGGCGGCAATGCCCAACAACGGCACGAACTGGATCGCGATAATGGTAGAAAGCGGCACGAAGCCTGGATCGGGGAGCGGGTTGATCAGCTTCCCGGATAACCATAGCGCGCCGTATTGCACGGCGAGCAGCAGGATAAAGCCTAATGTGAGGGCCAGGACGTTGGTCAGATAGAGCCGACCACGCGGCGTTGCCACCGTGGAGAAATTCCGGTGCAGCACATGCAAGGCTATGACGAAGAAGGCGGTGAACGGGATGACGTAGATCAGGAAGATGAGGGACTGCTTGGCGCTCATCAGCTTGAGCGCGACGATCCAAAAACGGAAATCGATCTTGAAGGCGAGATCGGCCAACCACAACGCCGCGTATCCGACGGTGACGGTCAAGAGCGCGATCAGAATGGAGGGGCCGATGATGCCGACGCGGTTGGCGCGCTTGGGCGCGAACGGCATCAGCGCCAGAGTGATAAACGCGTTGAGGATCGCCCATACCAGGATCTGATTGGTGATGCCCTGGGGGAGGTATGGCGAGGGCTTGAGATACGTTCTTGCAAGCGCGAACGCCGGGTAGTAGGTCAGCGCGGGTATCAGGGCGGACAACAGGAATGCCGCGGTCCAGCGCCCGCCAGAGGCCGGGACCGGGGCCGGCATGCTGCGGTCGGTGATCTCGGCCATTCTCAGACGCGAAAAGACCGGGGCTTCGAGCAGGCTTTCGAAGACTCCCAGCAGCAGCGCAACGAAGCCAATTAGTGCGATGAGCGTACCGATCTCCTTGCGAAACCAGATCTGATCGTCGGCCGGGCGCGGCGTGCCGCCTTGCAACGTCCTGGCAAACCAGTCGAGGCTATGGCCGATCGCCCGGTGGGAAATATGCTCCTGTGGGTGAGTGATGGCGGGGGTGTAAAGCACCCGGGCGGTGCCCTGGGCGATGTCGCCATATACCTTGCCGGCTTCGACGGGCCCCTGGGTCCCGAACAAGGCCCAGAGCTTCGGGCTTTGCGTGACATCGCGCGCGCGCTCGACGCCCCACATCAGGTTCGGGAATTCCTCGTACTGCGCAAACACTAACGCGACGTTGCGAGGCCAACTGGTCGTACCTTCGGCGGCGAAGGGCTTGCCGGTGGACGAACCCTCCAGCACCATCGATTTGTAGTCGTCCGGCTTCGCGGCAGCGGCGGCAAGCACAGCCCAGCCTCCCATGGAGTGGCCCTCCAGCCCGACATTGCCCTTATCGACAACATCGAGGCCCCGAAGATAAGCGAGGCCGTCGGGCCCGCCAAAACCTCCTGCGAAAGCAGGCGGGTCGCTGTAACCGTGACCGGTCTGATCCAGCGCCAGCACCACGTAGCCACGGCGCGCGAACTCGATGGCAAAGCCGTCCTGCGTTTCACGCGAATTGATGTAGCCGTGGACGGCGAGAATACCGGGAGCGGGCGTCTGCGGTGTTGCGCCTGGCGGGATGTAAAGCAGGGCGCTCATGGTATTGTCATTGGCGCCTTTGAAGCGCACATCGTGGATTCGGATCCCGCCGGCGGTCTGCGTCACGTAGGCCAGCAACCCCCCGGCCAAAATGAGAACCACTCCCGCGATCGCCAAGGACCATCTACGGCGCATGGTAGTCTCCGATGTGCAGCGGCCTTGAATTGGCTTTCGGGTTCGTTGTGTTTGTGATTGATACCGTACCGGACGGGCGAATGCGCGCAAGCGCCGCGGGAGGCGGGATCCCCGGCTTCAAAGGATTCGATCGAAACAAAAGGCGTCTAAGCCGACCGCATCATTTCCGAATGGCGCAGCTTGGACCAATCGCCATGGAAACCCAAGAGGTTGGGTCAGAATGTTGGCAGTTTAGTCCAAAGCCTTCAGATATCGAATGAGAGAGTTAGGTGAGATGTCCGGTTCGGGCACCGACAAGACCAAAACAGCGATAGATGTCCCAGGTCCGGTTGTGATCCTGGTCGAACCGCAACTCGGTGAGAACATCGGGATGGCCGCGCGCGCGATGGGCAATTTCGCGCTTACTCGGCTGCGCATTGTCAACCCGCGCGACGGCTGGCCCAACATCAGTGCGCAACGCGCAGCTGCCGGCGCCGATCACATTTTGGACCGTGTCGAGTTGTTCGACGCGGTCGAGCAGGCGGTCGCGGATTGCACGTTGCTATTCGCCACAACTGCCCGAGCTCATGACCAGGCCAAGCCGGTGGTCGCGCCCGAAGCCGCCGCGCAGCAGATCGTTGCCGGCATCGCCGAAGGTGGCACGGTGGGCATCATGTTCGGGCGCGAGCGATACGGGCTGCAGAACGAGGAGGTCGCGCTCGCCAACCGGATCATCACCTTTCCGGTCAATCCGGGTTTCGCGTCGCTCAATTTGGCGCAGGCGGTGCTGTTGATTGGTTATGAGTGGTTCAAGCTTTCGACCTCGGGCGCGCTGCCGTTCTCGATGCCCGAGCGCTCCGAGCCGGCCTCGCAGCACCAGATGCAGGCCTTCTTCGACAATCTTGTCCGCGAACTCGACAAGGCTGAATTCCTTCGCCCGGCCGAGAAGCGCGAGACGATGCTGGTCAACCTGCGCAACATTTTCACGCGCATGGACCCCACCAAGCAGGATATGCATACGCTACACGGCGTGGTGATGGCGGTCGCGGAAGGTCGCAAAGGCCCCGCCAAGGGCGGCGTTCTCGACGGCGAACAGGCGACGAGACTACGGGCGTTGCTGGCAGAGCACGGGCAAGGCGCTCTGCCATCGCAAAGCGGCACCGTGCGCGGGCTCGCGAGGCTGTTGCGGCGAAATCCGACCGACGCCGAACGCATTCTGTGGCAGGCGTTGACCACCGACCGCCGGTTCGCCGGTCAATTCAAGCGTCAGACTCCCGTCGGCAGACACATTCCTGATTTTGTTTCGTTCGTCCATAGAATTGCGATCGAGCTCGTCAACCCTGATGAAACGGACGTCATCGCGCTAGACCGTGCCGCAAGGCGGGCCTGGCTGGAGGCTCGCGGCTATCGCGTCATCAACATGGCGGTTTGCGATGTGGAGGCCGATATCGGCGCGCAACTGCACCGCCTGGCAATGTCCATGCCCGAAACGGGTGGCTAGTCTGGCGGCGATTTCATCCGGCTGGCACGCTCCTTGCGTGCGCTGCGGCACTCTCAATCACGCCCCAAGGAGACCACTATGAAACGTTCCGACCTCACAGAGAAGCTGCTCGACATCAAGCGCGAGAACGGCTGGAGCTGGAAGCACATCTGCGAAAAGATCGGAGGCTATTCAGAAGTGCTGATTGTAGGCGCTATCCTGGGCCAGATGAAATTGACCAAACCGCAGGCGGCGAACGCGGGCGAGCTGTTCGGGCTGTCCAAATCCGAAATCGCGATGCTGAACGAGACGCCGATGCGCGGCATGGAAATGCCGCCGACCGATCCGTTGATCTATCGGTTCTACGAGCTGGTCATGGTCAACGGCCCAGCCTGGAAAGCCTTGATCGAGGAAGAGTACGGGGATGGCATCATGTCGGCCATCGACTTCGACATGGTGATGGAGCGGCTTCCTAACCCGAAAGGCGACCGGGTCAAGATCACGATGTCGGGCAAGTTCCTGCCGTTCAAATACTACGGTGCAAGCGGCAACGTTCCGGAATACGGCTTCAAGGAGGGTTGATCCGCAGCGGTCGCTGCGCCGCCCAGCAATGGCGCAGGGCTATGTCCCAGCCTTCACTTCAGCAGCGGCTTGTCCCATCAGCTCGTTCATGCGGGTGCGGACTTGGGCCTCGGTCATCGCAATGCCCTTGGCGCCGAGGTCAGTGATCACCTTGCGGACCACGTCGCCGTCGCCGGCTTCTTGAAAGTCGGCGGCGACGACCTCCTTGGCGTACGCATTGGCGGCGTCGCCGGAGATTCCGAGTTTTTCCGCAACCCAAAGCCCGAGCAGCTTGTTGCGGCGCACCTCCGCCTTGAACTTCTGTTCCTCATCGAGGGCGTACTTCTTCTCGAAACCTTCCTCGCGTTTGTCAAAAGTAGTCATGTTCCAAGGTTCCGATCCCAAAGGGCTAAAATGGTGTCGGCACGCTTCGTTGCGGCAGACTTCATGGGCGCCTAGATAACTGGAGCACGCGGCTAAAACAACAGTCCCGAAGCCGCAGCCGCACGGTAAAACTGGGCGAGGTCGATTGTGCTGGGTAGCCCGATAAGATAGGTTGAATTCGGGCCGGTTCTCGTTCTGTTTCCTCCCGCTGGCCTTCACGGCAGCTCCGTCGTGGGTCTCAATCCCTAGGTCATCCGGAGCACACCATATTCATGGATTTTAACAACACACGGTACATCCCAATGAGCCGTCGACGCCGCATTTATGAAGGCAAGGCAAAGGTGCTTTACGAAGGACCCGAGCCGGGAACCCTGATCCAGCACTTCAAGGACGATGCGACCGCGTTCAATGCCAAGAAACACCAGATTATCGAGGGCAAGGGCGTCCTCAACAACCGGATTTCGGAGTACCTGTTCCAGCATCTGAACGATATCGGGGTGCCCACCCATTTCATCCGTCGCCTCAACATGCGCGAGCAGTTGATTCGGGAAGTCGAGATCGTGCCGTTGGAAGTCGTGGTGCGGAATGTGGCGGCGGGTTCGCTGTCGCAGCGTCTCGGCATCGAGGAAGGCACCCAATTGCCGCGCTCGATCATCGAGTTCTACTACAAGAATGACCAACTCAACGACCCCATGGTCTCCGAGGAGCACATTACGGCGTTCGGCTGGGCCACTCCGCAGGAAATCGACGACATCATGGCGCTGGCGATCCGCGTCAACGACTTCCTTACCGGCCTGTTCCTGGGGATCGGCATCCGGTTGGTCGATTTCAAGATGGAATGCGGCCGGCTTTTCGAGAACGAGATGATGCGAATCATCGTTGCCGACGAGATTTCCCCTGATTCATGCCGGCTCTGGGATATCAAGTCCAACGAGAAGCTCGACAAGGACCGCTTTCGCCGGGATCTCGGCGGCTTGCTGGAGGCCTACACCGAGGTCGCGAAGCGTCTCGGTATCCTGATGGAAAACGAACGGCCGGCAGGCTCCGGCCCGGTGTTGGTGAAGAGCTGAGGCCGACGTGAAAGCACGTGTTACCGTCACGCTGAAGTCAGGCATTCTCGATCCGCAGGGCAAAGCCATCGAAGGCGCGCTCAAATCGCTTGGCGTGGACGGCATCGCCAGCGTGCGCCAGGGCAAGGTGTTCGATATCGAGCTTTCCGGCTCCGATAAGGCCACGGCGGAAGCGACGCTGAAGGCTGCCGCCGACAAGCTGCTGGCAAACACCGTAATCGAGAACTATCGGGTCGAGGTTCTGAGCTAGGCAATTCCGCATGAAGTCGGCCGTTCTCGTCTTTCCCGGAATCAATCGCGAGCGCGACATGGCGCGCGCGCTCCGGCTTGCATCAGGTCATGATCCCGCGATGGTCTGGCACGCCGACACCTCGTTGCCCGATGGCACCGATCTGGTCGTGGTGCCCGGCGGATTTTCGTATGGCGACTACTTGCGTTGCGGTGCGATTGCGGCGCGGGCACCGGTGATGGACGCGGTGCGGTCGTTCGCGGCGAGCGGTGGAATGGTGCTCGGCGTCTGCAACGGTTTTCAAATTCTCTGCGAAGCAGGACTTCTGCCGGGCGTGTTGATGCGCAACGAACAGCTCAAATTCATCTGCCAAGACGTGCACCTGCGGGTCGAGCGATCCGACACCCCGTTCACGCGCGGCTATAATGCCGGGCAGGTCATTCGCGTGCCGGTCGCCCATGGCGAAGGCAATTACGAGGCCGACGATGAGACGCTCAAACGGCTCGAGGGCGAGGGCAGGGTGCTGTATCGCTACTGCTCCGCGGCGGGCGTCGTCGATGAGCCCTCCAACATCAACGGCGCCGCGCATTCGATCGCCGGGATCGTCAACGAGGGCGGCAACGTGCTCGGCATGATGCCCCATCCGGAGAACCACGTCGAACACGTCATGGGTTGTACCGATGGCCGGGGGCTCTTCGCGGGCCTGGTGGCGCATCTGGAGCGCGCGGCGTGATTCGCCCGTCGCGCTGACCGGTTCGGCAAAAACTAGGACTGCGTCGAAGTGTCCTTGCTTGCAGCCGGACGCGATGGCCACTTCACCCGTTTGATGGTGCCGGAAAACGTGAACAGGGGTCGCTCAGCGCTTTTCAGCAGCCCGCGCAAGAAGATCATCGAGCCTCCGGCGCGCATAATCTCGCCCGTTCCCTCAACAAGCTCGCCTTCTTTTGCGGCGTCGAGAAATTCGCAACCGAACGACACGGTCACGCCCGGGCCCTGCAGCACGGGTGCTGCCATCGCGAACAGGCAATAATCCGCAAACGCCATGTATGCGCCGCCATGGACATTGCGCATACCGTTGAGATGCTTCTTCTCGACGCGGAAGACGCATCGGATTTGCCCGTCATCCTCCATGCGGTGCCAGAACGGGCCGTTATGGGTTTCAAAATTGTCACGGCTCCAGGTTCGCCAGCCCTTGAATTCGCCCGCGGTTTCGACGTGCAGATCGGGCCGGTTGAGGAATGCGGATTTGGTCAGGTCGTCCACGCGATTGCACCTTCAATTGAGTTATTCCGTTCTTAAATCCGATCCACGCCTGATGTGCAAACCGAAGGCTCGCACGTTGGCTGCAAAGCTATGGACAGCAGGAAATTGCGCTACAAAAGAGCTTTTCGGCGCTACCCGATCTCCCTAATAAGGGACCTTAATCGCGCAAGAGCCTCATGAACCAGCCGCAAATCACTCCCGAACTCGTCGCCAGTCATGGCCTGAAGCCGGACGAGTATGAGCGCATTCTCAAGCTGATCGGACGGGTGCCTAGCTTCACCGAACTCGGGATATTCTCGGCGATGTGGAACGAGCACTGCTCGTACAAGTCGTCGCGGCTTCATCTGCGGGGATTGCCCACCAAGGCGCCCTGGGTGATCCAGGGTCCCGGCGAGAATGCCGGCGTGATCGACATTGGCGACGGCCAGGCGGTCGTGTTCAAGATGGAGAGTCACAATCATCCGAGCTACATCGAGCCTTATCAGGGCGCTACAACGGGCGTAGGAGGCATTCTGCGCGATGTTTTCACCATGGGCGCCCGACCGATCGCCTGCCTCAACGCGCTGTCCTTTGGCGCGCCGGAGCATCCCAAGACGCGCCATCTGATGTCAGGGGTGGTCGCCGGCGTCGGCGGATATGGCAACTCGTTTGGGGTGCCGACAGTCGGCGGCCAGGTGCGATTCCACACCCGTTATGACGGCAACATCCTGGTCAACGCCATGGCGGTCGGTCTGGCCGATACCGACAAGATTTTCTACGCTGCGGCCTCCGGCGTGAACATGCCGATCGTTTACCTCGGTTCCAAGACCGGCCGCGACGGCATTCACGGTGCCTCGATGGCGTCGGCCGAATTCGATGAGGACTCCGCCGAGAAGCGCCCGACCGTGCAGGTCGGCGATCCCTTTGCCGAGAAGCTGTTGCTGGAAGCCTGCCTGGAGATCATGCAAGCCGATTGCGTGATCGCGATCCAGGATATGGGCGCGGCCGGCTTGACCTGTTCGGCCGTAGAGATGGGCGCCAAGGGCGATCTGGGCGTGGACCTCGATCTGGACGCCGTTCCCACCCGCGAAACCGGAATGACCGCCTACGAGATGATGCTGTCGGAAAGCCAGGAGCGGATGCTCATGGTGCTCAAGCCCGAAAAGGAAAAACAGGCGGAGGCGATCTTCCGCAAATGGGGACTGGATTTTGCGGTCGTTGGATACACGACACCAAGCAAGCGTTTCGTGGTGAAGCATGGCGGCAACGTGATGGCCGATTTGCCGATCAAGGAATTGGGCGACGAAGCCCCGCTATACGATCGTCCCCATGTGCCGTCGCCACCGCTACCGGTTATTCACGCACGCGACGTGAAGGCGCCGCTCGACATCGCGGCGGCGTTGCAAAAGTTGATCGCCACGCCTGAGCTTTGCTCAAGGCGCTGGGTCTGGGAACAATACGACCACGTGATCCTGGGCAACACCGTGCAGCGTCCTGGCGGCGATGCAGCGGTCGTGCGGGTGCAGGACGGACCCAAGGGCTTGGCGCTTACCGTCGATGTGACGCCCCGGTATTGCGAGGCCGATCCTTTCGAGGGTGGCAAGCAGGCAGTGGCGGAAGCTTGGCGCAACATCACGGCCGTTGGCGGGCGGCCATTGGCGATCACGGACAATCTCAACTTCGGCAACCCGGAGCGCCCCGAAATCATGGGCCAGTTCGTCGGCTGCCTTCAGGGCATCGCCGAGGCCTGCCGCGGGCTCGATTTTCCGGTCGTGTCCGGCAACGTCTCCCTCTACAACGAGACCAACGGCCGCGGCATCCTGCCGACGCCTTCAATCGGCGGCGTCGGTCTGCTCGATGATTTTAGCAAGTCCGCCACGCTCGCGTTCAAGGGCGAGGGCGAGGCCATCCTTTTGATCGGCGAAACTCACGGCTGGCTCGGGCAGTCGGTCTACTTGCGGGATATCTGCGGCCGCGAAGAGGGCGCGCCCCCGCCGGTCGACCTTGCGGCCGAGAAGCGAAACGGGGACGTGGTGCGCGGCATGATCCATGCCGGCACGGCGACAGCGGCCCACGATGTTTCCGATGGCGGCGTTCTGGTTGCGCTGGCCGAAATGGCAATGGCCGGCGGGATAGGCGCGCAACTCTTGGCCGCCCCGGCATCTATTGTGCCGCATGCCTATTGGTTCGGTGAAGACCAGGCGCGCTATCTCGTAACCGTGCGCGCTGAAGAGGCCGGTCGGGTGCTGGCCAAGATGAAGGGCGCCGATGTGCCATGTGTGCGCCTTGGCACGACCGGCGGTGACACGGTCGCCATTGCCGGCGAGCCATCGGTTTCCATCGATTCACTCAGAGCAGGGTTCGAGCGCTGGTTTCCCGAGTATATGAACGCGGGCGTGGGCTGAAGTTCACAGCACCCGAGCCACACTGGGTATTTTTCGCAGCGCGGCGGTCACAGCCCAGCTGAGTGCGACCGTGAGCACGAACGCGACAACAGCCTTGACGATGGCAGGCAGGTCGAAATCGAAAAGCCAATATTGCAGCCAGAGAATGATCGGATAGTGCACCAGAAAGATGCCGTAGGCATCGCCCTGCATGGGGTCGAGAATGCTCGAGCCTGATCGTTTGAACCTCAGGAAATAACCCAGAATTGCCAACAGAACGGCCGCGCTGAACGCAACGAAGAACAGCGCATAGCTCGCTTCGTACCATTGCGGCTGCAGCGGAGGATTGCCCAGTATCTCGCGTTTGATCGCGATCAGCCCCCACAGCAGGCAATAAGGAACGAGCGCCGCAACGACCCAACCCCAAGTGCTTTTTGCAAGCTTTCCGCTCGCACCAAGCAACCCCCGGTCCAACGTCGCCGCGCCGATCCCGGCTCCGATGAAGAAATACGCGGCATACAGCAGCACACGGCTGGCCTGCAGCGAGAGCGGCCCGAACTCGAACCAATGACTTGGCCCGAAGTAAAGTCGCGCAGGAATGTAGACGAGGGCGGTAACGCCGAGCAGAAACAAATAGAACACGCCCGGATGCTCGTAGCCGCGCAGCGACATTCGATTTATCGGTTCCACGATAAGAGGTGAAAGCCGGTACAGCAGGGTTGCCGTTAGATCGAACGCCAGCAGCACCCAGACAAACCAGATCGGGCCGCTCGGCCATGGCCCAGCGGTGACTGTCTTCCACCAGAATGCTGCGAAGCTGAGTTCAGGATGCTGTCTCAGCGCAATCGCGTAATATGCGATTGGTATGATCGTCAGAGCGGCAATTGCAAATGGTAGTCCGAGCCGCAACAGGCGGTCGCGGATAAATGCCGGCGACGCTTTATGCTTGAGGCTTGGCCATACGAAGAGACCAGAGAGAAAGAAGAACATCGCCATGAAGAAACTATCGGTGGCTAAAATGACGCCATCGAAGCCGATCCATGACTTGGGGTCGGTATGACCAAAATAAGTATAGGGAATGACGGCATGGTGGATGACGACCACCAGGGTGAGGAACGTGCGGGTGCGGTCCAGCGCGAAGTTGCGCTCCTTGGCGACTGGCGCTGTCAAAAGCTCCGCGGATGCTACCGAGGTGGAAACGGACGTCATGCGAATCCCCGCAGCTGACCGCCGCAGATGTTGCCGCCGGCAACCTGATTCAGCAAGACCGAGCAGCGCATCGATTTCGTCCGCTGCCGGGGAGTTGGGGGAAGACCCACTTCGGTGTGAGGCATGGAACCAAATCCATGCGCCCGCCCCTGGATACACCAGGCTAACGACATCATCGACGGTGGGCTAACTTAGGTTCGCGCACTGTCACGCGACCTCCTCGATCTTGACCTTCTCCGGATAGAACGCCAGGTGACCGGCGATTTCAGCCATTGCCGGGAAAGGCGTTTCATACGTCCAGACTGAATTCTCGATGCTCTTGCCATTGGCAACAATGCTGAAGTAATTCGCGTTCCCTTTGTATGGGCAATGCGTCACCCGGTCTGTCCGCGCCATGAGCGCGAGGTTTGCATCCCCGCGCGGCACATATTGCACGGCGGAATAGCCGGCTTCGTTGAGTGTGAGGGCCTGGCTGCTGTCCGCGATCACCACGCCGTCGATCGAGATGCGGACGCGTTTCGGGTTGGGCGTAATCGTAATCGGGTGGTCGGGACCGGGCAGTTTCATGTTTGTCAGCCTCCTAAGTCGAACCGCGTATCGCGCACTTGTCGGGCCATTCATCGGACCTGATTGGATGGGAACCCCAGAGCAGAGCGCCTTTGCGTCCTGTCCTTGCCTGAACTATATAGTCCGCAATGGCCAATCACTAAACCGCTCACGCTTCAGCGTTGCATGCGCTAGGGTGGTGGAAAGATTCTGGCAGGCGGTTGCGAACCGCCGCATTGGAGTATTTCTCGGATGCCGATGGATGCCCGCGAAATCGAATCAATGATCAAGGCGGCGCTTCCCGACGCCGAGGTGACCATTCGCGATCTGGCCGGCGACGGCGACCACTACGCGGCAACGGTGATCTCTGAGACGTTTCGCGGAAAATCACGCGTCCAGCAGCATCAGATCGTGTACCAGTCGCTGCGCGGACAGATGGGAGGCGTACTGCACGCACTGGCGTTGCAGACAGGGGTACCTGGCGGACCCGGGGCACCCGGTGTGCCTGGTGAACCCGGAGTAGCGGAGGGCTAGGCGTCCAGGGACTTGCTCGGGATAGCACTGCATGGCGAACAATGAACGCGGAGCGCTGTTTCGCCAGATCGTGCCGAACCAGCATAGCCGGGTCACCTACGCCGAACTGTTCTTCGATCTGGTGTTCGTTTTTGCCGTCACGCAGGTGTCGCACACCCTGCTGGGCCGCTTCACGCCGCTTGGCGTCGTGCAAACGACCATGCTGTTCCTCGCAGTCTGGTGGGTCTGGGTTTACACCTCCTGGATTACGAACTGGCTCAATCCGGAGCTTACGCCGGTCCGCGTCCTGCTGTTCTTGCTGATGCTCGCCGGACTGGTGCTCTCCACCTCGATTCCGAAAGCATTCGAGACGCGCGGAATGTGGTTCGCGCTTGCCTACGCAGGAATGCAAGTGGGTAAGACGGTCTTCCTGTGGGTTTCGACGCCGCCTGGGCGAAGCATTGCGCGCATGAATGCAATCCGCATCACCGCTTGGCTGTCCCTCTCGGCCGTGTTCTGGATTGCGGGCGGTTTTGCGGAGGGGCATTGGCGGCTGGCTTTTTGGGCCATCGCACTTGCGATCGAATACATCTCCCCGGCCGTGAGGTTCTGGATCCCGAAATACGGCGCGTCGTCGATCTCCGATTGGGTGATCGAGGGCGGTCACATGGCCGAGCGCTGTGCCGGCTTCATCATCATCGCTTTGGGCGAATCCATTGTTGTGACCGGCGCTACATTTGCCGATCTGGAGTGGACTGCTCAGAGCGTCAGCGCCTTTGCCTCCTCCTTTGCCGGCGCGATCGCGATGTGGTGGATCTACTTCCATAAGGGAGCCGTCGCCGGCTCCGAACAGATTTCAAGATCCAGCGAGCCGGGGAGGCTTGGCAGGCTGGCCTATACTTATTTGCACATGCCCATCGTGGCCGGCATTATTCTCACAGCCGTCGCCGATGAACTCGTGCTCACCCATCCCGCGGAAACTTCCGATCTAAAGACGGTGCTAAGCGGGATTGGCGGACCGTTGCTGTTTCTGATCGGAACGATTCTCTTCAAACATACGGTTAGAGGCTTTCTTCAATTGTCGCATGGCGCGGGGATCGTCGTGCTGGCAGCGCTTGCCTGGTTTGCTGGCGCGCTCTCGCCATTGACGTTGTCGCTCCTGACGTCAGCAATCATGATCGTGGTAGCCGCGTGGGAAACGATCTCGCTCGGGTCGGGAACGGCGAAAAGGGCTCAGTCGGAGGCGACCAGCACGTGAACCGAGAACATGCCGTCGGGATCGGTCCAGGACTCCAGCGGGTTCCAGCCGGAGCCGCGGGCCAGCGCGGCGAAACGCTCGACGCTGTATTTATAGCTGTTCTCGGTGTGGATGCTTTCGCCGACGCGGAACGAGAAATTGCGGCCTAATAGCCGAACCGTCTGCGCCTTGCGGCTGATCAGGTGCATCTCGATGCGGTGCCGCTCGCGATTGTAGATTGCGCGGTGGGTGAAAGCGGACACATCGAAATTGCCCCCAAGTTCGCGATTGATCCGGTTTAGCAGATTTAGATTGAAGCGCGCGGTAACGCCGGCTTTGTCGTTATATGCGTCGTACAGCGTGCGCTCGTCCTTTTCGAGGTCTACGCCTATCACCATCCGGGCCTTGCTCCCGAGAATCTCGCGTGCGCTGCGCATGAACGCACATGCTTCATGAGGCTCGAAATTCCCGAGCGTCGAGCCCGGAAAAAAACCGACCTTGGGCATCGCAGCAACAGCCTCGGGCAAGGTGAACGGAGCCGTGAAATCAGCCGTGACTGGATAGACTGCGAGACCGGGAAAATCCTGCCGCAGCGCATCGGCCTGCGCATTCAGGAAATCGCCGGAAATATCCACGGGAACGTAGGCGCCGAATTCGCACGAGCCCAGTAGCAGGCGTACCTTGGTGCTGGCGCCGGCGCCGAATTCCACCAGGGCCGCCCCATTGGGGATGATGGCGCATATGGCATCCCTCCGGTCACGTAGAATGCCCACTTCGGTCCGGGTAGGATAATATTCCGGCAAGGTCGTGATCTGTTCGAACAGCTCTGAACCGAGAGCGTCATAGAAGTACTTCGGTGGCAGCCGTTTTGGATGTTGAGTCAGGCCGTCGAGAACATCTCGCGCGAACGCCAGGGTTTGTTCATCGAACTGTTGCCCCAATGCCGCGGCGTGGACATTCATGACGGTCTCCTGTGCGCGCTTTTTCGACGCCTGAACTGTTTTGTTCATGTGGCGTAGTCCGCCAGGCGCAGTCCCGTGAATTGCCAGCGATGATGGGGGTAGAAGAAATTGCGATAAGTGACGCGGCTATGCCCGGCCGGGGTTGCAAGTGAGGAGCCCCGCAGAACCAATTGATTGACCATGAACTTGCCATTGTACTCGCCAAGCGCGCCTTCGATCGGGCGATAACCGGGGTAAGGACTGTAGGCGGTTCGGGTCCATTGCCAGACGATTCCGAACGCATCGTTGAGATGCCCGGCGCGGGCGGCGACTTCCCATTCCATTTCAGTCGGCAAATGCTTGCCGGCCCAACGCGCGAACGCGTCCGCCTCATAATAGCTGACGTGACAAACCGGAGCGGAAGGATCGAGCGGCTTCAGCCCGGCCAATGTCATGACTTGCCATTCACCATCGATCTCCCGCCAATGCCCCGGCGCGGTCCATCCTTCGTTGCTGAGCGTTGTAAATCCGTCCATGAGCCAGAGTGTTGGCGTGGAATAGCCGCCGTCCTTGATGAACGCGAGCCATTCGGCGTTGGTGACAAGATTGCGCGCCAGCTTCACGGGACCGACCAGTGCGCGATGCGCAGGTTTTTCATTGTCGAAGTGGAAGCTATCGCCGCTGTGTCCGACGGCATGGATGCCTTCGCTGAGCGAAGCCCAGCTGTCACCGGTTCGCATTGAAACCGGAGGTGCCCAGTTCCGGTCGTAGGCCGGTGGGATCGGGTTTTGCGCGAAGGCGTGGAGGATGTCCGTCAACATCAATTCCTGATGCTGCTGTTCGTGATTCAGCCCCACCTCAACCAGTGGCTTAAGTTGCGCAAGCCTGTCGGTGCTTGCATCGCAGAAGAACTTCACCACCGCTGCATCGACGTGGTTGCGATACGCGGTGATTTCGTCAGCGGCAGGGCGGGTAAGGTGCCCGCGCTGATGCCGCGCATGCCGCGGGCCGGCGCTTACGTAATAGGAGTTGAAGAGGAACGCATAATCCGGGTGAAAAGCTTCGTACCCTTCGCAGTGCTCGCCAAGCAGAAACTGCTCGAAAAACCAAGTGGTATGGGCGCGGTGCCATTTCGCCGGGCTCGCATCCGGCATCGATTGGATCAACTGATCCTCCGGACTTAGCGTCGCGGCGCGGCGTTCGGTTTCGTTGCGAACCGCAAGATAAGCCTCCACTAGATCGTGAGCCGGGCTGCCCGGATTGGAGAACAACGAAACGTGGGGGACAGCCGCGGGGGCGACGGCAGATGCTGGTTTCGTCACGATCGTCTCCGGTTGAGGGAGAACGTCGCGTGGGCGGACGAGTTCCCCAAGAATAGCCTGTCCTACATAGGCGGTTCCCAGCGGGATAAAAGCCTCCCTGGACCTATGATCTTAGTGTCCGGCTGCTATCGTCCGTTCCGAGATCACGGTTCGCATGCATGCCAGCTCCGACGCCATTTTGCTTTGGATATCCAAGGGTTTGGAGTACATATACACGAGCATCGAGTAAAACGGGCTACTGATGGCCCCCAAGGTTAAGGCCACCCTCCCGGCCAAGGAACATAATATGAGCATCGAGAAATTCATCGAGAACGAAGTGAAGTCGAACGACGTGGTTTTGTTCATGAAGGGCACGCCGCAATTTCCGCAGTGCGGATTTTCCGGGCAGGTGGTGCAAATACTCGATCACATCGGGGTCGGTTATAAGGGCCTCAATGTCCTGGAGTCCGCCGACCTGCGCGACGGCATCAAGACATATTCGAACTGGCCAACCATTCCGCAGCTGTACGTAAAAGGCGAGTTCGTGGGCGGCTGCGACATCATTCGCGAGATGTTTCAGGCCGGCGAGCTGCAACAGTTGCTTGCCGACAAGGGGGTCACCGTCGGCGCACCCGTATCTGCCTGAGCTTGGCAGCAGCCCGCCAGCTCGGCAAAGCGCGGCTGGAAGTTATCGTCGCGGACATTACCTCTCTGCGCGTTGACGCCGTCGTCAACGCAGCTAATCGGTCGCTGCTCGGCGGAGGCGGTGTGGACGGCGCCATCCACCGCGCGGCTGGCCCTGAACTACTCGCCGAATGCCGCAGCCTGGGTGGGTGCGACACCGGGGATGCCAAGATCACCAAAGGGTATGGCTTGCCAGCCCGGCACGTCATTCACGCGGTTGGCCCGGTCTGGAATTCCGGACGCGATGGTGAAGATCAGGCTCTCGCGTCCTGTTACATCAGGGCAATCGAACTTTGCCAGACTAATGGTCTCGCCTCGGTGGCCTTTCCTGCGATCTCCACCGGCGTTTATCGTTTTCCGGCTGATCGCGCCGCCCGAATTGCGGTCTCGTCAACAGCGGATGCTCTTCAACGCGCCCCCGACATTACCCGCGTCATCTTTTGCTGCTTTTCGAACGACAGCGCTCGGCTACATGCGGAGGCCATGGCCGAAGTTGGTCTCCCTTGTCCCGGCTGAGCCGTCCGTTAGATTCCGGCCGGAGCTACCACAGCGAGCTGCCGATGAGGCGACGGACAACTGATGGTTCGATCCAACGCTGTCTAGCGGTGGCGCTTGCAGTGTCGATCGCCGGTTTCGCGGTAGAACGTCCGCGGGCCGCCGCTGAGCCACAGCTTTCGGCGACAGCTACTTTTTCGCCCGCGAGGTTGCAGCGGGTTGGCGATTTTATCCGCCAGGAAATTGCCGCCGGCAAGATGCCCGGGGCAATCATTCTGATCCAGCAGTATGGCCGTCCGGTTTACTTCGAATCCTTCGGCGTGCGCGATCTCGAAAGCAGGCATCCGATGACCGCGGATACCATCTTTCGCGTCTTTTCAATGTCGAAGCCGATCACGTCGGTAGCGGCAATGATGCTGGTCGAGGACGGCAAGCTCGCGCTCGACGATCCCGTCGCGAAATACATCCCGGCTTTCGCTGACACGAAAGTCGGCAACGAAAAAATCGATGAGAATGGCAAGCCGGTGCTCGTGCAAGAACCGCTGCAGCGATCCATTACGATCAAAGACCTGCTGCGTCACACCTCAGGCATTACCTATGGGTTCTACGGCGACGGCGCGGTACGCAAGCTCTACGCGCAATCCAATCTGTTCTCGGGCGATTTCGATAACGCCACTTTCGCCGAGCGCATTGCAAAGTTGCCGCTAGCTGAACAGCCGGGAACCCGCTGGGACTATGGCCATTCGACAGATGTGCTCGGGCGCGTGATCGAGGTGATATCCGGCCAGACGCTTTATGAGTTCGAGAAACAAAGGCTTCTCGGTCCGCTCGGTATGACGGATACTGCGTTCTTCGTGGCAGACCCGGCTCAACGGCCGCGCATCGCCCACCCGATGCCCGACGATGGGTTCGACCGTCCCCTGGCCGGGATCAAGGACTCGACGGTGCCCAGGCGGTGGGAATCCGGCGGGGCCGGCATGGTCGGCACCATCGCGGACTACGCCCGGTTCGCGCAGATGCTGCTGAATGGCGGTACGCTGGAGGGTCGGCGCTATCTCAAGCCCGAAACCATCGCGTTGATGGCGTCCGATGACATTGGGCCAGAAACAAACATCGCACGCGACCACTTCTACTTTCCAGGTGCGACCAGCGGATTCGGCCTCGGCTTTGCGGTGCGCACCTCGGTGCCTGCAAATACATCCTGGCCGCTGGGCGAATTTCGGTGGGATGGGCTCGCCGGCACGTTCTTTTTTATTGATCCTCGCGACGATATGTTTGCAATTTTCATGATACAGGCGCCGGCCCTTAGCGGACGCATTCAACTGCCCCTCAAGACGCTGATCTACGAAGCACTCGGCAAATGAGCGCCGCCGACGCGAGCGGGATCATGGCCTCCGCAAACGTCGGGGATGCAGCCGTCTACGCGCCCCTCGCAATCTCACGGACCAACTCGATTGTCTCCTCGATCATCGCGGCCGTGACATCGAGATGGGTGCAAGCGCGGATTCGTCCATCCATCATCGCGAGCACCACGCCGCGGTGGCGGAGCTGTTCCACCATCTTCTCGCCGGGAACGCCCGCTTTATCCGGTTTGAAGAACACAAGGTTGGTTTCGGGCTGCTGCACTTCCATGCCGTTGATTTGCGCCAGACCCCGCGCGAGCGCGCGGGCGTTGGCGTGATCGTCGGCAAGACGGTCAACATGGTGGTCCAGCGCATAGACACACGCACCGGCGCAAACGCCAGCCTGGCGCATCGAACCGCCGAGCCGCTGCTTCCAGCGCCAGACCTCGTCGATGAACCCGTGAGAGCCGGCTATCACAGCGCCGACCGGCGCGCCCAATCCTTTGGAGAAATCGATCCACGCGGAGTCCCATCCTGTGGCCATGTCAGCGGCGCTGATGCCGGTCGCAACGCAGGCGTTCAGTAGCCGCGCGCCATCCATATGGGTCGCAAGCCCCTGGGCTTTTGCGACTCCCGCGATCTCGTCGAGCGCGGCTTTCTTCCAAATCGTCCCGCCGCCGATATTTGCCGTCTGTTCGACGCTCACTGTCGTTTGCGGCGGCTGGTACCGGTTTCGCGGATGCAGCGCCCGGCGAAAAGTCTCGGCCGAAAATTGTCCATCAGGACCCGGTAGTGGCGTGATCTGGAATCCCCCAAGCGCGGCATGAGCGCCGCCTTCACGCGCGATGATATGTGCGGTCTCATGCGCCAGGATCTCGTCACCCGGCCGGCAATGCACCAAAGTCGCCGCGACATTGCACATGGTGCCGGACGGCATGAATACGGCCGCCTGCTTGCCGAGCAGATCGGCCACGCGTTCGCAGAGCTCATTCACCGTCGGATCGTCACCGATCTGCTCGTCGCCGACTTCGGCCCGCGCAATGGCTTCACGCATCCCTGGCGTCGGCCGCGTCTGGGTGTCCGAGAGCAAGTTGATACGGACCGGCGGTGCGCGAGGATCGCGTGGGGCAGGGGTGTAGTTCATGGTCATCTCTCTCGAAGCGTTGGCCGCGATAGTTCAAGCCGCCTTGGCGGATAGTGTGTTGGCGCGATCATATCGAAAAAGGCCCCGGCAAAACCGGGGCCTTGATCTGGGGAAGCGATGATGACGATCAGCGCGAATAGAACTCCACGATCAGATGTGGCTCCATCTGCACGGCAAACGGAACGTCCGAAAGCGCTGGGACCCGGGTGTACTTCGCGGTCATTTTGGAGTGATCGACCTCGAGGAAATCGGGCACGTCGCGCTCGGCGAGCTGGTTTGCTTCCATGACCACCGCAAGCTGTTTCGAGGATTCCTTGACCTCGACGACGTCGCCCACCTTCAGCTTGTAACTTGCGATATTGACCCGGCGACCGTTCACCTTGATGTGGCCGTGGTTGATGAATTGGCGCGCGGCAAACATCGTCGCCACGAATTTGGCCCGATAGACCACGGTATCAAGACGACGCTCGAGCAGCCCGATCAGGTTTTCACCGGTGTCGCCCTTCATGCGGCCTGCTTCGACATAAATGCCGTGGAACTGGCGTTCGCTGATATTGGCGTAATAGCCCTTCAGCTTCTGCTTGGCACGGAGCTGCACGCCGAAGTCGGAGAGCTTGCCCTTGCGGCGCTGGCCGTGCTGGCCCGGCCCGTATTCCCTGCGGTTGACGGGGCTCTTGGGGCGGCCCCAGATGTTCTGGCCCAAACGCCGATCGATCTTGTATTTCGCCTCACTGCGCTTTGTCATCGCGTCCTCTTTGCAAAGTTTGAATTTGAGGAGACGCGCCCTCCTGTGCGCCGGGGAACACCCCGGAGCCGACAGGTCCTGTCCTTAAAGCTGGGAAAGGAAGAACCACGGGTCGCGAAACGCATCGCGGGCCGAAAGCGGCCCGCGAGCAGCAGGGTTCTAGGCAGAAACCGCTGAGTTGTCAACGAATGGGCCAGTTTTGGTGCAGAACCGCCTCTGAGTTCGTCCGCCGGGCCGAGTGGGGCTCGATTCCCTTAGGTTGCTAGCACCCGGACCGGCTTGGGCTCGTGCTGACGCGAGGCGCGCAATTCAGCGGCAATTTCGCCGTTCAGCACCCTTTCCAGCCGGGTCAGCACTTTGGCAATGAGGGCCGCGTCGGTGATCCGGTGGTCCCAGCGGATCACCACGTCGATGCTCTGGTCCTGGCTGACGGCCCCATAGCTGAGGACATATGGCCCGGGGCTTAGCGCGTGAAGTTCGCCTGGCCCATATGCGGCAACCGAGGTCACCCCGAAATTGCCGAACCAGTTGGCGCGCTGGCGGCCAAAGTTCAGGCCAATCGACCAGAACAGGCGCCGCAATGGGAGCGGCAGGCCCGTTACCCGCAGAATTTTCCGGAAGGCGGGCACCTCGGTGATCGGGGCCCGCTTGGCATGCCGGATCTGCGCCTCGATTTCGGCCAGCGGTAGCGTGTCAGCCGCCGTGACCTTCTGCGGAAGCACGCAGTCCTGGCCTTCTTCGACTCGTGCGATCGCTACCATGGCCACACTACGCGGTAGCTCATAAAAGCTGGGCCACGGCCATTTCGCGTACAGGGTCCGCAGGATCGCATAGTCTTTGGCGACAAGCGCGAACGCCTTGACGAAGATTGCCGCCCAGCCGACCGGCTCCGAGGTCATGAGCCGTGCATCGATAAGCTGGCGAACATTGACCGACCGCTTCAGCGAAACGAAAGGGATGCGGAGGGAGGCATTCATGAGGTCGGCGATGATGCGGCGCGGTATTGAGATTCTTCGAACCGTTCCGCGCATCGTCCGCCCCATGCTCCCGTAAATAGCCCCGCCAGCTTCTACTTAGCACGAACCGAGCGGCTTAAGGCCAGACGCTTCTTCCTCGTCGCAAGTGGGGACCCAGCGGCTTGGTTCACTACATCAATTCGCAGCACTTTCAACGCCTTTGCCGAGCGGTCCATCCGTATCGAGCAGGAACCAAGAAGCGTGTAATCGGGACCAGGAGGCTGGCGTTCACGGCAGCCGCGCGATGGTTGAGCCGAATCGACCGAGCCGGCCGGGTCAGCGTTTTATGCCTTCCAGGCTCGCCGAAACACCGCGCTGAAACAGAGACCAGTCGAAACCTAGGGCCAGTGCGACGTAGCCACGGTCGATCATTGCATTGGCTTGATCGGCCGTGCGCGCAACTCCGCCGATCGGGACGCCGCTCTTGAGAATGCCGGCCTCGGCGCGCGCCATCAGCGCCTGCACTTCCGCATCCTCGACGCGGCCGCGTTTTTCGATGCTGGTCGCGAGGTCGCCCGGTCCGATCACCGCGATGTCGATTCCAGGTACCGCCATGATCTCGTCAATGCGATTGACGGCCTCGACATGCTCGATTGTGACCATGCAGATCATGTCATCGTCGGCCGTGGCCATGTAGTCGGACATCGAAACGCCCCACCGGAAGGGTGCATGGAAGGGTCCCCACAGTCGATCTCCACGCGGCGGATAGCGCACGCTCCTGACTGCTCTTTCGGCATCCTCCCGAGTACAGATCATGGGGAAGTTGATGCCAAGTGCGCCTATATCCATTGGCGCTTTGGCCAGCCAGGATTCGTTGGCGGCTATCCGCGCCAGCGGCACGCACGGCGTTCCAGATGTTGCCATTATCATCGCATGGGCGGACCCCAGATCAATCGGGCCGTGTTCGAGGTCGACGATGATCCAGTCAAGTCCCGACCGCGCCATGATCTGCACGGTCTGGATGCTGGGGATCGTGGCAATCGCCCCGAAGGTGGGACGGCCGTGCCGCCATTGCTCGCGCAGTCGATTGAGCGGGGCAGGGGTTGCGCGGGTCAAATCGTTGCTCCTTGGGCGAAGGCGCAGGGCTGGGGAAGGCTACCAGTGGGGGCCGCTGGCGAAAAGCTTCAACCGGGGTTCACGCCGGAATGCGGCCACCGAAAAATGGCGTCAACGCGCGGCTCAGTTGCTGGCGCCGGCCCGAGGTAAAGATCATTTCTGCGCCGGCCAGATCCGGCTTGCCACGCGGCGGACCCAACAAATCCGCGACGCGTCGGGCAACGGCGGGGGCCGGATCAATCCAATCCACCGGCCAGGGAGCTAGCCTGACGAACCGGTCCATCAGCAGCGGGAAGTGGGTGCATGCGAGGACGACGGTATCGGAGCGCCCTGCGGGGTCGTTTCTGTCGCCGACAAAGCAGGGCGCAAGTTCGGCCGAGATCTCGGCGTCGGTCACTTCGATTCCGCTCAGAGCCGCTTCGGCCAGCGAGGCGAGTTCGCCCGAGCCGACCAGCGTCACTTCACAGCCTTGCGCGAAGTCGCGGATCAACGCCCTCGTGTATTCGCGCTTCACGGTGCCCTTGGTGCCGAGCACCGAGACACGTTTCGTTTTTGACGTTGCGCAAGCGGGCTTGATCGCCGGCACAGTGCCGACGAATGGCACTCGATACTGTTCGCGCAGATGCGACATCACCAGTGTGGAGGCGGTGTTGCACGCGATCACCACCAGGTCGGGGGAGTGGGTCGCGATCAACTCGCCGATCAGCGGCAACACGCGAGCGATGACCTGAGCCTCGCTGTGATGGCCGTAAGGAAAGTATGCGTCGTCAGCGACAAAAACGTAATGAGCGTCAGGACGCGCCTTGACGATCTCACGCAAGACCGTGAGTCCGCCGAGTCCGGAATCGAACACAAGAATCGTCGGAGCTGCTGACACGGACGCCATTTTACCCGGTCTCGGTTACGATTCGGTTGTTATTATCTTCCGTGTCACACCGGCACCAGCGGCTCGTGAGCTTCCGCGGGCAGTTCGGCGAGGATGGGATCGCCCGGACGCACCTCGCCCTCGGATATCACGACGCCCATGACGCCCGCCTTCCGTATCAAATTACCTCGGCTGTCGCGCTCCAGTGTTGCCTGCATCAAGCCCTTCTGAAATTTATCGATCTGGGAGCAGGGATTGCGCAAACCGGTGATCTCGACAACGGCCATTGCACCCAGATGCAGCCGTGTGCGGGCCGGCAACGCCAATAGATCAATTCCTGAGGTCGTGATGTTCTCTCCGAGTTCGCCCGGGCAAACTGGAAAGCCTCTGGCGTGCAATTCGTCAAACAGTTCGGCGTGGATGAGATGCACCTGCCGCAGATTCGGCTGAGTTGGATCCTTGCGGACGCGCGAGCGATGCTTGACAGTCGCGCCCATGTGGGCGTCGCCCGCTACGCCTAATCCCGGCAGCAGGCGAATAAGCAAGCTCGGCGTTTTGCTGAAGTGATGACCAGCGCGTAGGCTGACGGCGAAGACCTTTGCCACGATGCGTTGAACTTCAGCTTTCGCCGAACACGCGTTTGAAGATCGTGTCGACGTGCTTGAAGTGATAGCCGAGGTCGAATTGTTCCGATATCTCGGCGTCACTCAGATAGCTCGTCACCTCGGGGTCGGACTTTAGAAGCGTCTGGAAATCACCTTCGCCACGCCAAACCGGCATCGCATTGCGCTGGACCAGCTTGTAGGCGTCCTCGCGGCTTGCGCCCTTTTGCGTGAGTGCGATCAGAAGCCGCTGCGAGTGAATGAGCCCGCCGAGCCGATCGAGGTTCTTCATCATGTTGGCAGGATAGATCAGGAGCTTGTCGATCAAGCCGGCAAGCCGATTGAGCGCGAAGTCCAGCGTCACCGTCGCGTCTGGCGCGATCACGCGCTCGGCTGACGAGTGCGAGATATCGCGCTCGTGCCACAACACGACATTCTCCATGGCCGGCGTCACATAGGCGCGAACCATGCGCGCGAGCCCGGTGAGATTTTCAGACAGCACGGGATTGCGCTTGTGAGGCATTGCCGAGGAACCCTTCTGTCCCTCGGAAAAGAATTCCTCCGCCTCAAGTACTTCCGTGCGCTGCAGGTGCCGGATCTCGGTCGCGAGCCGCTCGACGGAGGACGCGATCACGCCCAGGGTAGCAAAATACATTGCGTGGCGGTCGCGCGGGATCACCTGGGTTGAAATCGGCTCCGGCACCAGCCCCATGGCTTTCGCGACGTGCAGTTCGACCCGCGGGTCGATCTGGGCGAAAGTGCCGACGGCCCCGGAAATCGCACAGGTCGCGACTTCCTTGCGAGCCGCGAGCATCCGCTCCCGGGCGCGAGTGAATTCCGCGTAGGCGTAGGCGAGTTTCAGTCCGAACGTCACCGGCTCAGCGTGGATGCCGTGCGAACGGCCGATGGTTGGCGTCATTTTGTGCTCGAACGCGCGCTTCTTGAGCGCCTTAAGCACCTTGTCGATGCCCTCGACAAGCAAGTCCGCCGCGCGCGTCAGTTGCACGTTGAGGCAAGTGTCCAGCACATCCGAGGAAGTCATGCCCTGGTGCACGAACCGCGCGTCCGGACCGACGATCTCCGCCAGATGCGTGAGGAAGGCGATGACGTCATGCTTGGTCTCGCGCTCAATCTCATCAACTCGTGCAACATCGAAACTGACGTCTCGGGCTTTGGCCCAGACCGTTTTCGCGGCCTGCTTCGGAATCACCCCGAGTTCGGCCAGAGCGTCGGCCGCGTGCGCCTCGATCTCGAACCAGATCTTGAAGCGCGTCTGGGCCTCCCAGATGGCAGCCATTTCCGGGCGGGTGTAGCGAGAAATCATCGATATCTCTGAGGTTAGGAGTTACGACGCGCTTTAGCAGATCGCGATCCGTGAAGCCACCCGTGCGATGCGGAGAGGTGGAAAACTGACGGAGGTTGGCGCATGCTGCATGTCGGTCAAATACGTCGCGCGCGGGCGGGCGATTGCTTGCAGAAGATGGTGCTGCTCGCTGCTTCGGCGGATATCCCAGCCAACCGGCAGGGTTTCAGGGCCGCGGGGATTTTCCGACTAAGCAGCGGAGCTTGCCGCGATGGCGTCCCGCTCGGCGCTTCCATGGTGCGGGCCGCGACCCTGGGCAGCCTCGATGCACAGTTGGAGAGTCTGGCCCAAGCTCGTCGTGACGAAGTCGGCTTTTGCCGACTCCCGAAGTTGTTCCAGCGTCGCGGGGTCGAGGTCCTTCATCCAGCAGCCGAGGACAATCGTTGCATTCGGCAGCCGGCGGCGAAGTCGTCGAACCGAGTAACGCATGTGGGCTGGACCGCTCGCGTCCATATAGACAAGACAGGCGATCGCAACCCCGGTGGTCTCAAGCCGAAACAAATTGGCCGGCGATAAAGAGGCCGCCTCCTCGACTCGCGCGGGTAGCCCGTGTGCAGTCGACAATTGAGCGAACATCAAAGCCGCCGCTTCATCGATCAAACTGCGGCCAGCCAGGCACAGGACGGGGTGTTCACTCTGCCATTCCGCAGGCAGATCGGCCTTGCTGAGAACAGGCAGATCCTCATGCAGCGAGTCTTCAGTCACGCTCTCGACCGCAGAGGCTGCTTCTGCGTCGGTTGTCGAGTTGACCTTGCGCGGAGGACGGGCGTCTTGATCGGAAAGATCATTGGCGAATTCGGATACTGTGTCTCTGATTTTGATCAATCGCTCATGATCGAGCGCGCCACGGGCAGCATCAGCTTGAGCCAGCTGCAACCCCTTCAACGCGACCTCATCGTAGTAGGAAGAGAGCGTGCGCTCTTTCAAGAATTCTTCGGCTTTGTCGGCCGCTTCCGCGGGATCGCCAGCGAGCATTCGCTGGTAGAAGATTTCAGGCGGAGAAAGAGGCGGCCGGTCCCCGAACATCACGTCGAGGAATTCCAGGCTCTCGACATGACGGCCAAGCACCACGAGGCAGACCGTCAACGGAGTAGCCAGCACCAGTCCTATTGGCCCCCAGAGTGCCGTCCAGAAGGTCGCTGACGCGACCACGGCGACCGGAGAAAGCCCGGTGCTGTGACCGTAGACCATCGGTTCAACGACGTGCCCGACCAAAGGTTCGACCACAAGAAACAGCGCCAGCGTCCAGAGCAGCATCGACCAGCTCGGGTCCACCGCCACTGCAAGCGCCAGCGGAAACGCCGCAGCGATAGCCGCGCCAATGTAAGGAACGAAACGCAGGACGGCGGCCAGGATGCCCCACAGGATCGGACTGGGAATGCCGATAAGCCAAAGGCCGATGCCTATTACGAGTCCGAACGAACCATTCAGTAACAGTTGGATCAGGAATAGTCGGCTGAGCCGCGCCGCGGCGTCGTCGAGAGCAGCGGTGGTCCGCTGCAGGTCGTGCGAGCCCGCCAATCGTATCAGTCGGTTACGAAGGTCTTCACGTTGAAGTAAAATGAAGATCACAAAAATGATGATGATGCCGGTTGTCGCCAGCGGATGAAGCAGCGGCGAGATCAAGCTTCGCAAGCTCTCCAGCGCTCCCGGGTCGGGCTGGCGCACTTCGACTGGAACGGGGGAGAGCGGCGCGGGAGATTTGGTGCCTGGGATTAAGGTCGGCTTGGAGCCGTCGTTTGGCTTGTCCAGTTCTTTGCTGAGATCTTTCAGCATACCAGACGCACGTTCGAGTGTCCCGCGACCCGCTGTAGTCTCACGAAAGGACTGAATCTTCTCGCTGATAGTGGACTGGTAACGAGGAAGGTCCCCGGCCAGTTGCGTCAGTTGGGTCGCCAACAGACTTCCCAATGCGAAAATAAGCGCAAACGCCGCTACGACGGCGATCACGACGGACAGCCCACGCGGAAGCCGGAGACGCTGAAGCAACCCAACCAGCGGGGCCAGCACAAAGCTGAGAAGAATCGCCAGGGCAACCGGCACAAAGATCTCGCGGCCGAAATACAGCGTAGCGACGATGATGAAGGCCAGGACTGCGGTCGCAACTGCGCTGAGGAGAGTCGTCAGTTCTTCGGAGGTGCGAGCTTTGAACGGCTGCTTGATCACGATCACGGTGCCTTGAAGCTACTTGTTGGCTGAGGGTGCCGGAGCATTCACGATGGTCGGAAGGCCACCTCGCGAACAGCGGGCCATCAATAAGCGACTGACCTGACCATTTGTTCCACAAGGATCGGTCCGATCTGCTGTGCGCATTCTGACCGATCGCGGTATCGGATCTGAATTAAAGGATCGCGACTGCTTCGTCAGCGTCGACGGGAACGGCCTGGAGCAATTAGCTTTCAGGCGAAAGGCGATCGAAGTCCGCAAGAACGGCTGAGACTAGGTCACGATGATGAGTGTCGTCCAAGCTCAGCCCCGCCGCATACAAGTTGAAGATGTAGCGCGCTTTCGCAGCTGCTTCCGGCCATGAGGCCGCAGGGACCGAAAGAAGCTGGTTCTCAAGGACGGCCTGGCGATCACGGAGATCCCTTGCGTTGTTTTCTACGTCGGCCAGAATCCTGCGGATATCAGTTGCTTTTTGGGCAGCCATGCCGCGGTGCTTGTCAAGATCGAGCGGGTGGTCACTCACAAACTACACGCTTTGATGCTCAGCGCATCCCAGCCCATAGCCGAACCATTGCTCATAATCGGATGTGCGATCACGCTATTGTCGTTCATTGGTGCAACCTGCACTCATTCGATCTAATTAGCTATCGGTTTGTCGCTAGGAACTTAGGTCGCCGCCGAAGACATGCCGTCAATCCGATAACGCGCGTTTGAAGTTCCGAGATGCCGAGTTTTGATTCCCGAACCTTCTCCGGACGCCACCTTTCCTTTATCGTCTCGGCGCTGGGTTCGAGGGTGAACCCCCATGTGTACCGCTTCAAACCGGGACAACGTTCGACATTGCCGGCCCGGGGCAATGGCTTCATTGGTCACGATTGCCGCGCTGATTGTTGTCCCATCTGGGGCAGCCGCGCAGGTGTATCCAGTGAACGGTGTTTTTTCGGCGTTAGATGCGGAATATCCTGACCGGAATGGAGCCTGCATGGCCTTGAAGGCGTTCGGGATCGAAGCCGTGTCGAAGCAAGCTGTTCCGGAATTGATCATCTTTTCCAATGACAAGCGTCACGCCGTTAAAGGCGAAACTCAAACCGAACGAAAAATCAAATCGGTCAAGAAAGCAAACGGAGGTTTTCGCGTTACAGAGCTGGTCTCTGGGAGTCCTCGGCTGCTTGGATGGAGGAAAAAGATAACGTACTTCCTCCGGATTCTCGACCCGCTGACCATAGAGATATGGGACGGAAAGAACGTCACCCAGTACGCAAAATGTGGGCCGAGAAGGCCTCCGGTTTCGTAAGCCTTGGCCCTGCGCGCCGCGTCGGTAATGCCGGCAGCAACGACTACCCAGTCGGTAACAACGGTCGATGACGCCGAACCTAGACCGCTTCGCCTCGCGCCAGCGCCGCAGCGTTGCGGATCGCCGAGATGTTGGCCTGGTAGTGCTCTCTGGTGCCGCCCTTGAACACCGCGGAGCCCGCGACAAAGGCGTTGGCCCCGGCGGCGGCGAGCTGGCCCGCAACATCAGGGGCCACACCGCCATCAACCTCGATGTCGATCGGGCGTCCCGCGGTCATCGCGCGCAGGTCACTGATCTTGCCGAGCGCGGATGGAATAAAGGCCTGACCGCCGAACCCTGGGTTCACCGACATCACGAGCACGAGATCGATCAGGTCGATGACATACTCGATCGCGCTGATTGGGGTGCCCGGATTCAGGGATACGCCGGCCTTCTTGCCGAGCGCCCGGATCGCCTGCAGCGAGCGATGCAGGTGAGGCCCGGCTTCGGCATGCACAGTGATGTGATCGCAGCCGGCCTTCGCGAAAGCCTCGAGATAGGGATCGCAGGGCGAGATCATCAAATGCGCGTCGAAAATCTTGCGGGTGTGCGGACGCATGGCCCTGATGACCTCGGGCCCGTAAGAAATGTTGGGCACGAAATGCCCGTCCATGACGTCGAGGTGAATCCAGTCAGCGCCGGCAGCATCGACCGCGCGAACCTCTTCGCCGAGCTTGGCGAAGTCCGCCGCCAAGATGGAAGGCGCAATGACCAGAGGACGTGATGCAAATTGGGGAGGCATGCCGCTTTCCCGAAGATTTTATGCGGAAGCGGTTTCCGCGTAACACGCGCAAAGCGCCGGGGCAATGGCGGGCGACCGGCCTTCGCGTGCGGAAATTTCTGCCGCAACGGCATCAATTGCCGGTCTAAGGCGAGCCTGGAGACGCGGAAACACGCGGTGATTCCTTGCCTTTTCGGAATGGCACGGGGTTTGCTGAGCCCAAGTCGCTATTCTTTCGAACCGCACCGTTGCGGCACGTGTTGGAGCTCTGCCATGCTACTTGCTCTTGGGGCCGTATCGTCCGCAATGGACGCGCTGCAATCGCTGACCTCATCCAAAACATCGTCCCCGCACTCGACGGGCCTTCGCCACAGTTCAGCAAAGCCATTCGAGCTTGCGAGTAGTTCGGCGCCGGGCAGCCAACCGCAGGCCGCCGCGCCGCGCGGGTTTTCGCAGCTATCGCCGGAGACGATGAATGCCCTGCTTGCGGCGCAGGGCCAGGCATCGTCTGATTCAGGCGGGCCCCCCACGGCAAGCCGGTCCGGCGCGCTCAATCACCTGTTTTCTACTCTTGACGCAGATGGGAGCGGCTGTATCGACAAGACGGAATTCGAGGAAGCGCTCGGCGCCGGCGGGACCAATACGGCAAATGCCAAGGACGTGTTCGGCAGGCTGGACAAGGACGGTGATGGTTCGGTCAGCCTCGGCGAATTGGTGTCGGCGCTGAGGGGAGGCAAGCGGCCCCATCACCATCCTGGGGCTGCGGGGGAATCGAGCGACGCCGACGCCTCGAACAGCTCTGATCCATTGCTCCAGGCGTTGAGCGGCGCATCCTCTACGTCCATAAGCAATGGCGACGGCTCAACCACGACTTCGGTGACCTATGCCGACGGTTCGAAGGTGACCATGATCTCGCCCGCGGCCAAGACGGCCTCCATCGGCGCTACATCATCGTATAACTTCATTGAGCAGATGATTGCGCGCGAGGCGCAGGCGATCGCTTCGGGAGCCAGCACCTCGTTGTCCCTCAAGGTCTGATACCGCAACGGTCGCTGCCGAGATATCGTGATCTAGCCGAACCGATCCCGCCATGCTGGCAAAGCTGCGGGGAAGGGGAGCGCGGTCGCCGCAAAGACACCTCGCGCGATGGAGCGCGCAACGACGTTGGCTGCGATCATGCCGAGCTCGGTAAGGCCGATCGTCGAATCGACGGGCTTTTCGCCGGTCGCGACCGCGAACACGACGTCGCCATCCAGTGGCGCGTGCACCGGATAAATCGCGCGTGCAAAACCGGTCTGCGCGATCATCGCCAGCCTCTTTGCCTGGGATTTAGTCAAAACGGCATCTGTCACCACAACAGCCAGCGTCGTGTTTTCGGTGGCGTTCGCGGCCGTGGCCCCTTTTAGCCGCATCGCCAGCATGTCCGGCGTAAACGACGCAGGCAGTCCGCGTCCGCCAAACTCACCGGCGATCTCAAACGGCGCCGCCCAGAACCACGGCCCATCGCCGACGGTGACGCTGCCGACGGCGTTGACGACTGCAAGTGCGCCGACATGAACGCCGCTTTGCGTGCTCGCAGAGGCTGAGCCCAAGCCACCCTTCAAATTGGCCGTCGTCGCGCCGAGGCCAGCCCCGACGCTGCCGAGCGCGAACGTCGTGGCGGCCGCGGCAGCAGCCTCATACCCGAGATCGCGGTAGGGGGCGAAGCGGCCCCAATTCTTGTTTCCGCCGTTCAGCAAGTCGAAGCAGATCGCGCCGGGCACGATGGGAATGACGGCATCGCGTATGCGCAAGCCGCGGTTCTGCTCGGCGAGCCATGCCTGGACGCCGCCGCCGGCTTCCAGGCCGAAAGCCGAACCGCCCGACAGTGCGATCGCATCGATGTTTTCAACCACGTTGACCGGATCGAGGAGCGCGCCCTCGCGGGTGCCGGGGCCGCCGCCACGCACGTCCATGGCGGCGACGGCAGGGCGATCGAAAACGACTGCGGTCACGCCGGACGCTAGCGCCTTGTCGTCGGCATGGCCTACGCGCACGCCCGAGATGTCGGTCACAAGATTTTTCATGCATTGCCCTCGGGACTGCAGAATGAACGCCGCGCTGCGGAATCGTCAACCGCCGCCGCTGGTCGGCCTGATCGCCGCCTGAAAGCAGAACGCCCCGGCAATGACCGGGGCGCTCAGGCTTGTCGAACTTGAGAGGGGCGCGCTTATGATCCCTTAGGATTGATCTCCACATAGTTGCCCTTGGCGTCCCACTTGTAGACGACATAATCGAGTTGCTTGATGTCGCCCTTCGAGTCGAACTCCATTTTGCCGATCACGGTATCCCAGCTGCCGCCCTTGATGGTGTCCATGACTTTCTTCGGATCGGTGGTGCCGGCCTTGGCCGCGGCCTGCGACCACACCTGCATCGCCGCGTAGGTGTAAAGCGTATAACCCTCGGGATCGATGCCCTTTGCCTTGAAGCGCTCCACGATGGCTTTCGCGGTTGGCTTGTTGCGCGGGTCGGGGCCGAAGGTGAACAGCGTTCCTTCGCCGGCTGGCCCGGTGATGGAGGCGAACTCCTTGTCTGCCAGCGCATCGCCAGCCATCAACACGGTCTGCAAACCCTGATCGCGCATCTGGCGCAGGATCAGACCGGATTCCTGATGATAGCCGCCGACATAAACCAGGTCGATGTTGTCACGCTTAAGCCTCGACACGATCGCGTTGAAGTCCTTGTCGCCCTTGTTGTACGACTCGAACATCTTTTCAGTGACGCCGGCCTTGTTCAGCGACTTTTTGGTCTCGTCGGCGAGACCTTTGCCGTATGTGGTC
>JBJMTO010000140.1:0-26192 GCA_045811665.1 Bradyrhizobium sp.
CGGCGATCCATTATGCCCTCCCGATGAAATGAAGCACCGCCAAAGCGCCATAAAGGTATCAGAGTTGCGATCGTTGTCCTACCCAGCACGCGTTGCGCTTTTTCGAATTCATCCCATGGACGAAACGAGTTCGCCGTCGAAAACGCAAAAAGGCCCGGCGGCCACAGGCCACCGGGCGGTATTTGAATCGAAGGTCGTCCTCACTTGCTTATCCGCAAGCGGCTCGCGAAACGTTAGCTAGCTGGCATCTATCGGTGTCGCAACCATCCCAAAAGCGCCTGCATCCGCAAGTGCCACTATGCGGGCTTGGTCATAACCGAGTGTCTCGCGTAACACTTCCTCGGTGTGCTGCCCGAGCAAAGGCGCGGCTACCGGATCGACCGCCGGCGTCGCATGAAGGTTTAGCGGTGTTTCAATGTTGGGCACGGACCCGGCCGCAGGATGCGGGATGTGACTAACGCGGGCGCGGTCCCTCACTTCCGGCGAGTTGAAGGCCTCCTCGACGGTACGAAGGTAGCCAACCGGAATGTTGGCGGCCTTCATTTTGGTAACCCAGTTCTCGCGCCGATCTTGCGAAAAGATATGGGTGAGAACCTCGCGAAGTTTCTCTTTGTTCGCGGTTCGCGAACGCCGATCTCCAAAGTCACCGCTGGCGAGGTCGGGCCGGCCGAGCACTTCGATAACCAGTCGACGGTATAGGCGGTCGTTCGCGCATGCTATGTAAAACGGCGCATCGGAGGCATCGTAGACACCGACTGAAGGCGAGCCGTTCGGCGAATTGCCCTGACGGCTTGGATTTACGCCGGTCATAAGATACGCCATGCCATAGAACTGCGTCATTGCCACCGCAACATCGATCAACGCTACCTCAACAAGCTGGCCGTGGCCGATCCGGTCGCGGGCGATTAGCGCCAGCAAGATCGCATTGCAAGCCGACATGCCCGTCATCATATCGACAGCGGGCGGGCCGGTCCGCACCGGCGGCCCATCAGGAAAGCCGTTGAGGGACATGAATCCGCTCTCCGCCTGAGTGATCGGATCAAAGCCGGGGCGCGATGCAAACGGCCCCTGGCGCCCGTAGGCCGAAATCGAACAATAGACCAAGCGGGGATTGGACGGCTCGACGGACGCATAGTCCAGTCCATACTTCTTCATCACCCCCGACGAAAAATTCTCCACCACGACGTCGGCACGTGCGATCAACTCACGTGCTACTTCGCGAGCCTCCGGCTTAGTGAGATCAAGCGTGACGTCGCGCTTGTTGCGATTGAGACTGAGGAACGCAGCACTTTCACCCGCGAGTTCGGCGTGCTCATAGCTCCTGGTATCATCTCCGCCATCCGGATTTTCGATCTTGATCACTTCGGCGCCAAAGTCGGCCAGCGTTTGCGTGCAAGCAGGACCGGCAACGACGCGCGTGAAATCGACAACCAACAGGCCTTCCAACGCGATCGGCGCGCCCTTCGTTCGCGGCCGGCGAACTGGCAATTGCGGTCTGCCACTCATAGTCTTCTATTTCCTCCTGGTGCCGCACGGGAGAGCTGGCGGCGACAGAGTTTAAGCTCTCCTTTTAGAAGGGCAATGCCGGCAAAAGCTTGGGCCCATGCGCGGAGGACGAACTGCTGTATCATTTCACTGGCTTGCGCCAATAGAGCGAGTTCGGCCAAGCCCACGGGCATTTGGGCTGATATAGCTGATATCCCGCTCGTATGAAATTGTTGGCTGAGGTGAGATTATCAGTCGTATCCGATACGATGCAGCCCCATCCATTGTGTCGCGCGCGCAAATGGAGAGCGCGCATCAGCCGCAATTGGAGGGCGTGGCCCCAATGCTTTCTCAGCACCCCTACCCGGCAGAGGTATCCCGCATTTGCCGCGTGGGTGGACGGTACCAGTCCGGCAAACGCAACCGGGTGTTTCTGGTCAAAAGCGAGCCACCAATGCCCTCGATCAAATGCCGGAATGGGCGCGCCGCCAAAGAACGTTAGGCAATGAAGTTCGGCGAGCTTGTCGGCATTTTCGTCCTCGCTTCCATCGACCTCGCGGATCCTGTGCATCGGCGTAGATCTCAAAACACGGCCGTTGGCTGGAGCATCGCTCATTTGCCAAGCATGGCTTTAGCGCCCAGCCACACGGCCCCGACAACTCCGGTAACAATCACCGTAATGACGGCTTTGAAGGTATAGCTCTGCGCCTGCTCGACACTTCTGCGCCACCGTCTTAGATGTTGAAAGTCAGCGCGCAGTTCGATTCTGTGGATCAGTTCTAGAGCGCTGTCCTCGCCATTCTCGATCGGCTGCGTAGCTTTGCCCCAGCCGCGATCCAGAATGGCGTTCGCGGCGGCTATGCGTGCCGGCGGTGGCGCCTTGGTGTTCCGCATCACGCCCACAAGGACGTTCAGCGCGGTCCTGGTGTGGCTGCGCGCCATGGAGCGGATTTCAGTAATGGTCTTGGTCATTGCATGTGTTGCTCCCCGATCAAGCCCTGACCTGACATCGAGTGTTGATAGTGTGACGAATCCCTCTCATGCGGCCTAACGCGTAGCCGGAGACGTCAGGGAGTTCGGGCAATTGAAATTTGCGGCATGATCCCGTGACGGGATCATTTCAGGCGCGAACCCTATCTCCTCGGGGAGGCCGCGTGCGAGCGTGAACCTTGTCCACGCCGCGTGCCGGCGCGTTCGCGCGCGCCGGCAATAAATTCAACGACGACCGGACGGCGGCTCGCTTGCAGACGCCTAGCGGCAACGCGCTCAGTTCAGAATGTTGCGTCCCGAATGCGGCCGCCGTCCGATTGAAAAAACCCGCGACCGGTTTCCCGGCGCGGGCTTTTGCTACTCGTGCGACGATGGAGACATGCCGGTGATTTGCCCGACATGTCAACTCAGAAAAAACTGGGCTACAGCTTTTACTCAAACCCCTGCGGTGGTGGCGTGTTTTTTCCGGCAGTCATTTCAGGCGCTCTGGCTGTTTGCTGCGCGTTCTTCAGAGCAAAAGCCTCGGCAGGTTTCGGCAGCGGCAGCGGCGTTCCACGGACCGCAGCTTCCTGTGGACCGGCAGTTGCTTGCCGTGTCTGCTGAAGGCGCGAGCGGGATGCGGAATGCCCCACTCCCCACGAACGCGCGATCGCCGGCCCTGCAGTGAAGCCAATCAAAGCTCCAGCGACCGCGCCAACCGGTCCGAGAACGACGGCTCCCGACACCGCGCCAATAGCTGCGCTTCCCGCACGCTCCTGTGCATTTGCTTCGAGCGAATAACATGATCCGGCGATCACAGCCGCAACAAGCAGCTTTTTCATCGTATCCCCTTGGATGAGCCCCAGCTGAGGGCACTTCAAAAATACGGCGGCACCAAGGTAGTACAACAACTATCGAGAAGCGGTTGTAAGATGGACGATAAGAAAAAGCCCGCGGCCGATTTCCCGGCGCGGGCTTTTTGAATTCTTCCGACAATGACGATATGCCGGTGATTTGCCCGACAGCGCAAGATGTTTTTTCAAAAGAATGAGCGCAAGCACGACGGCAGGCCGCAGTAGCATCCCATCGAGACATGAGCCCGATTTGCAGCCGGTCTCAGCGAATAAGTTTGAGTGGCTTTCGGCCGCTACTCGCTAGCCATTTGCCACGCGGTGATCCGAGGCACCACTCCGCCCGATATCTGGGATGCAATCAGGAAGGCCGCGACCACAGCAGGCACGCTCATCAACCTGAGAAACTGATCAACTGAAAGCATCGTGTACGCCCCCCAACACCCCCGCCTGCAACAGGCGAGCTTGAATGGTCGTTTTGGATTGTGGCCGAAAGCGTCACGGTTTGTCGCATTTTGACGACCAAGCAAGGAACAATCGTGACCAAAGGCAGCTTGCTACCTCTGCGAACTCACATCGCCCATTCGCTCTCGACGTTCGTGGGCTACAGCCTTTTTCAGTTCGATCATCGTGCCTGGTTGGCCGCCTGGATGGGCATGGCACCGGCCGGTGTCGTTGCCGGTCCCCGAGATTTGGCCTAACGTTGCGGCATAAAAAACCAGGGAGGCCTTGCCGATGGACATTGTGCCGTTGGGTCCGGGATTTGCGGCCGAAGTCCGCGGAATAACCCTCGCCGATGTCGCGTGTGACGATGAAGCCTATATTGCAGCGCGAGCCGCGTTTGAAGAACATTCCGTGCTGGTGTTTCGCGGCCAAGACGTCACGGACGAGCTTCAACTCGCATTTTCACGCCGCTTCGGATCTCCGGAAGTAACCAAGGTCGGCTCGCAGGGCACCGGCTCGCATTTTGTAATACTCAGCACCATCGGCCCGGACGGCAAGGTGGTTCCGCCGGATCACCGGCTTTCGCTGCGCAGCAAGGCCAACCAGCTCTGGCATACCGATTCATCCTTCAAGCAGGTGCCGGCGCTGACTTCGATCCTCTCGGCGCGCATAATTCCTGCGCTCGGCGGAGAGACTGAATATGTCTCGACGCGTCTCGCGTACGAGCGGCTTGACCAGCGCTCGCGGACTCGTCTGGAGCGCTCCTTCGCTTGGCACGACTATGCGCATTCGCGTAGCCAGATCGCACCGGACCTCGCCAGTGCTGAGGAGCGGGCGGCGCTGCCGCCTCAATGTTGGCGCTTGGTATGGAAAAACCCGGTCAACGGTCGCGGTGCCATCTACCTTGCCTCGCACGCGTATGCCGTTGAAGGCATGGACCCAGGCGAGGGAAAACGTCTGATCGACCAACTGATGGATTTGGCGACCGCGCCGGGGACGAGCTACCTGCATCAATGGCGACCAGGCGACGTGGTGATGTGGGACAACCGCGCGACGATGCATCGAGGCCGGCCCTGGCCGGCGCACGAACCGCGACTGATGGTGCGCACCACGATTTCAGCCAGCGAAGCCGATGGTCTTGACACCATGCGTCCGCCTTCATCGGAAGCTGCGGAATAGGCGCACCCGGCTCGTTCCACAGCTAATCCCCGGTGGACCGCAACAGGCGCGATTTCTCATCGGCTCGCTCGCCGCGCATAACCTTGAATAAGGATCAGCAAACACGATGACAAAGACAGGCAAGATACGCAGCCTTGAACTGCTCGGCTGCGATGCCGGCTGGCGAAATTATCACTTTGTCAAAGTCAGCACGGAAGACGGCGTCGTCGGTTGGAGTGAATTTGACGAGGGTTTTGGCTCGCCCGGCGTCGGCGCGGCAATCCAGCGGCTGTCGGCCCGGGTGGTTGGGCAAAACGCGTTTGCCCACGAACGCATTTATGCCGAGCTTTTCTCGGCGACCCGGCCCGCGGCGGGCGGCGTCGTTGCCCAGGCGCTCGGCGCCATCGAAAATGCGCTGCTGGATGCAAAAGCGAAATTGCTGGGAGTGCCGTGTTACGAATTGCTCGGAGGCAAGATTCGCGATCGTGTCCGTGTCTACTGGTCGCATTGCGCAACCTGGCGGATCAATCATCCCGGCTGGTACAAGCCAGCGATCACCGATCTCGACGGCGTGAACGCGATCGGCCGCGAGGTGCGCGAGAAGAAATTTACCGCGTTGAAAACCAACATCTTCACTTACGATGAAGGCAAGCCCCGAGGATGGCGGCCGGGTTTCGGCGTGCCGTTCGAACCCGAGATCAACGTCGACCGTAAGGTATTGCGCGACCTGCGCATGCATCTGGAAGCCATTCGCGACGGCGCGGGACCTGATGTCGACATCCTGCTAGATCTAAACTTCAACGCGAAGACCGAAGGCTACCTCAAGATCCTGCGCGCCATTTCCGATCTCGACATGTTCTGGATCGAAATCGACAGTTTCAACCCCGAAGCGCTCGGCTATATCAGGCGGCAAAGCCCGCATCCTGTCTCATCATGCGAGACGCTGCTCGGTTTGCGGGAGTTCCTTCCCTATTTCCGCGAACAGGCCGTTGATGTCGCGATCATCGATACCCCGTGGAATGGCGTGTGGCAGTCGATGAAGATAGCCGCCAGCGCCGAAGCCCACGAGGTCAACGTCGCGCCGCATAATTTTTACGGCCACCTCTGCACCATGATGAACGCTCATTTCTGCGCGGCAGTGCCGAATTTGCGGATCATGGAGACCGACGTCGACCGGTTGCCTTGGGACCATGAGATTTTCACTCACCTGCCCGAGATCGTAGATGGCTATCTCGTGTTGCCCGAGCGTGCCGGCTGGGGCACGGAGCCCAACGAAGAAGCCCTACGTGCCCATCCGCCAAAAGCCGTCGGCGGGTTACTGAACTACGGGCAGAAAAAATAGAATGAGCCCCAGACGACCGATCGCAGAAGGCGCCCATGGCCTCTTTGGGCGCAAAAGGTCAGGCGTGCCGGAGTTGGTTGCCTTGCTCGGCGGTCTGCATTGCACAGAGGATTTCGAGCATCGATTGCGAGTTGAGGACCGCGAAGGTCTCGCGGGGCGTTAGATAGCCCAAAGCCTCGTCGAAGTTTTCCGCGTCCTCTATTTTCGCGCGTGCGATCGCGAGATGAGGATTGATTTGGCCGCGTGGCCGGAGCTTCTCGTTCGGCAGGTTCGCCATGTGGTTTTCCAGCAGGTGGGGGTCGTGCCGTAGCACCCGCAAGGGCGACCCGACGACTTCACGGGGCTCCTCTGCTAATTCATTGGCGCGGGCCAGCACCCGAGGCGGGGCGGTTTGCTCCGGGGTACGGAATAGTCCCGCGTTTCGGTGGGATACTCTCGAGGAGAGAAGTGCGATTGGAATGCAAAGCAGCAGGCCCACAACGACGGGCGTCATCCAAAGCAGTAGCGGAACCGAAACGGCATAGGCGCCGCCCGCCATTGCGAGCCCAAACAGCGTAGGCAGCGCGTACTTGCGAATTACTTCCTTGCGCGGCAATTGGCCGTCATCACGTCGCTGAACCTGCCAGCCTGCGTCACGTCCCAGAAGGATTTCTGTTACGGCAGTCGATTGAAAGATCATCATCACGGGCGCTATCAAGCCAGACAATAGCGTTTCGACGACGAGGCCGACAAACACCCGCAACGCTCCACCGAATTTCTTCCGATTGCCGCTTTGGATCACCAGCAGTAGGTAGGCGAGAAGTTTCGGCACGATCAGTAATCCCATGGTACCGACGAAGACCCAGGCCGCAAGAATCGGGTCTTGCGCAGGCCATTTCGGAAACAGCGAAAATCCCTTTGCAAAATATTCAGGACGAACGAACTGCGCCTGTAACGAGATCAGGATCCCGAATACCAAAAACAACAACCAGAGTGGGGCAGTAAGATACGAGCCGATCCCGGTCAGCAGATGCAGTCGGGATACCCAATGCAGGCCCCTCGCGGGGAGCACAGCAAGATGTTGAAGGTTGCCTTGGCACCACCGACGATCCCGGGCGGCGAAATCCAGCAGCGAAGGCGGGCATTCCTCGAAGCTTCCGCCCAGGTTCGGCGCCATCCTGATGGACCACCCTGCCCTGCGCATCAACGCTGCCTCGACGAAATCGTGGCTCAGGATATGACCTCCGAAAGGTTTGCGGCCTTTCAGGTCGGGCAGCCCTGCGTCCTCGGAGAACGCGCGTACGCGAATGACCGCGTTGTGTCCCCAATAGTTGCCTTCGGAGCCATGCCACCACGAAATTCCCGCTGCAATCAAGGGACCGTATAAGCGGCCTGAAAACTGCTGCAACCTTGCGAACAGGGTTCGTGCGTTCACCACGATGGGCAAGGTTTGGATTAGCGCGACCTGAGGATGAGCCTCGATCGCAGACACCAGCCTCAGGATCGTCTCGCCTGTCATGAGGCTATCCGCATCCAGCACGATCATGTAATCGTAAGCGGCGCCGAACCGCTTTACCCAATCTTCAATGTTGCCGGATTTGCGCGCTGTATTCTCCGGACGGTGGCGATAGAATATGTTTCCCGCCCCGTGTTCCTGACGAAGTCGCACGAAGGATTGCTCCTCGGCGATCCAGATCGAAGGATTAGTTGTGTCGCTTAGCACGAACCAATCGAACTTCGAGCGGTAGCCGCACTGGTCGACATCCTCCCACATCGCCCGCAGGCGAGCCATGATATGATGAGGGTCTTCATTGTAGGTCGGCAACAACATTGCGGTCCTGCCGGCGACCGGCGCAATCGGCTCGTCGATATTGATGCCCAGTGGATCTCGCGCACGAAATAGCAGCACCGCAAATCCCGCCAACGCAGACATAAAGGAGAACGCGACCCAGGCGAAGAGCAGCACGAACAGCGCCAGTACCAGCCATTCCAGCACTGTCACACCGCCCACCTCGAGCACCCGATACATTTCGTAGCAGCCGGCAACTGTCATTGCGCCGGTGCCCGCCAGAATAAATCCGCGCCGCAAAGCCACCGAACCCGTTTCAGCGTTCGCCTGCTGTTTGTTGCGCGAAAAATATCTCAATTGCTGCGTGTGCATCGGCAGCGGAGTTTCCGGCGGGAGGAATTGTTCTGGCTGCCCGCTGCGCCCAACGTCAAAACTGGAGTGCTGCGTCAGGGTGTCCATCTATAAACCCACACCTCGGATATGGGCTCGTTTCCCTGCATCAGCGATGCACGCAGTTCGATCGGCAGTTTTTCCTTGGCAGAAATGTCGAAGCTGAGCCGCCAGCCGCCGGTCGCCGGATTTGGCTGGGTGACGACATTCCTGATCTCCGCTTTCTCGGCAGTGACGTTTCCTCGGATGCTGCCCGGATCGACCCCCTTCAACCTGTCGCCGATCAGATCCAGAACGAATATTTTGGCTCCCTCGCCTCGCGCGCCGACGCCTGTTCGTGAAAACCGCGCAAGCGAGGTGGCCTTCGGGGTATCCGGTCCCCAATGCAGCCGATATGTGAAGGTATGCTCGCCCTTTGCTTGCAGTGGAGTCTTGGGACGCCAAAATCCGGCGATGTTGTCGTGTATTTCTTCCTTGGTTGGAATTTCGATTAGATGCACTGAGCCCTCGCCCCAATCCCCAATCGGCTCGGCCCACAGGCTCGGCCGTTTTTCAAAACTGGATTCAAGATCCTGGTATTCGTAAAAGTTCTTCTCGCGCTGCATCAATCCGAAGCCGTGAGGATTGAGGTCGGAGAATGTCGATATCTGGAGATCACGGGGGTTGCTGAGCGGGCGCCATAATGCCTCGCCTCGGCCGTTATAGATCGCCATGCCGTCGGAATCGTGCACCGATGGACGAAAATCATCGACGTCAACGCGATCGTTCGGACCGAAGAAAAACATGCTCGTCATCGGCGCCAAACCTACATGATCGAGATCGACGCGCGGATAGACAGCCATCTCCACGTCGAACACAGTGCTGTCGCCCGGTCGTATGGTGAAGCGATAGGCTGCGGTCGTGCTTTCGCTATCCAGCAAGGCGTGCACGACGATGGAATTCGAATTCGCGGGCGGCTTCTCGATCCAGAACGTCTTGAACAGCGGGAATTCCTCGCCTTTGGCTTCGCCGGTGCTGATCGCCAATCCTCGCGCCGATAGGCCGTAGATCTCTCCCTTCGCCACCGCGCGAAAATAACTCGCTCCCAAAAAGACGCAGACTTCGTCGTAGTAGTCAGGCCGGTTGATGGGGGAATGGATGCGAAAACCGGCAAAGCCCAAGTCGGCATCCGCCGGAGGCGGCTGATTGCTACCAAACGAAAAGTAATCGGGGCGATACGCAATCTTGGTGGCTCGGTTATTTGAAACTTCATAGATGTCTACGCGCGGTGCGTAAAAGAAACCCCGATGGAAAAACTGCACTTCGAAGGGGAGCTTTTCACCGCGCCAAAGCGCGCGTTCGGGCTGGAAACGTATTTGGCGGTAATGGTCGTAGTCGATGTTCTTGAGGTTGTCGGGCAATTTGGTATCCGGCGCCTTGTAGGGCTTGCTGGCGGCGTCGCGGGCTAGCTGTCGAACGATCGATCTGTCAAACGGAGTTGTCTGTGCACTGGCCGGCAGGATCAGCCCGGGCGCACCGTAGGCGAAGAGCGGCAACGAGGCCGCGGCCTGCAAAAGATTTCGACGATTCAAGGAGCCTCCAAAGCAGCAAGAGAGCAACGCTAGAACTCGCATAACCTTGGCAGGTTCCGAGCACGGAACTAACATTCGAGCGACTTCTGAAGGACGTCTGCCGGCTCTTTCCCTAGCGGTTATCGCGGCGTGAAAGGCCTTCGTTTGCCATTCCTTCACGAACTTCGCGGACAATGCGTCCGACCGCATGCCAAGGAATCCTCGAGCTCTTCATTCGGATTAGAAGCTGAGGATCGTCCGGCTTCTACTTGTGACCGGCTCAAGGGTGACCGATGTATTTTGTGGCCGCAGCGTTGGTTATCTTGTCCGGCGTGTTCTACGCAGCCGGTCACCACGAACTCGGCAGCTACAGCGCCGACGTGTGCCGATACGGGGGCACCTTCTGTGACAACCCGGTTTATGTTTTAACCGGTGCGGGCTTGGCAGCGATCTGGGCGACGTTTGTCAGCATCCGCTGATGCCGTCCAAGCGGTGGCTTCACCTGCAGAGAAGGTACTTGCAACGTCGGACTTAACGCTCGCCCGGGTTTGCAGGGTGAGCTGGCTTCGGGCCTGGTGTTTCTGGTTCAAGTCCCCGGCTGGGCGGTGTAGGCGTCACCGTGGCGCCGACTGCACGCGCTGACTCTCCCGTCGTGCGGTGAATAGCCACTTCTGCAGTGTGGATCTGAGGCTTGCTCCAGGGACCGTGATCAACCACGACCATGCCCAGTACGCCGAAAGTCGCCACTGCAATGGCAATCATGACGGGGCGTCGAGGCGTCCGCGTCCCGAAGTTTTCGAAACGATCTTGCCGCATCATCGTATTCTCTGGCGTTTCCCTTCCCAACCAACTCGCCCGCCGAGCTGCGGTTCCCGCGCACCGAATGGAACTACCGTTGGGCGCGCCGAGTCGCATCGTGATGTCAGGAACTAATTCCCACGCCGCCTGTTGCCCGTTCTGGAAACCGGGAGAGGCAACAATGGCAATGCAAGCACGAGATATGGAAGCTAGAGAGACCGGTTCGCTGATCGGCAGCGACAAGGTTGAAGGGACCGCCGTCTACGGCGCGAACGACACGAAGATCGGGTCGATCGAGCGAGTCATGATCGACAAGGTAAGTGGCCGCGTTTCCTACGCCGTCCTGAGCTTCGGAGGCTTCCTTGGAATCGGCGACGAGCACTACCCGCTTCCGTGGCAATCGCTAAAGTACGACACCAATCTCGGCGGGTATCGAACTGGCATCACCGAGACGCAACTGAAGGGCGCGCCGAAATATAGCAATGACAATGCGTGGAACTGGAATGACCCGGCCCGCACCCGCGCAGTGAACGACTACTACGGAGTGGCCATACCATAATGGCTACCCAACGGCGTTTCGAAAGGCCCGCTACGGCGGGCCTTTTTCGTTCGGGGGCCTCAGGTCCATACTTCGTCCGCAGCAGCGTTTGGGCGTGTAGAAAGCGGTTCACTCACTTGGTTCGATTGCGTTCGTCGGAGTTGGCCGGTCGGTGATTTGCTGGCCGAACAGGCTGCCTATCAGTTCAACCGCCAAACGCGCCGTACGGCCGCGCTCATCGAGGAACGGATTGAGTTCGACGACATCGGCCGACCGCACTAGCCCGGAATCGTGCAGCATCTCCATGATCAGATGCGCCTCGCGGTAGGTCGCTCCGCCGGGTACTGTCGTCCCGACACCGGGAGCCAGATTGGGGTCGATGAAATCAACGTCGAAACTGACGTGGAGCACGCCATCACGGGCTTTCACCTTTTCGATCACGCGGCGGATCAGCACCCCGACGCCGAACTCATCGATCTGACGCATATCAGCAAGACTGACGCGGCGCTCGCGCACCAAATCCTTTTCCATCCTGTCGATCGAACGCACTCCGAAAAGTTCAAGCCGATCCGGAGCGATCGCCGCTCGCGGCTCTTGGCCCAACAAGCCGTCGAGCCCTGGCTCGCCGCAAAGGAAGGCCGAAGACATGCCATGCATGTTGCCCGAAAGCGTGGTCACCGGGGTGTTATAGTCCGCATGAGCGTCGAGCCAGAGCACAAACAGTTCGCGTCCTGCTTCGCGCCAGTATCGAGCTACACCGTTCACCGAGCCCATCGAAAGGGTATGGTCACCGCCAAGGAATATCGGCGTCGCGCCGGAGCGCGCCAACTGATAGGCGCGCGCGCTCAATGCGCGAACCCAGCACTGGATTTCACGGTAGTGCCGGGCGTTGTTGGGGGGCAGGTCAGCCAATTCATCCATGTCGCCGATCGACAGATCGCCATGATCTCGCACTCGCAATCCGAGCCCACTGAGCAAATTCAGAAGCCCAGCCGTTCTCAGCGCGGCCGGCCCCATAAGGGTGCCCCGCTGCGAGGCACCGATATCGATGGGAGCGCCAAGCAGGGCGATTTCAGTCACCAGATCCAGGTTCACAGGGTGGCTCAAGCTGACTCTCCTCGCACTGCAGCGTACGTTTCGAGTAGAACATACTAGTTCAAGTCAAGACACTCCCTGCCTCCCGCTGATTTGCCGAGAATCCACAAGGGCGTCGGGAACAAAACCTCGAGCGCTGTATTGCTTCAACGAGGCCGTCACCCGCCGTTCAACACGGCGCCTGTCGCGGATAGCCAAAGGTTACTCAACCCGCTGTTCAAAACGAGCGCGCGCGCGGATAGCCAAAGGTGGCGGTCTCAAACCCTTTCGACCAACCTCAAATGCTATGAGCGCTCGATCGATCGCTCATGTTTTGATGGCATGTCACACAGCAAGAGGCGCGTCCGTTACGACCGCCTGACGATCCGGAGCCAAGTACTCCACGAGCGCGTTCAGGCTCTGTCCCCAGCTGGCGGAGAGCCGCTGCATGTAGGGGAGTGCACGAATACAAGCTGCGTTCAGAAAAAGGCCCGCCGGATATTGCGACGGGCCTCATCAGCATTCACGACAGGTCGAGTTACCAACGATCGCCGACGCCAACGCCTACGCTAACCCCGGGGGCGCGGAAGCCCACGCCGGCGCGCGGACCGTCATCCCAGTCGCGATAGCTTCGGCGCTCGATATAACGCTCGCGCGGCGCATAGCCGTAAGAATCCCGGACAATCACCCGACTGCCGCCGCGGGTGCGATAGCATCGCCCATTATCGTCGCAGACCATTCGGACTGGCTGCACGAGATCTGAGTTGACGTATCCGCTACTCGTATAGAAGTCAGAAGCATTTGCGCTGCCGGCTAGAAGCGCGCCTGCGCCCGCTAATAGCGTGATTGCGAGTTTCTTCATAGTTCCTCCTCGTCATCAATGCTGCCCGACGACTCAAGCCCTCTTGCGCAGTTTCGTTCCGAGGAACTTCGCTTTAGGCCAAACGCGGGGCGAAATTACCGTCTTTCGAGGGTCACCCGCGAACTCGAGATCGCCGCGAAGCATGCAGGCATTGCCAAGCTTCAAGTGCAGTTACGACATTATCTCACGACGGGAGCACCCAGGCGGCTGCGGCGAGCCCGCCTTGGAACGCTTGTATTGCTTTGTCAATCAGGCCGGAACTGAGACAGTCCATACCGGATGCGCAGCTGCCGCGAGACCGATGAGCCGCCTTCGTCCGCATCCCGGAGAGGAGTATCTGGTGGGGTGGCAATCATGTCGAGTTCCTGCGGATGAGAGATCCCGACCATGTTTGATCGATGGTATCGAAGGTCCTCCCGTCTTGCGCTTCGAGCTACGTGGAACTTCGGATATGCGCTGGAAATCGGGAACCAAAATCTTTCATGGGTCGGGCCCGTAACCGGCCATTGCACTTTCCGCTCCGTCAATCTTCAAAATATGCCGTTCGGTTAGGAACCGGACGTAGCTGGAATGCTTAGCCTCATCGGGGGCCTCACGCAGAAGTAGTCGTGACCGGCTATTGGCCTTCGGCGAGGCAGTTACGTTGCGCACCCTCTCAACCGGGGTCCCGACATTCAGGAGGCGCTGATGGGTGGGATGAGAAATGATCGCGCTCGTACGCGCGCCCGACATTTGCTCGAAACGGTTTACCCGGAACCGGACGATGCTGAATCGGCTCGCCTGCGCGAGCTTGCCCATGACTATATCCACCAAGCCAAACGGCTCGAGGCGGAGAAGAATGGCGGGGAAGCGAAGCCTGATGAATTGATTTCGGCGGCGCTGGATGAAGTGGCGAGAGACTACTTCGCGCGCGCGCTTTCAGAAGCCAAGTCGTGGCGCAAGCGGTGACGCCATATCGCCTCGTGGCCTACTAGCGCGATCAGCACGGCATCCCGCGACCGCGCTCATGCTGCAGAGCAACGATTGCACGAATTTAATATTGGAGCCGCTGCTCGTCTCCGCCGCTAAAGCGTTTTCTACGAAACCCAGTCAGCTACCCAATAAAGAAAAGTGATCGGGACCGAAGCGATGAAGCGGGGAATTGCGGTTTTCGCATGCGTCTGCGCCTTCACCATCGCGGTCTATTTTGGCATCAGCAAATGGGGCATTCGCCATCAATCCCTGGATTTGTTCGATCCTTCACGGCAGCGACCCATCTCGGTCGACATCGCGATACGCTGGGACTACGAAATGAAGGCGGATGATGGCTTCTGGAAGCTTCCCGTTGCGATCATCAGCAACGGCAATACCGTCAAGAACACCGAGTATTCATTCCTGGCGAATGTTTTCGCGGCGAGAGGATATCTGGTTGCCAGCATCCAGCAGGATATTCCGACTGATCCGCCCCTGATGACCAAGGTCGGGCTGCCTTATGTAGGACGCCAGGCGGTGTACGAAAAAGGCGAAGCCAACATCCTGTTCGTTATGAAGCAATTGCAGAAGCTGCTTCCGAATGCGGATTACGATCACCTGACGCTTGTCGGGCATTCCAACGGCGGTGACACTGCGATGTATTTTGCCAAGCAGCACCCGGAGCTGGTCTCCAAGGTGGTCACGCTCGATAACTTGCGAGTGCCGTTCGTCCTAAGCGAGAACGTAAAAATTCTTTCTTTCCGCTCCAGGGATCCGAACTTCCAGACTGACCCCGGCGTGCTTCCGGACCCCGCACAAGCCAGATCGAAGGGGGTCGACATCGTCCACACTCAATTTCAGCACACATGGATGAGCGATCGCGGCCCCGACCCGGCGAAACAACGGATTCAAGCAACTCTGGACCAGTTCCTTGGCAGCGGCAGTGCCAGCGAGTTAGCGCCAGCGAACACAGATAATCTGATCGTCACCAACACCGGCGCTCCGCAGCCTTGAGCCGCATGACGCTCGGACGGCATTAGAAGTTCTGCATCGATGCAAACGGCCCCGCCCTCCACTCAGGAAGCGCAGGGGCTAAGCAGGCGAAGGTGGGGGCCGGCGGCTTCATCCGTCATTCCGAGACGCTTGCGGCAACAAAGCTGAATTGCTTCGCTGCGCTCGCAATGAGGGGAGGCTTGTGATCGAGAGCGCCAGAAGCGCCGTGAATGCCGATACAGGCGAGTCGAGTATTCTAAGAACAATTTGTTTCCGATGTCATGCGGGCCCCCTCCCTTTGAAGTTCAAACCGGCATCACGGCTTGTCTCTCACTTCGCGCGGTGTGAGGCCGTATAGGCGCCGAAAGCGGCGGTTGAAATACGACAGGTCGCCGAACCCGCAGTCGTACGCAATCGTGCTGATGGCGAGATGAGAGCAGTCGGGCTCGCAGAGCCGGCCATGAGCCTGAGCGAGACGTTGCATCACTAGAAATTCCGAGAACGTGGTGCCATCCTCTTCGAACAGACGCTGCAGATAGCGGGGCGTGACACAGAAATGCGCCGCCACGCTCCCAACCGAAATTTCTGGCCGACGGCTGTGCTGCACGATGTAGGCCTTGGAAAGTTTCAGTCTTGCAGCGCGCAATCCGCGGGTCCGCGCGATCTCCCGGAAATCGCTGCTAGGGCGCAACGTGAGCGCCAGCAAATCCTGAATGTGCCTTGATGAAAGCTCTAGTAGCTCCGGGTTGTGCGAAGCGCCACCTTTGAGAAGCCAAGCGGCATATTGCGAGAGCAGTCCGAGAGCGCCTCGGTCCCGCGGGATCAAACGCATGACGCTGTCGTCGGGATCGGCGACGATGGACCGGAAGATCGGTCGAGGGACCCTCAGCGTGAAGGACTGACCAGGCGTTGAGCGAGAAAAGGTCGTGGGCTCATTGCCGATCATCAAAATGGCTTCGTTTTCGCGAAGAACTGCCTCACGGCCGCCGGATGAGATCGAAGCGATCCCCCGACGGTTTATCGCGAGCACCGCGTCGTCATTTCCGTCGGCAAGATATTCTCCGGTACGTGAGATCCTTGCGGGTGACAACGACGTTTCGAACAGCTGCAGTCCAGAAAGCGACACCGATTTCATGCACGCCCGGAAGGCGACGTCTCTGGCCGGCTCGAGATCCACGCGGAGCATCACGTGACCATAGTGTTCCCGCCAATATGCGACCCGCTCCTTATGCGGCAGAAAGTCGGTCGAGAACTCAACAACGCTGGCATTATCTGTCATGTGTGAAAACTCGAAAATTGAGCCGGGGGCCGTGCGGCGACGTTCTGCCAATGGTTGAAAGTTAGCTCGGTACGTATCGGCTGGCGTCCCCCGATCAGAGGACAATTCCCTAATCGCGGGTGAAAACTGGTAGCTCTGGCAATTGTTCGTTAACGCCAACGATCGCCGGCGCGCTGAGCTAGCCTGGACCTCAGGGGTATGGCGCAAAGCTTGTAGTCAGGGCGGGCAACCCAAGAGCAACGGTTGGCCAGCTCGTCATCGTGCGCCCAAAGTCAGGCCGGGCCTTGCCGCAGCATTGTTCCAGGCGCTCATCAGCGCGCCGCTCAGATAAAGGACGCGTCGTATCCTTCTCACTCGGCGGCTGTTGGACCAGCTGCTTCTGAAATCTTATCGCGCGCCGGTCCTCGGACCTGGTAACGGCGAACCCCGCTTTGCACGCGAGCGCCTTCATGGGCTCATTCGTCTTCAAGGTTTCGCCGAACAGACCGTACCTTCCCAAGCTGATGGCTCGGAATTGTGTTGCGGAGAGCAACGCGGAGCCGAGCCCTCGTCCGTGCCAGTCGTGACTGACCGAAACTGCAAATCTGCCAAGGCCGGTTTGATGGTCAACAGCATAGCTGGCCTCTCCGATGATCGAATCTCGTCCCTGTCGCCTGAGTTCCGCAACCAGGGCAAACCCATCCTCCCTGCGGTTCTGCACGACGCATTCGAAGGCTACCCTGGAAAAGTTGCTGACCGGCTCCATGAAGCGATTGTACCGCGACGACCGCGACAGCGACGCGAAGTACTCAACCAACTTATCCAGGTCACTCTCGGCTGCCGTGCGAAGATGAAGCCGGCTCACACCATTTGCGGTCATGCCTTCCGATGGAATGATGAACATTGGCTGGTCTCCAATATCATTGCTTCGGGGTGAACTTATCGCCGGCGTCTTTCCCGACAGGTCGGCTATCAGATGAGCCTATTCCTCAAACAACTTTCTCGCGTCGAAGCAGGTTTTGCTGACGGTCGGGTCATAGCCGCTCTTCCTGAGCTCGTCGGTGAATCTCATCGCCGCCAACCACGCCTAGACAGCAAGACCGCACGGTGCTTGGACGAGAGCGACAATCGGCCTACCGTTACCGCGCGGCCGCGCGCAATTTTCCAAGTGGTGCGTGCGCGCGATTTTTTTTAGCGAGCCTTTGAACCGAGCGTTGGACTCGGCGACTAAAGCGCCAGGAGCAAGAAAGCCCCGCGCTACCTGGATCGCTGTTTGACTGAGGTGCCCCACCGGAGCGGCGGAGTGAGCGAAATGCCATAGCGAGCTAACTGGTGTCGGCTCCCACACACGCGCGTGCGTGCGTCATGCTCGCAAGAATACGAAGAGGGTCCTTGCGCAAACTGGTGGATGAAACGCTCGCTATTCCCCGAGCCTGAAGGAGCCGCCACGGTACGGGATGAGTTGCGTAAATCTCCGGCGCCCACTGCAATCAGGTAAGGCAAAGAGTACGGGCATGTCGGCCTGCCAAAACGAGAACGGCCCCGCGAAGCGGGGCCGTTGCATTGGTTTACTCGATCACCTGAACTATTCGGTGCGTGGAAGGATCCACCAGCACAGTACGATCATTGACGATCGTGTACCGGTACTTTGTCACTCCGTATTCACGGGGCACGTCGTAATAGGTGACGCCGCTTGACGGCAGGCTCTCGCCGACCCGAACTTCGCGTTCGTAGCGATAGGACGGGACGCGGCGCTCCTCGACGTAACTACGGAAGCGCGGCCTGGTTTCGTCCGCAATACCCCCGGCGATGGCCCCCACCCCAGCGCCAACGGCCGCTCCGACCGGACCGCCGACGACACCACCGGTGACCGCGCCGGTTGTCGCCCCGGCTGCCGCCCCGCCCTGAGCATGGGCAGCAAGCGGCAGGGAGAGCGTAGCGGCCAGCGCGACGCCCGCAAGCAGATTGATATTCATGAAAAGCCTCCAGTCCTGTTCGTGACGTTGTGATGTCGTAAGAAGAACGTCCGAGCCAAGTCGCTTGTTCCGGGAGGCGAGAGTTCCGGAACTGGAACTTCAACTTGAACACGTGGGAAAATCGAAATCACAGGGTGAGGCCACGCTGCGGTGCGCCCCCCACGCCACCCGCCAAGAATGCTATTGCTGCACCGCTGGGGCCCCGGCCTACCTGGGATGGAAGCGCAGACGAATGACGATTGACTGAGACGTCAACACGCCATTGCACGCCGCCAAGGCCTCGAAGCTGTGTGGTCGTCAATTTAGGGCGAATGTATCTCTAGATCGAACCTTCGATTGAGGGTGTCGAGCCCGGTGGAGGCGCCCGCTGCAATTCCACTTCCTTGGTTACGGCCGCAACCGAATTGCCGACTTTCTCGATCACTTCCTTCAACTCGTTTGCCGGCAAGCGAAGCCGCCGGGTCCACGCACGCACCTGCGCCGGATCGTCCATCTCAATTTTGTTGCGAATAGGCGGGTGTTTTGCGCGTTGCATGGAGATGCCGACCCTCGTACGCTATGGCAACGGGATGCGCCGCAGTTCGTTCCACCAACTGCGGTGGCCGGACTTCCCCCCCAGGCGGCGCCGATCAGAACTTGCCCTTGGTCGCATCCTTTGCGGCAGACATGACACCGCCCGTGATCTGACGCATATGTTCGCCTGCGTTCGTGAATTGGCTTTTCAAGAACTCCGATTGAATGCGCATCGCTTCCTGAAGATCAGTGGCGTGAACCAGTCGGCGGGCATGCTCGAACGCCGCCTTGATATTCTGCTCGGTGAGCGACAGCGCCTGTTTGGACATCTCCGTTCCCGGATTCGGAATTGAGGTGATCGATTTGTTGGCGGCATCGAAAAACATCCCGAACGCCTTTTCGGCCTGGTCGATCGTTTTTTCGGCCAGCTCGCGCAATTCAGCCGGCACTTCCAGTTTGGGTTCAGTCATGTCGTCCTCCTCCGGTTTGGCCAAGAATTATCATACTTTCCCAGCGCCGTCTGCGCGACAATGGCTCCGGTCGGAGTTTCAGTTCAGGCGGCTTTGTCCAATGCATCCTCTCCGTCAAGGACCGGATGGGCGCTAGCGCTGTTCCGAGAACGGAGGCGTTTGGTGAGCAGCCTCAAGACAATGGGTGTTCGGGAGACGATAGCTCATCACTGGCGAGACGTTCGACCAGTTCGATCAACTCGAACCGTTGTCGCGGACCAAGTTTCACGAATGCCCTGAGCAGCCGCAAGCTTTCAACGGTTTCGATGGAGGGAGTTCCGATTTTCTTCTGCAGTTCTGAAATAGATGTGGGATTCTTCATCTCGCACCTTTGGACGTTCTAATGAGATTTTGAGCAGGCAGCAGCCTGGCCGAAAAGTTGAAATGCTTGAAATAGACCCTGAGCGTCCGGGCCTGACAAAGTCACACTCGGAATGGCACGTCTGAAATCGACCGGGCCAAACCCGATGAGGTTGAAAATATGCCAAAGAACAACTATCCCATCAAGCCCCAAGTGTTTCGCGAAAACGGCACATGCGTCGATTTGACGTACAATATGAAGCACAACAGCTGCGGTGCCCGTTCATGCGGAGCGGCTGAGGGCGAACCATGGCGGCAGCGAGAGAAGAATGATCGACAGGTCACAACAACTTTTGAGGGGTGGCTGCAGTTGCGGCGAAATTCGATACCTTGTGACGCGTCCATTTTTGACGGTTTACATCTGCCACTGTCATCGATGTCAAAAGAGGACCGGCAGCGCCTTCAGCATGTCGGCGGTCATCGCCGCCGAGGGCCTCCAGATCGTCGAAGGTGAACTCCTTCGAACCGCGCGTCGTCTTGAAGGCGGCGAAACTAATCTTTCGTGGGTTTGTCCGACCTGCTACACGCGAACGCACACTCGCCGCGAAGGACGTCGGACCATTAACCTGCGCGTCGGAACACTTGATGAGACCGGCAAGATCACGCCCGTTGCCCAGATATGGACCGAGAGCGCTCAATCGTGGGCGGTAGTGGCCCATGACATCTTGAGCTATCCGCAGCAGCCCACCGATTTCGCGCCGATGCTTGCTGCCTGGAAGCGAAGTCACCCTGAGGGGTTTTGATAGGCCCGGATATGCCGTCCCTAGCGCGTGCGCCGGTCCTTTTTCTTGTCCTCTTCCACAATGTCCGAATCCGGGCGGTGCGACGGCTTTGGCTCCGATTTTGGCATCCCCTTCTGGCCGCCGTGCTTGCCGCCTTGATCCTGTACGCCTTCAAGGTCGTTTTCCGCGGGCATTTTGATCGAACCCTCGTTGTGATTGCTCCTCTTTCGCCAACGCGCGCCGCCGCAGCCGCGTTCCGCGCAAACTCGTTCGGAACGTGCCCGACATTTCACTTTTTGCCCCATCTCAGGCAAACGGCCGATTGCTAAGCCGAAAGAAACCCTTCACCTCGATGTTGGCATTCGCCACTCCAAACGTACCGAAAGATCTCTCGATGCCCAAAGCTGCCTTGGTCTCGCTGGCGACATCGGTACCTCCACACGTGTTTTTACAGAAGGATGTTCTGGCCGCCGCATGGGACGTGTTCGGGCCTCGCTTCCCGGAGTTCGATCGTTTCTCCAGCATTTTTTCGAATACCGGAATCATCAAGCGACATGCCGTGAAGCCGTTCGACTGGTACCTCGAGTCGCGCGGCTGGCCGGAGCGCACGGCGGCCTTTCTGAGCGGTGCCGAGGAGCTGTTTGTGGAGGTGGCGGAAAAGGCGCTTGCCGATGCACATCTGACAGGCGCCGAGATCGACACTGTCGTGACGGTCTGCTCAACCGGTATTGCGACCCCGAGTCTGGAGGCCCGGGTGGCCGGACGAATGGGGTTTCGGTCGGACGTGATGCGCGTGCCCGTGTTTGGGCTCGGCTGCGCGGGCGGGACTTCCGGGCTATCGATCGCCTCCCGGCTTGCACAGGCCCGCCCGGGCAGCAACGTGCTGCTTGTAACCATCGAACTCTGCTCCCTCGCGCTTCGCCACGACGAACTCACTAAAGCGAACATTGTCGCTATAAGCCTGTTTGGCGACGGCGCAGCCGCGGTCGTGCTGCGCGCCGGCGATGGCGGCGCCACACAGATCGAGGATGCCGGCGAGCACCTCTGGCCTGATACGCTCGGCATTATGGGCTGGAGCGTCGACCGCGAAGGTTTCGGTGTCATCTTTCGCCGGACCATTCCCGCTTTCGTGCTCGCCCACCTGAACCCTGCCGTCGTGCAGATTCTCGCCGCGATGAATCTGACCCTTTCGGATGTCGACAGGTTCATTTGTCATCCCGGCGGCACCAAGGTGATCAACGCGCTTGAGACGGCCCTGGCGCTCGACCAAGGTACCCTGGACAGCGAACGCCAGGTAATAGCGGATTACGGCAACATGTCCTCGCCGACCGTTTTGTTCGTCCTGCAGCAAGCGCTTGCGAAAGGACTCCCCGCGCGCTCGCTGCTGACGGCGCTGGGCCCCGGCTTCTCCGCAAGCTGCGTCGCATTACGGCACGCCGCGTGAGCACCGCTGCAGTTATCCTCACGCTGGTCACGATCCAGCGTCTGGCCGAACTGGCGATATCGAGACGCAATACCCGCGGGTTGATGGCGCGAGGCGCGATCGAAGTGGCGCCTGGGCACTACCCGATCATTGTCGCGGTGCACGTATCATGGCTGATAGCACTATGGATATTTGGACACGATCAACCCGTGAACGTCATCGTCCTGTCGGTTTATCTTGTCCTGCAAGGCTTTCGCTGTTGGGTCATGTGGACGCTGGGTTCGCGGTGGACCACCCGGATCATCATATTGCCGGAAACGCAATTGGTCACAGCGGGACCGTATAAGTTCCTGTCGCATCCAAACTACGCTGTGGTCATCTGCGAGATCGCCACTCTTCCGCTGGCCCTCGGTCTTGGCTGGCTGGCGGCAATCTTCACGCTTCTCAACGCAGCCAGTCTCGCCATCCGCATTCGTGCCGAGAACCGCGCGCTCGCGCGCACGGAGCGTCCGGCCTCGTGAGCCAACCTGCAGCCATGCTAGTCGGACCAACCCGCGCTACCTGGGTGGGCTTCGTCATGATGTGCCTCGGCATGTTCATGGCAATTCTGGACATTCAGGTGGTCGCGACGTCACTGCCGAGTATCCAGGACGCACTGTCGATTTCGCAGGATGCGATGAGCTGGATCCAGACAGCGTATTTGATTGCCGAGATTATCGCGATCCCGCTCAGCGGATGGCTTACTCGCGTGTTGACGTTGAGCTGGCTTTTCGTCACCGCGATCACTCTCTTCACAGTTGCTTCCATCGGCTGCGCCTGCAGCGGCAGTTTTGCGGTGTTGATCAGTTTCCGCGTGCTCCAGGGTTTCGCCGGGGGTATGTTGATTCCGGCAGTATTCTCGGCGGTCTTCCTGCTGTTCCCATCACGCTTGCATCCGCTTGCGACAACGATCGCGGGCGTCGTTGCGGTAATGGCGCCCACCGTCGGCCCGGTGGTCGGCGGCTGGATCAGCGAAACATGGTCGTGGCATTGGCTATTTCTGATCAACGTCGCGCCCGGCATTTTGGCTGCACTCCTCATCCCGCTTCTGCTGCCTCGGGGCCAGCCTCGCTTCGCCGATTTTGCGACACTCGACGTGGTCTCGTTGACGCTCATTGTCATCGCACTTGCGAGCCTGGAGATCGGGCTGAAGGAGGCCCCGCACGGCGGCTGGTTTTCCCCGAAGTGCTCTGTTTTATTTCTGGTAAGCGCCGTGGCAGCGACGTGGTTTGCGGTCAGATCGGTTAACGCGCTCTATCCAGTCGTCCAACTTTCGACATTGCGAAAACCGGCTTTCGCAATAGGTTGCGCCCTGAGTTTCTGCCTTGGCGTTGGGTTGTTCGGATCGGTCTACCTGATGCCGGTCTTTCTCGCCTACGTCAGACGCCACGACGCTTTCGAAATCGGCACCATCATGCTCGTCACCGGTGTTGCGCAGCTTGTGGCCGCGCCGATGGTGGGCAGGTTGGAAACCAGGTTTGACGCACGCTGGCTATCGGCTCTCGGCTTTGCCTTGTTTGCGGCAGGCCTCGGCTGGAGTGCTTTGCAGAGTCGCGTCGCTGATTTCGACGAGATGTTCTGGCCGCAGGTCCTGCGCGGCGTGGCCATCATGTTCTGCCTGCTGCCACCGGTGCGGCTCGCCTTGGGCGCGCTGACCGAGGCGGAGGTGCCGAATGCCAGCGGCTTGTTCAATCTTATGCGAAATCTGGGCGGTGCAATCGGCATCGCATTGATTGACAGCGTACTCTACGGACGGAGCGGTGGACACGCCGAGGCGTTGCGCGACCGGCTGATCGCCGGCGATGTAACCGCGGCCAAAGCAATCGGACTTGACCTGGACTTGTTTCTACACCGCCCTGCAGACGTGACCGACGCGACGGTCGAGGCTTATGTCCGTCCACTGATCGAAAAGGCCGCCTTCGCGCTGAGCAGCAATGAAGCTTGGTCGGTTCTCGCCTGCGCAGCAATGCTCGGACTATTGCTCATTCCATTCGCAGCCGCTGTTCCGCACACGAGGATTGCGGAGACTGGCAGAGACTAAACGGGCGAGTTTCAGTCCTGCCGTTCAGGTCATTGCTGCTTTTCCCAGAACGACAAAAGACCCTGCGAGGCGGAGCCACCGATCACGCAGGGAATGCCGATTGCGACCTGTCCGAGCGCGGCCGCTGAAACGCAGCCGATTGCGACCGCTCCAACGCCAACCTGGCCCCAGAAGTCAAGATTACGCCTCGCGTCGGAGCCCTTCGTCTTCAATTCTTCCACCGCGGCCAGCGCATCCTTGCGAACCGCCCCAAGCTGCACGGTGTCTGCGGCCTCCACTACCTCCGTTAACGGCATCTTGACGGCCGCCGGCTGGGTCGCCAGCTGACTGCGCAGGAACTCACGCAGACCGGTATCGCGGACGGCATAGCTTGCAAGCGTATAGCGAGCCATGCTGCCGACCGTCAGCTTGTCGATGGTGTCACGGCTCTTGCTCCAGGGCAGCATCTGCATGATGCGCTCGATAGGAACATGGGAGCCGGTTGCGAAGTAATATCCCCAGAGCGTGTCCAGCAGATCCTGATTGCCCGCGAAGGTCTGAATGATCTTCAGCCTCTTCTCCTCCTTGGCAAACGGGTTTTTGGTGAAAGCGCCTTTCAATTTTTCCATCATCCCCGGCTTTGTTTCTTCCAGCGGGATGTGGGCGAGCGTAGGCAGCGTGCCGGCGAGATAGCTTTCGATCATCACTTTCCGGCCCGACATTCGCGGCGCGAGCTTACGCAGCAAATAGCGCCAGTCAGGCAAGCCCGAATAAGCGATGGCGCGCACGATGACCCATTCGTCTTCAGGCGCTACGGGAAAAAAGCTCGTGACGAGTTGCTCGGCCTTGGCTGGATTGGATCCGATGGCCCCGGCGATAAAGCCCAGATAGATGCCGGCGTTCTCCGGCTCCTTGAAACTCTGAGAATGGAACAGCACCCGCACAGCGGCGGGGACATGCGCGTAGTCGGGCTTTGCCCGGTAATTGTAGATCCACCGCTGAACAACATCGAGCGAGGCGCGGGCGTCCATCTCCGGCGTGACCGCTGCTCCTGCCGGCGCAGCCAGCACGAACAATGCGATCAGGAAAGCTGCGTAACGCATGTGATGCTCCCAAGAAGCGCGCTCGCAGTCGCGAGGCGCCGCAAAGCCGCAGGGCCCTTCAACCTTCAATGGCTAGAAAGGATTTGAAGCGGCTATGCGACATTTTAGCGGAAGCCGGCTTCGCCCGTGCGTCGAAATTAAGGCAAGTAGTGCAGGGTCAGGCCCGCAACTCACCATATGGCAGTCATTGTTTCGCCCCGCGCGGGCACTTCGATCAAACCGCGTCAATGGGAAGCAGGCGAGACGATGAAGGATGACGGGAGACCGTACGGACGTTGCCGCCGGTCGATGAGGGCCGGGTATTTGGTGGCGGTCGCCGTAGCGCTTTTCTCCTGGCCTGCCGATGCGGGCGAGATCATCGAGGTGCAAGGCAATCGTCGCATCGACGCCGAAACGGTGCGCTCATACTTCCGCGCGGGGCCGGACGGCAAGATGGATGACGCCGCTCGCGATGCGGCGCTCAAAGCGCTGCTCGGGACCGGTCTGTTTGAAAAGGTGACGATCGAGCGCGGTGGAGATCGGCTGGTGGTGCATCTGGCTGAAGCCCCGGTGCTTGATCATGTCGCATTCGAGGGCAACAAGAAAGTGAAGGACAAGGATCTGAACGCCGTGATCGAATCCAAGCCGCGCGGTGCCCTGCAGCGCGCGCTGGTTCAGTCCGACGTCGCCCGGATCATGGAAGCGTACCGTCGAGCTGGACGCAATGACGTCCGGGTCGTGCCCAAGATCATCGATCGCGGCAACGACCGCGTCGACCTCCTCTACGAAATAACGGAGGGCCAAAAGACGACCGTCCGCAAGATCGACTTTGTGGGCAACAAGGCGTTCGGCAAGCTGCAACTCGCGGCCGTGATCAAGACCTCCGCCACTAACATGCTGAGTTTTCTCACCGGCGGCGATGCCTACGATCCAGACCGCGTCTCGGCCGATCGCGAGCAGCTGCGGGTCTACTACCGAAGCAAGGGCTATGCCGATGCCCGCGTGAGTTCGGCGAGCGCCGAGTACGATCCGGCTCTGCACGGTTTCGTCCTGACGTTCTCGATCGATGAGGGCCCGCGTTACCGTTTCGGCGACGTCAAGGTGATCTGCGACATGC
>JBJMTO010000141.1:0-15364 GCA_045811665.1 Bradyrhizobium sp.
ATCTACATCGCCTCGGTCAACCTGCTGCGGTCGCGCTCCGGCCGCGCCTACATGGCAATCCGCGACAACGAGATCGCGGCGTCTGCGATGGGCGTCGACGTCGCGCTGTACAAGACGCTGGCGTTCGGCGTCAGCGCCGGAATCACCGGCGTGGCCGGCGGGCTGGGGGCGATTGCGGTGCAGTTCGTGGCTCCCGATAGTTACACCATCACGCTCGCGATCTCGTTGTTCCTCGGCATGGTCGTGGGTGGCGTCGGCTGGCTGCCGGGATCGATCGTGGGCGCGGCGTTCATTATCTTCGTACCGAACATCGCCGAGGGTATTTCGAAGGGACTGTCAGGCGCCGTGTTCGGCGTGCTGCTGTTCCTCGTGATCTTCCTGGTGCCGCACGGCGCCAGGCAAGTCGCCATCGTTGCCCAGCAAATGATGGGCAAACTGAGGAAAAACTAGCACTGAGGAGAGAGTATGCGTTTCTATCAACAACTACGTATCGCCGCGTTCTCGACGGCGGTCATGGCTTTCGTCACCACCTCCGGCGGCGCACTCGCCCAAAAAAAGTACGACACCGGTGCGAGCGATACCGAAATCAAGATCGGCAACATCATGCCGTATAGCGGTCCAGCCTCCGCCTACGGCGTGATCGGCAAGACCGAGGAAGCCTACTTCAAGAAGATCAACGCCGAAGGCGGTATCAACGGTCGCAAGATCAACTTCATCAGCTATGACGACGGTTACAGCCCGCCCAAGGCTGTCGAGCAGGCCCGCAAGCTGGTGGAAAGCGACGAGGTGCTGGTGGTTTTCAACCCGCTCGGGACGCCTTCGAACTCGGCGATCCAGAAGTACCTCAACGCCAAGAAGGTCCCGCAACTGTTCGTCGCCACCGGCGCCACCAAGTGGAACGAGCCGAAGAACTTCCCATGGACCATGGGCTGGCAGCCCAGCTACCAGAGCGAAGCGCGGATTTATGCCAAGTTCCTGATGAAGGAAAAACCGAGCGCCAAGATCGCGATCATGTATCAGAACGACGACTTCGGCAAAGATTACCTCAAAGGCCTGAAGGATGGACTCGCCGACAAGGCATCGATGATCGTTGCTGAAGAGAGTTACGAGACCACCGAGCCGACCATCGACGGCCATATCGTCAAGCTGAAATCAACGGGCGCCGACACCTTCATCAGCATCACCACGCCGAAGTTCGCGGCGCAGGCGATCAAGAAGCTCGCCGAGATCGAGTGGAAGCCGCTGCACATCGTCTCCAACGTCTCTGCCTCCGTCGGCAGCGTCATCAAGCCGGCGGGCTTTGAGAATTCGCAAGGCATTCTGTCGGCGGCCTACGCCAAGGACGGGGCGGACTCGCAGTGGGACAATGATCCCGGCATGAAGAAGTTGTATGCCTTCCTGGAGAAGTACTATCCCGAAGGGAACAAGCTCGACGGCTCGGTGGTGTTTGGCTACGGGGTGGCGCAGACCATGGTGAAAGTTCTCGAAATGTGCGGCGACAACCTGACGCGCGAAAACGTCATGAAGCAGGCTGCGAGCCTGAAGGACTTCGCGCCCGATACCATGCTGCCAGGCATCAAGATCAACACCTCCCCGACCGATTTCGCCCCGATCGAGCAACTGCAGATGATGCGGTTCAAGGGTGAAAAGTGGGACCTGTTCGGCGATGTGATCAGCGGCGAACTCAGCCATTAGGAGAACAAGGCTGGGATCGGAGTCTGCTCCTGACCCCATCAGCCCGTTAAGGCTAATTTGGGCGTTCGTCGTTCTCCATCTTTCGACTAATAAAGCCCCCTGCGACCCCGTCGCAGGGGGCTTCTTGTTGATGGGAACCTTCAGAAGGTATTGAATGCGGCCAGGAGCCAGAAAGCGCTTCAGTCAAAAAGACACATTCAACAAGACCAAGGAGTTCCAAATGCCTGCCATCCAATTGCGACTCGGAGCCTTTTCGGCTGCCGTCGCGATCCTCGCGGCCGCCAGCACCGGCGCGCTCGCGCAAAAGAAATACGACGTCGGGGCCACAGACACCGAAATCAAGATCGGCAACATCATGCCTTACAGCGGCCCCGCTTCCGCTTACGGGGTGATCGGCAAGACCGAAGAAGCGTATTTCAAGAAGATCAATGCCGAAGGCGGCATCAACGGCCGCAAGATCAATTTTGTCAGCTATGACGATACCTACAGCCCGCCGAAGACGGTCGAACAGGCGCGCAAGCTGGTGGAGAGCGACGAGGTCCTGTTCATTTTCAACCCGCTGGGAACGCCGCCGAATTCCGCGATCCAGAAGTACATGAACACCAAGAAGGTGCCGCAACTGTTCGTCGCCACCGGAGCCACCAAGTGGAACGATCCAAAGGAATTTCCCTGGACCATGGGCTGGCAGCCGAACTATCAAAGCGAGTCGCGGATCTACGCGAAATACCTGTTGAAGGAAAAGCCGAACGCGAAAATCGCCGTGCTGTACCAGAACGACGATTACGGCAAGGACTACCTCAAGGGGTTGAAAGACGGCCTCGGCGCCAAGGCCGCCTCGATGCTGATTATCGAGGAGAGCTACGAGACCTCGGAGCCGAGCATCGACTCCCACATCGTAAAGCTGAAATCGACCGGCGCCGATGTGTTCTTCAACGTCACTACTCCCAAGTTCGCCGCGCAGGCGATCAAGAAAATGGCCGAAATAGAATGGAAGCCGCTGCACCTTCTGAACAACGTCAGTGCTTCCATCGGCAGCGTGATGAAGCCCGCCGGCTTTGAGGCGAGCCAGAACATCATCTCGTCCGCCTACCTGAAGGATACCTCGGATCCGCAGTGGAAGGACGATGCCGGAATGAAGGCGTTTGACGAGTTTCTCGCCAAATACTTTCCCGAAGGCAATCGGATCGATGGGTCTGTGATGTTCGGCTATACCGTCTCGCAGGGCCTGGTCCACGTGTTGAAGGCATGTGGCGACAATCTCACCCGGGAGAACATCATGAAGCAGGCGGCCAACATCAAGGATCTGGAACTTGGCGGCCTTCTGCCGGGCATCAAGGTCAACACCAGCGCCTCCGACTTCGCTCCGATCTCGCAGCTTCAGTTGATGAAGTTCAAGGGCGACAAGTGGGATCTGTTCGGTGAGATCATCAGCGGCGACGTCGGCGGCTGATGGACCCTCCGGGCGACCCGTCCGGCGACCTACTAAAGAAGCAGCCCCTGCGATTGGCTTCGCAGGGGCTTTTGCTTGATGCCCGCCGCTGGATGGTCTTTATTTTCCCACGACCTTTATTGTTCCGTCCATGACAGTTTCCGAAACGAGAACATGGCGGGCAGATACCTAGGGAGATTCGGAATGCCTGTTGCCACCAGCAGACTTGCCATTGCATCGGCTGCGTTCGTTGTACTCGCAGCCTCGAGCACCGGCGCACTCGCGCAGAAAAAATACGACACCGGTGCGAGCGATACTGAAATCAAGATCGGCAATATCATGCCCTACAGCGGCCCCGCTTCCGCCTACGGGGTGATCGGCAAGACCGAAGCGGCTTATTTCAAGAAGATCAACGCCGAGGGCGGCATCAATGGCCGCAAGATCAACTTCATCAGCTATGACGATGCCTATAGCCCGCCAAAGGCCGTGGAGCAGGCGCGCAAGCTGGTCGAGAGCGACGAGGTATTGCTCGTCTTCAACTCATTGGGCACGCCTTCGAACTCGGCGATCCACAAGTACATGAACTCGAAGAAAGTGCCTCAGTTGTTCGTGGCGACCGGCGCTACCAAGTGGAACGATCCGAAGGACTTTCCCTGGACCATGGGATGGCAGCCGAACTACCAGAGCGAGTCACGGATTTATGCAAAGTACCTGCTGAAGGAGAAGCCGAACGCCAAGATCGCGGTGCTCTATCAGAACGACGACTACGGCAAGGACTATCTCAAAGGCTTGAAGGATGGGCTCGGCGCCAAGGCAGCCTCGATGATCATCGCCGAGGAGAGCTTCGAGACCACCGAACCCACCATCGACAGCCACATCGTCAAGCTCAAATCGACCGGGGCGGACGTGTTCGTCGACATCGCGACGCCGAAGTTCGCGGCCCAGGCGATCAAGAAAGTCGCCGAAATCGAATGGAAGCCGCTGCACCTCTTGAACAACGTCTCGGCATCGGTCGGCAGCGTGATCAAGCCGGCCGGTTACCAGAACGCACAGGACATCATATCCGCCGCTTACCTAAAGGACGTTTCCGATCCGCAGTGGGCCAATGATGCCGGCATGAAGCAGTTCCTGGAATTCCTGGCGAAGGATTTTCCGGAAGGCGACAAGCTCGATGGCAGCACGGTCGTGGGTTACGGGGTGGCGCAGACCCTGGTTCAGGTGCTCAAGCAGTGCGGCGACAACCTCACGCGCGAGAATGTGATGAAGCAGGCTGCCAACCTCAAGAGCTTCCGGACCGAAGTCCTGCTGCCGGGCATCAAGATCGACACCAGCCCCACCGACTTCGCTCCGATCGCGCAGCTTCAGCTGATGAAATTCAAGGGCGAGAAGTGGGAGTTGTTCGGCGAAGTGCTGAGCGGCGACGTCGGGGGCTGACCTGCCCGAGGATGTCCGGCTATGCTCAAGAACCCTCGCAGTTCGCTGCGGGGGTTTTCTTTTGCTGCAATCGGATCGATAACCGGCATCCCATGTTCCAGCTCGACCAATTGAAGCGATGACGGACAGACGCCCTCTCCTGCGCGCGATCTTCGACGCCGCGGTTGGCGCGGCCCATCCTGACGTGGTGCTGGGCGCGCATCTGAGGCCGCCACCCAAAGGACGGGTGATCTGCCTTGCCGCAGGCAAGGCCGCCGCCGCGATGGCCGCGGCTGCGGAACGGCATTATCTCGACGAATTGGGTCTTGAACCGTCACGGCTGTCTGGCGTTGCAACCACCCGGCACGGGCATGGCGTGCCGACGCGGCGGGTCAAGGTGATCGAAGCCGGTCATCCCGTACCCGATGAAGCCGGGCTGAAGGGCGCGGACGAGAGCCTCCGGCACGCCGAGAGCGCCGGGGCCGACGATCTGCTGCTGGTGTTGTTGTCCGGGGGTGGCTCGGCCAACTGGATCGCGCCGGTGCACGGGGTATCGTTCGCCGGCAAGCAACAGCTAACCCGCGCGCTGTTGCGCTCCGGCGCGCCGATCGGCGAGATCAACACCGTTCGCAAGCACCTGTCGCGGATCAAGGGTGGGCGGCTGGCGCGCGCGGGCCAGCGCGCCGAAATCGTGACGCTGGCCATTTCAGACGTGCCGCGCGACGATGCCTCCGCCATCGCCTCCGGGCCGACGGTGCCGGATCCGACCACGCTTGCCGACGCACGCGCCATCGTCGCGAAATACGGCCTCAAGCTCGACCACGCGGTCGGCCGCGCGCTGAACGACCCCGCCAACGAGAGCTGCAAGCCGGGCGACACCGCGTTCGCCCGCACGCAATTCAAACTGATCGCCCGGCCAAGGGCCTCGCTCGACGCCGCCATCGCGGCGGCAACATCCGCCGGCTACGAGATTGTCGATCTCGGCGCCGATCTCGAGGGCGAGGCGCGCCGCGTCGCCGCCGATCACGCGCAACTCGCGCTGCAGGCGCGGAGCCAAGGAAGGCGCGTGGCCATCCTCTCGGGCGGTGAACTCACCGTGACAGTTCGCGGCAATGGCCGCGGCGGTCCGAACCAGGAATATGCGCTTGCGTTGGCAGCCTTGCTCAAGGACACGCCTGGTATCGCGGCGCTCGCTGCCGACACCGATGGCGCCGATGGTGGCGCGGGCAGCGCGGCCGACCCCGCCGGCGCAATCATCGACCACAACACGTTCACGCAAATGCGCGCGCTCGGTCTCGACCCGGCGGCTTACCTCGACAACAACGACGCCACCGCGTTCTTTGCGGCGACAGGCGACTTGTTGCTTACCGGTCCGACACTCACCAACGTCAATGATGTCAGGGTGATTTTGGTGGACCTGATTTAGGCGTCCGAGCGCGCAGCGCTAGCCAGCCGCTTGTGCCAGGTCCGATGCTTGGCGCGAGCCCGGACTGGCCGTTCTCACAACTCTCGGGCAATCGTCGCGAGCATCTCAAGCAGAGCGGCCCGGTTGGCCGGTCCCAAGACCTCGTTGAGACGCGCCTCGTGCTTGGACGCCACCAGCTTCTTCGCGCGCGCCAGCACCGCCCTGCCCTTGTCGGTCAGGACGACAATATGGGAACGACGATCATTGGTGGAGCGCACCCGGGCGCACAGCTCACGGCTCTCGAGCCCGTCGAGCATCGCCACGAAATTAGGCCGGAGGATGCCGAGTGTAGTGGCGATTTCGGTCTGGTTGCGGCCGGGATTCTTGTCGAGCAGCAACAGCACCGAGAATTGCGCGGGAGTCAGTTGCAACGGCGCGACAGAGTGGAGAAAATTCTCGAAGATCTTTAGCTGCGCGCGCTTGAGCGAATAGCCCAACAGCTCGGACAGTTCGCCAAGTTGCAGCGCGCCGTTTTCTGCCGTCGCCTCCTCAGGCAGCTTGCGAGCTGTCCTGGAGTTCTTCACAGGATCGGCCACGGCGGTCTTGGAAACAGGCATGATCGAGGCTCGCTATCCGGCTAGTTTGGAGACAACGTGAATCCGCCTTGCGATTATACTTCATAATTGTTATGAACTATATCAAACAGCGGCAGGATTTTCCAACTGTTGTTATCGGGTGGTGGCGCCTCCCGATCGTGAGGGGGAGCGTCCGTTGAACACCACAATCATGCTGTTCCTGGTGCAGGACGGCATCACCAACGGCGCGATCTATGCGCTGCTGGGCCTGGCGCTGGTGCTGGTGTTCGCCGTCACCCGCGTCATCCTGATCCCGCAAGGCGAGTTCGTCACCTATGGCGCACTGACCTATGCATCGCTCTCCGCGGGACAGATGCCCGGCACCGCGCGCCTAGCGGTTGCGATGGGCATCGTTGCGTTCGGGCTCGATCTGTTTGCGAGCCGCAAGTCGCTGCACGCGCGGCTGGTCGGCCGCGTCTTCGCCGTGAATATCGTGCTGCCCGTGGCGATACTTGCCCTGACCGCCGGGATCGCCGGCCGGCATGCTCCGTTGGCCGTCAACGTCGTGCTGTCGCTTCTGATCGTCGCGGCGATCGGGCTATTTCTTTATCGCATCGCGTTTCAGCCGCTGGCGCATGCGTCCGTGTTGGTGCTGCTGATCGCCTCAGTCGGATGCCATCTTGCGCTGCAGGGTTTCGGGCTGGTGTTTTTCGGCGCCGAAGGCCAGCGCGGCCCGACCCTGGCCGATACGGCGTTCACCGTCGGCCAGTTGCGCTTCACCGGCCAGAGCATCGCGGTCTACGCCATCACCATCGCCTTCATTGTCGCGCTTTGGCTGTTTTTCGGTCTGACGCTGTACGGCAAGGCGCTGCGCGCCACCGCGGTCAATCGGTTGGGCGCACGGCTGGTCGGGATTCGAACCACGTTGTCGGGACAAATCGCATTCCTGCTGGCCTCGGTGATCGGAGCCATCTCCGGGATCCTGATCGTGCCGATCACCACGCTCTACTACGACACCGGATTCCTGATCGGCTTGAAAGGCTTTATCGCCGCGATCATCGGCGGCCTGGTCAGCTATCCCCTCACCGCGGTGGCCGCGCTGGTGGTCGGCACGGTCGAAGCCTTCTCGTCATTCTACGCCAGCAACTTCAAGGAGGTCATCGTGTTCACGCTGATCCTCCCCGTTCTCGTACTGCGCTCGCTCGCCGCGCCCGCGGTCGAGGAAGAAAAGGATTGAGCGCCAATGACGCAATGGCTGCCGATCTCGCTGTTTGCGCTGGTGATGGCGGCGATCCCGTTCATTCCGGGCGTTCCGCCGTTCTGGATCGTGCTGTTGGACAATATCGGGCTAGCCGCGCTGGTGGCGATGGGGCTCGTGCTCCTGACCGGCGTCGGCGGCCTGACCTCATTTGGACAGGCGGCGTTCTGCGGCTTCGGCGCGTATACTACCGCGGTGCTGACAACGGCTTTTGGCGTGTCGCCGTGGCTGACGCTGCCGCTCTCGCTATTGGTCTCCGGCCTCGCCGCGGTCCTGCTCGGTCTGGTCACGGTGCGGCTGTCGGGCCACTACCTGCCGCTCGGGACGATCGCGTGGGGCCTCGGGCTGTTCTACCTGTTCAGCAAGCTCGAATTCCTCGGTCGCAACGACGGCATTTCGGGTATCCCGCCGCTGTCGATTGGTCCGCTCAGGATGCTCGACCCCGGCACCATCTACTTCGCGATCTGGACCGCGGTTCTGATTTCGGCGCTGCTCACCACCAACCTGCTGGACTCGCGCACCGGCCGCGCCATCCGCGCGCTGCGGCGCGGGCATATCGCGGCCGAAGCATTCGGGGTGCAAACGCCGCGCGCAAAGCTTTTGGTATTCATTTACGCCGCGGTACTGGCGGGCCTGTCAGGCTGGCTCTATGCGCATTTTCAGCGCGCCGCCAACCCGACCCCGTTCGGCGCGCAGTCCGGCATCGAGTATCTCTTCATTGCCGTGGTCGGCGGCGCCGGCTACGTCTGGGGCGGCGTGCTGGGAGCGGCGATCGTCGTCATCCTCAAGGAAATCCTGCAAAGCTATTTGCCTTATGTGTTTGGTGGCCAAGGCCAGCTCGAGACCATCGTGTTCGGCATCATGCTGGTGCTGCTGCTGCAACTCGCACCGACCGGAGTATGGCCCTGGCTGATGGCGCGGCTGCCGCTCAAACCGATCCGCAAGCGACCCGATACATCGCTTGCCTTGCCCTCGCGCCCCAAAGCGGCGGCCGGCACCGCGGTACTGTTGCAGCTCGATCGTTCACGAAAACAGTTCGGCGGCGTGATCGCGGTCAACAACGTTTCCTTCGATGTCAGATCTCGCGAGATCGTGGCGCTGATCGGACCGAACGGCGCGGGCAAGAGCACCACCTTCAATTTGATCACTGGCGTGCTCACCTCATCGGGCGGCAGCATCTCGGTGCTCGGCAGAAACATCGACAACGCCCCGCCACAGGAGGTCGCCCGGCTCGGCATCTCCCGGACCTTCCAGCACGTCAAGCTGGTGCCGGACATGACCGTATTGGAAAACGTCGCAATCGGCGCGCATTTGCGGGGCCACTCCGGCGCGCTCGCCAGCATGTTCCGGTTTGATCGTGCCGACGAGGCGAGGCTGCTGGCGGAAGCGGCGCGCCAGATCGAGCGCGTCGGTCTCGCCGATCAGATCGACCAGCTCGCCGGCAGCCTGTCCCTCGGCCAGCAACGCATCGTCGAGATCGCGCGCGCGCTGTGCGTCGATCCGATGCTCTTGCTGCTCGACGAGCCGGCCGCCGGATTGCGGCATATGGAGAAGCAGCGTCTTGCCGCGTTGCTGCGGCAGTTGCGCGATGGCGGAATGTCGGTGCTGCTGGTCGAACACGATATGGGCTTCGTGATGGATCTGGCCGACCGCATCGTCGTGCTCGACTTCGGCACCAAGATTGCGGAAGGCACGCCGCAGGCGATCAAGACCAACCCTGACGTGATCAAAGCCTATCTCGGAGCCGCGGCATGAACATGCTGCTGTCGGTGGCATCGGCGCACGTCGCCTATGGCAAGGTGGAGGCGGTCCGTTCGGTGGCGCTCGACGTCCACAACGGCGAGATCGTCACCATCATCGGCGCCAACGGAGCCGGCAAGACCACGCTGTTGAATGCGATCATGGGTATCCTGCCGTTGAAGGGGCAGGTCAGCTTTGCCGGCGAGGAGCTGTTGCGCCTCGAAATCGAGGATCGCGTGGCGGCGGGCCTGAGCCTGGTGCCGGAGCACCGCGAACTCTTCGCCACCATGAGCGTCGAGGACAATCTGCAGCTCGGCGCGTTTCGGATCGCTAAAGCCACGGCCGTTAGATCGTTCGAGCGGGTGTATGCGCTGTTTCCGCGCCTGAAGGAGCGGCGAAAGCAACTGGCTGGGACGCTCTCGGGAGGCGAACAGCAAATGCTGGCGATGGGGCGCGCGCTGATGGGTGCACCGCGGCTGTTGATGCTGGACGAGCCAAGCCTTGGCCTTGCGCCGATTATCGTCGCGGATATTTTCCGGACCATCTCCGAGTTGCGCGCCAGCGGGGTGTCGGTGCTGCTGGTCGAACAAAACGCGCAAGCCGCGCTGCAAGTCGCCGACCGCGCCTATGTGATGGAATTGGGCGAATTCATCCTGAGCGGTCCCGCCAAGGACATCGCTACCAATCAGCGCGTCGTCGCGAGCTATCTCGGCTTTCAGCATGAAGGCGCGAGCGCGGTCTGAAACCGCTGGAGACCGCGCTTGTCAGGCGGCGGGCTGCAAGCTTAGTTTGGCTCTGCTCTGAAAACGCTTGAACATCCACAGCATCGCGGGACAGATCAGAAGGACCGCGGCACCGAGGTCGAACGCCGCACCTGCGCTGCCTGCCCACGTCGCGTATGTGCCGCCAAGGGTCGGTCCCAGCACCAGTCCAAGATAAGAAATGGAAAAGAATACGCCCATGCCGATGGCGCGGGTGTCGGGCTCCAACACGCGAGCCGGCAAGCTCAGGACCGGTCCAGCGGCCAGCCCGCTCAACATTCCCAGCGCAACGAGGATCGGAATGATCACCTCTGTTCGCCTGGCAACAATCAGCAACATTGCCGTGAGTAGAAAGCACGCGGCCATGATTGCCTCGTGACGGCCGGTCCGATCTGCCAGCACCCCGCCAAGCGGAATGGAAATGGCCGAAAGCCAAAGCACGATGCTGATCGCCGAACCGGCTTCGGTGATTGAAAAGCCGTGCTCGACCAGCATCGAGGGACCGAAGCTGAAAACCATCACAAAGCCGATGTTGTACAAGCCCCAGATCGAACCGGCACAGACCACCGCCATGGCCGCATGCAGCCCAAGACGTCCGTTCGAGTTTGGGGTTGGTGCCGACATTTCGGGAGACCGGTAGGAGACAGCCAGAAGACCGGCGGCAACGGCGATCAGCGCTGCCACGGCCATACTCGCCCCACTCGCGCCGTAGGCCGTGCCAATCGGCGGCAATGCCAACAGCGAGATCGCAATACCGATCGGCCAGGAGTTGACGAAGATGGCCATCGCGGTCGAAAGCTCCTTGCCCGTGAACCAGTCCGCGACCATTTTCGTCATCAATACGCCCATGAGCACGCCGCCGACGCCGGCCACGACTCGGCCGGAGATCTGGCCGCCCCACGAAGTCGAAAACGCCATGATGCAGCTGCCGGCCATCATCAAAGCCAGGCCGAGGATTACCGTTCGCTTGTCGCCGAACCGTTGCCCGAGCGCACCGCCCGGCAATGCCAGCGCCACACCCGGCACGGAATACAATCCAACCAGAATTCCAATATCCGCGAGGCTTACGCCGAAATCGGCGCCAAGAAGCGGGGCGACGGCGGCAACGCTCTGAAACTGCACGGCCATGGTGGCGCGAACGAAATACAGCAAAGCAAGCACGCTCCATCGATTGCGCATCCCGACGCTTCCTCTACCGGTTTTGCTTCGCTTGATAAGGCCCCTCGCCGGCGCAACTTCATCAGCCGGCAAATCTACCTACAACAGCCAACGGTAGTTAGCCACCGCCAAAACCGCCTTTGCTCAGCCTGGGCTCAGCCGCCTCGGCTGCATTTCAAAGTGGGCAGGGGTTCAGGCGAGCCAAAAAGGCCGGGCCGTCCCGGACCACCGGTGACAGACCCTCTCGGCTGGTTTGCGCCTGAACAGCAAACGAGGACGATCGCCTGGAGGCAGGCGTGCTCATTTCACCAGTGAACAGCCCCCGTCCGCTATCGGACGGAACGCCTGATCGGCGGGGATGGTCGTGATCAGCTTGTAATAATCGTAGGGATATTTGGATTCTTCCGGCTTCTTCACCTCGAACAGATACATCGGGTGAATGACGCGGCCGTCCTGGCGGATCGTGACGTCGCCGAACAATTTGTCCTTGCCTTTGAGTTTCTTCATTTGCGGGACGGCTTCCTTGGCATCGTCGCTGCCGGTGGCGGCCACCGCATTTAGGTAAGCAAGCGTGGAGGCATAGACCCCCGCCTGATTGCCACTTGGCATCTTCCCGTTCATCCCAGGTCGCGCCGCAAAACGCTTGGCGAAAGCGCGGGTGTCGTCATCCATGTCCCAGTAAAACGCTTCGAGCAACTGCAGGCCCTGGGCGACCTTCAGCCCCATGCCATGCACGTCGTTCACGAACAGCAGAAAGGCAACCATGGTTTGCCCGCCTTGCTGGATCCCGAACTCGGCCGCCTGCTTGACCGCGTTGATGGTATCGCCGCCGGCATTGGCAAGCCCGATCACCTTGGCCTTGGAATTCTGGGCCTGCAGCAGAAATGACGCGAAGTCCGAGGTGCCCAGCGGATGCTTGCTGGACCCCAACACCTTGCCGCCGTGCTTTTCAATGTAATTGGTCGCCTCCGCTTCGATGCCCTGTCCGAGCGCGTAATTCACCGTCAGGAAATACCAATCCTTGCCGCCACGGCCCATCATTGCCGCCGCGGTGGTGTTGCCGGTCGCCCAGGCATCGTTGACCCACTGGATGGTGTTCGGCGAGCAGGCCTTTCCGGTGAGGTCAGAGCTGGCGGTGGAGGACGCCAGAAAGGTCATCTTGGTATCGCGAACGAGTGAATTGATGGTGAGACCGACGGCCGAATTCGGCACGTCGACAATGGCGTCGACACCGTCGGCTTCGAGCCATTTACGCGCGATCGCCGAGCCGACGTCGGCTTTATTCTGGTGGTCGGCGTAGACGATCTCGACCTTGATATTCTTACCACCGCCCTTGAAATCTTCCGCCGCCATCCGGGCAGCTTCCACCGACCCCATGCCATTGGTGTCCTGGAAGATGCCGGAGATGTCGTTGAGCACGCCGACCCGCACCACGTCGCCGGAGATTTCGGCATGCGCCGGTGCCGAGGTAACAAACGACAACGCAAGCGCCATGCAAGGTCGCAGGCTTTTCATTTTTCTCTCCCTTTCAGATCTGTTTATCCGGAAGCCGCAGCACCAGACCATCGAGGTGGTCCGCCAGCTTAATCTGGCAGGACAGGCGGCTGTTGCTCAACCGCTCGGCCGCCGTGCCATCCAGTAGCGCATCTTCGTCAGCGCTCATCGGCGCCAGTCGGCCGATCCAGCTTTCGTCGACATAGACGTGACAGGTCGCGCACATGGCGTTGCCCCCGCATTCGGCGACGATGCCGTCTAGCCCGTGCCGGGTAGCAGCTTGCATCGCGCTCTCGCCGCCGTGACAATCGAGCGATTCCTGCTTCCCGTCGGGATGAATGAAAGTTACGGCGGGCACGGCATGTCCTTCTAGGCGGGGGTTATCGTAACCGGAAGACTGTCGAGGCCGCGAAGGGTGTTGTTGTAGCGCCGCTTCACCGGCCCCGTGATCTCGATGGTGGCAACTTTCCTGGCGAGAGCCGAAAGCATTACCTCGCCTTCGAGACGGGCAAGCAATTGCCCGACACACATGTGAATGCCAGACCCGAATCCGACGTGGCCGCTGGTCTGGCGTTTGATGTCGTAGCTGTCCGGATTTTGCCAGCGGCGTGGATCGCGATTGGCGGCGCCAAGGAACATCAGCACCTTCTCGCCTTCGCCGATGCGAAATCCCGAGATATCAACGTCCCTTGTCGTGGTGCGGAAGAAAGTCTGCACTGGACTCTCGAAGCGGATCGCCTCCTCGAATGCGTTGCGCGCCAGTGAGGGCTCATTGCGAAACCGTGCCCACTGCTCCGGGAAACGCGCCATGCAATAGATCGCCGCGCCAATCCCGTTGACGGTGGTGTCCAGACCGGCGCTAAGCAACGAGCGAACCAGCAGCGGCGCCTCCGCAGGCGTGATCTGGCCGGTGTCGGCCTGCGCATGGATGCAGGCGCCAAACCCGCCCGGCGCGAGGTTTTCGCGCTGGCACTGCTCGGCGACATAGGCCTGGTGTGGGGCCGAGCGCTCAAGTGAATCCTGGCGCAGCTTGTTGGGGGGGCCGAATGCATTGAAGACGAGGCCCGCATATGGCAGCAGGTTCTCTCGCCCTTCCTGCTTCAGGCCCATCGCATCGGGAAATACCGACAGCGGATAGGCTTCTGCGAGTTCGGCAATGGCATCGAAACTCCCTCTCGCAACCAACTCGTCCGCTTTCTTCTCCGCAGCCACCGAAAAGTCCTCACGGAGTTGCTTCATGATCGCAGGAGACAACACTCGGTTGAGCACCGCGCGGGTGCGCGTGTGAGCCGGAGGGTCGGCTTCAAGGATGATGCTTTGCGGTCGCCATGGTTTCTCTTTGGCAAAATCACTCAATCCAACGCCGCGGCTCGAACAAAAGGTCGCGGGATCATTGAGCACTGCATAGACCTCGGCGTAGCGAGCCACGCCGTATGCATTCCACTCCTCGAAGCGGACCACCGGTCCAGCCTCTCGCAAGACCTCGTGACTAGGATGTGGGTTCTCGAAAAACTCGATTGCAAACGGGTCGACATCCACAACGGGGATACCCGAGATGGCCTCGACGCCATCCGGCTTGCTCGATTGCCCCAAGGTGGCGCCTGGTCCTGTCATGCGAGCCTCCGTTTTTTCGCGTTCGCAACCGTACCCCGAAAGGAAATGCCGTTGCGAGCGCCCCGTTTCACTTCTTGATGAGCAGGCAGTTGCCTTCACTCTCGGGACGGAAAGCCTGGTCGCCCGGAATTGTTGCGACCACCCTGAGCAGGTCCCATTTCGAAGTCGACTCGTCGGGCGTCTTGACCTGCAGCAAATACAGCGGATGAATCTTGCGTCCATCCTGGCGGATGACGCCTTTCCCGAATAGCGGATCATCGGTCGGGATCATCTTCATGGCGGCGACAACGGCCTTTCCGTCGCCGGCGCCGCCGGCCTTGTCGACAGCTTTGAGATAATGAATCACGGAGGCATAGACGCCTGCCTGCATGTCGTTTGGATAATTGTTCTGTGGATGGCGTTCGGAGAACCGCTTGGCGAACGCGCGGGTCCCATCGGTCAAATCCCAATAGAACGGGTTCATGATCTGGGCGCCCTGCCCGCTTTCAAGCCGAGCGCTGGAAGGCCGTTCATGCCCAGGATCAATCCGACCAGCTTCTGCTTCTTGGTGAGGCCGAATTCCGCCGCCTGCTTGATCGATGTGATGGTGTCGTCGCCGGCATTTGCGACCCCGACAATGTCCGCGCCGGAGGCCTGGGCCTGCAGGAGGAACGATGCATAATCAGCCGTGCCCAAGGGATGACGGACCGCGCCCAGAACTTCGCCACCTGATGCCTTGACTGCTTCCGAGGCCTGCTTTTCGAGGTCGTGACCAAAAGCGTAGTCGGCTGTGAGGAAGAACCACTTCTTCCCACCTTGTGCGACCACCGCCTTGCCGAGCCC
>JBJMTO010000142.1:0-15778 GCA_045811665.1 Bradyrhizobium sp.
CATTCGGGCACGGCATCGCGGTCGCGCCCTTGCAGGCGGTGATGGGCATCGACGCGCTGGTCAATGGTGGTTACCTGATTCCGCCGACTTTCATGAAGCGCACCGAGCAGGAGGCCATGGCGCTGGCGAAACGGGTGATCACGCCCGAAACTTCCGAGAAGATGCGTTTCCTGATGCGCCTCAATGCCGAGATCGGGACGGCGAAAAAAGCGGACGTGAAGGGATATTATATCGGCGGCAAAACCGGTACCGCGGAAAAGGTGATCAACGGCCGGTACGCCAAGAAAAAGGTACTCAACGCCTTCACCGCGATCTTGCCGGCAGACAACCCTCGCTACCAACTGCTGATCATGATCGATGAGCCCCAGCCGCTAAAGGAAACCTTCGGTTTCATCACGTCCGGCTGGAACGCGGTGCCGACAGGGGGGAACGTGATTGCACGGATTGCACCGCTTCTGGGCGTAGAGCCCCGTTTCGATCTGCCGCCGTCCGAGCGCCTTATTCTTGCGGCATCGAAGACAAGCCAGTAAGGCGTACAGCGAACGCCGCCTGCTAGAAGTTCCGGTACGCCCCGAAGTCGAGTTCGGATCAGGAACTGGATTGCGGTGTTCAGACTTACCGGTGCCTCTCTTAAAGAGGGTTTCGGCCGATCTGAAAACTACCGGGCAGTTGCCGTGGCCGGACTGGAAGATCATGAGAGTTGGCGAACTGTTCAGCGATGAGGCCACGATCGACCCGCGGGCCAGAGCAGCCGAGGTGTCGGGCCTAGCCGTCGATAGCCGCACAGTCAGGCCGGGCGAAGTGTTCTTCGCCCTCGCGGGCAGCAGGACCGATGGCACTCGCTTCATCGATCAGGCCATTGCGTCCGGCGCGATTGCCATAGTGAGCGAACATGCTCCCGAAGGCGCCCCTCCGGTGCCGTTCATCAGCACACCCAATCCCCGTCGCGCATTGGCGCGTGCAGCGGCCCGGTTCTATCCACGGCAGCCTGCAACCATCGCAGCCGTTACGGGCACCAGCGGAAAGACTTCGGTCGCCGCTTTCACGCGACAGATATGGCAGCGGCTCGGTCATCAATCGGCGAGCATCGGCACCATCGGACTTGTCTCGCCGAAGCGGACCCTCTACGGATCGCTGACAACGCCGGATCCGATAGCGTTGCATCGGCAGCTTGATGAACTCGCCGGCGAGGGCGTTACCCATCTCGCTTTTGAGGCGTCATCCCATGGGCTCGATCAGTATCGGCTGGACGGCGTCCGCATCGCCGCCGGCGCTTTTACCAATCTCTCGCGCGATCACATGGATTACCACCCGGACCTCGCGCATTATCTTGCGGCCAAGCTCAGGCTGTTTGGTGATCTCGTCCTCGCCGATGGCGTCGCGGTGATCTCGATGGATCACGATTCCTCGTCCGCCGTCATGGATGCGGCGCGAACGCGCGGTCTGCGCATCTTCCCGATCGGCCGCAAGGCTGATGGCGTGGCTGAGGGAATCCGGCTGGCGCAAGTCGAAATCGACGGCCTCGCCCAGAGACTTCTGCTCGAATATCGGGGACGCCGGCATCCGGTCCTGCTGGCGCTTGTCGGCGAATTCCAAGTCGAAAACGCGTTGGTGGCCGCCGGAATTGCGGTCGGCACCGGCAGCGAGCCTGACGACGTGTTCGCTGCGCTCGAACTGCTCGAGGGCGCGAAGGGTCGACTGGAGCGGGTTGCCGAGCGGAACGGCGCACCAATTTTCATCGATTACGCGCACAAGCCAGACGCGTTGGCTAAGGCGCTGCTCGCGCTTAGGCCCTACGCAAAGCGCAAGCTTGTGGTTGTGTTGGGCGCCGGCGGTGATCGGGACGTCGGCAAGCGCCCGCTGATGGGCGCGATTGCCGCTGAGAATTCCGACGCGGTCATCGTCACCGATGACAACCCCCGGAGCGAAGATCCGGGAGCGATCCGCGCGGCTATACTGAGCGCCGCACCGGGCGCTACAGAGATCGGCGACCGCGCCGAAGCGATCCGCACCGCGATCGCGGCCCTGGAGCCCGGCGATGCACTGTTGATCGCCGGGAAGGGTCATGAGACCGGACAGATCGTGGGCGAGCGCGTCTTGCCGTTCAGCGATCACGATGCCGTTGCGGCGGCCATCGCGCAGAGGACCGCATGAGTGCATCGCCGCTGTGGACCGTTGCCGAGGTGGCCCGCGCATTAGGGCTGTCGGCGAGATTTCCTGAAACAAGCATCGAGTTCGTCACACAGGACAGCCGGTTGGTGAAGCCGGGAAGCTTGTTTGTGGCGCTCAGCGGAACGCCCAGCGGCGGTTTTGTTTCGAGTTTCGCGAGCGCGCGCGACGGCTGGGAATTTGCCGCGATGGCCGAGGCGGCCGGCGCAGTCGCGATGATTGTCCCGCACAGGATCGCGAACGTGAGCGTGCCTCAACTGGTGGTGAAGGACACTCTGCTGGACGGGCTTTGGGCGCTGGCCCGGGCGGCTCGGGCGCGATTCAACGGCCCGGTGATCGGCCTGACCGGTAGCGCGGGCAAGACCAGCACGAAGGAATTCATCGCAGCGTATCCAGATGCGTATGCCAGTCCAAGCAGCTTCAATAACTTCTGGGGTGTGCCTCTGACGCTGTGCAATGCCGATCCGCACGCAAGCGTGTGGGTGATCGAGATGGGGATGAACCAGGCCGGCGAGATTTCACGATTGAGCGATTTGGCGCAGCCAACGGTCGCAACTGTCATCAACGTGCAGCCGGTGCATTTGGAAAAGCTTGGCAGCCTGGAAGCGATCCGGCAGGAGAAAGTAAGCATCGTGCGTGGATTGCCGGAGAACGGCGTTCTGGTGTTGCCCGCGGGAGTCGACGCGCCGGAGTGGAATGGCAAGATCGTGCGCTTTGGAGCCGGAGCCGACGTGCAAGAACAGAAACACGCCGCTATTGGCGATAGCTGGCAGGTGTCGGCCGAGGTCTGCGGCAACCAACGTGAGTTCGTCCTGACGCCCGGAGCCCCTCATCGGCTCCAGAACGCGTTGGCGGCACTGGCATCCATTCACGCCGCCGGCCTTGATGAAAGCAGGCTGGCAACGGAACTTGGCCGTGTCGGCATTATGAGCGGGCGCGGGGTAGAGCAATCTGCCGGCGGCGCAATCCTGATCGACGACAGCTTCAACGGCAATCCGGCCAGCATGGTCGCTGCGCTGGAGAGCTTGAAGGCGCGTTCGATGAGCAAAGGACGGCGCATCGCCATCTTGGGAGACATGCTGGAGCTTGGCCTCGAGGCGCCGGCCTATCACAAGGCGCTCGCGGAACATCTTTCCGGGATCGATGGCGTATTTTGCGTCGGTCCACTGATGCGCCATCTCCACGACCTGCTGCCGGCCGATAAGGAACTCGGCTGGCACGAAGATCCCGCCACACTTGACCCGAAACAAATCGCGAGATTGCTAAGGCGCGACGATGTCACGCTGATCAAGGGCAGCAAGAAAATGTTCTGGGTCAACAAGTTCGTGCCACGCCTTATTGCCGCCTTGCAGGAAAAGGCGCCAACAACTTGAAGCATCATTGCAGGTAAGTCGGTCTTCCCACGGGCAAGCGGGGCGGGTATGCGGACGGGTGACTGCACCGATAATTTTCCGCGATTCGCTCCGTCGCTGTGCGATCATGCTCGCGGATCGCTGGGCCGGAACATGAAAACGATCGTGAATGCGCTCAAGTAGCGCGTTCACGCTTAACCGCCACGACATAGGGCGAATAGATGTTTTACTGGCTGATTGATCTCTCCAACACGATCCCCGGTTTGGGTGTGTTTCGAACTTTTCTGAATGTCTTTCGGTACATTACGTTCCGAACTGGCGGCGCGATGGTGACCGGCGCATTGTTCGTCTTTCTGTTCGGGCCATGGATCATCGATCACCTGCGGCTTCGCCAAGGCAAGGGCCAACCGATTCGCACCGACGGCCCGCAATCCCATCTTGTGACGAAGAAGGGCACCCCGACGATGGGTGGGCTGATGATCCTGTCCGGGCTGGTGGTGTCGACCCTCTTGTGGGCCAATCCGCTCAATCCCTATGTCTGGATCGTGCTGGCGGTAACGTTGGGCTTCGGCTTCGTCGGGTTCTACGACGATTACCTGAAAGTCACTCGACAGACCCATAGCGGGTTCGCCGGACACGTCCGGCTTGCGATCGAGGGGGCAATCGCGTTGGTGGCTTGTTATGCTTTGGTTCGACTCGGTCGCGACCCGTTCTCGACGTCGCTTGTAATTCCGTTCTTCAAGGACATCGCGCTGAATCTCGGCTGGTTCTTCATGGTGTTTGGCGCCTTCATTATCGTCGGGGCGGGAAACGCGGTGAACCTGACCGATGGCCTTGACGGTCTGGCGATCGTGCCGGTCATGATCGCCGCCGCGAGTTTCGGCATGATCTCCTATCTGACGGGCAATGCCGTCTTCTCGGACTATCTGCAAATCAACTACGTCGCGGGCACTGGCGAACTCGCGGTGCTCTGCGGCGCGGTGTTGGGCGCCGGGTTAGGATTTCTCTGGTTCAACGCGCCGCCGGCCTCTATCTTCATGGGCGATACAGGCTCGCTTGCGCTCGGCGGCATGCTTGGCTCGATCGCCGTCGCGGTCAAACATGAGATCGTCCTGGCCGTGATCGGGGGGCTATTCGTGCTGGAAGCGGTCTCGGTGATCGTGCAAGTGGTCTCGTACAAGCTCACCGGCAAACGCGTGTTTCGTATGGCGCCGATCCATCACCACTTCGAACAGCTGGGCTGGACTGAACCGCAGATCGTGATCCGATTCTGGATCATCTCCGTCATGCTGGCGCTGGCCGGCCTTTCGACCCTGAAGTTGCGGTGATCAATTGATCCCGGTCACATCGTTCGCAGGCAAGACGGTGGCGGTGTTTGGGCTCGGCGGCTCAGGGCTTGCGAGTTGTCACGCGCTCAAAGCTGGCGGAGCCGAAGTGGTCGCCAGCGACGACGGCCTGGACAAACTTGCCGAAGCCGCGCAGGCGGGGTTTATGACCGCGGACTTGCGCAAGGTGTCATGGGCAAAATTCGCAGCTTTGGTGTTGACGCCGGGCGCACCGCTTACGCACCCAGCGCCGCACTGGACCGTGCTGGCGGCACAACAGGCCGGTGTCGAAGTAATCGGTGACATCGAACTGTTTTGCAGGGAAAGACGCCGACACGCGCCGAATGCGCCCTTTGTTGCCATCACCGGCACCAACGGCAAGTCGACCACGACGGCGCTGATCGCGCATGTCATGCGAGTCGCGGGTTTCGATACACAGATGGGCGGCAACATCGGCACCGCCATCCTGTCGTTGAAGCCGCCGCGGATCGGGCGGGTGCACGTAGTCGAGATGTCGTCCTACCAAATCGATCTTGCGCCATCGCTCGATCCTTCCGTGGGCATCCTGCTCAACATCAGCGAAGACCACATCGATCGCCATGGCACGCTTTCCCATTATGCCGCGGTGAAAGAGCGCCTGGTAGCGGGCGTCCAGAAACAGGGTACCGCCATTGTCGGCGTTGACGACACCTGGTGTCGAAACGCCGCCGACCGCATCGAGCGCGACGGCCAACGCGTCGTGCGAATATCAGTGAAAAACCCGCTGCCGGATGGGATCTATGTCGAGCGTGAAACGATCTGGGAGGCATCGGGTGGAGCGCGCAGCGAGGTGGCGCGCATCGGTGGTATTGGATCGTTGCGAGGCCTGCACAACGCCCAGAATGCGGCGTGTGCCGCGGCTTGCGCTTTGGCGCTCGGCCTCACCACACAAACCCTGCAAAACGCCTTGCGCAGTTTTCCAGGTCTGGCCCATCGCATGGAACAGGTCGGCCGGCTGGACAACGTGCTGTTCGTGAACGATTCGAAAGGCACCAATGCGGATGCGGCGGCGCACGCGCTCTCGTCGTTCGCCGATATTTTCTGGATCGCCGGTGGCAAACCAAAACTTGGCGGCATCACGGGCTTGAGCGAATACTTCCCGCGCATTCGCAAAGCCTATCTGATCGGCGAAGCGGCTGAGGAATTCGCGCGTACCCTCGGCGATTCCGTGCAGAACGAAATCTCCGAAACGCTTGAGGTCGCGGTGGCGAACGCGGCGCGGGACGCAAAGACCTCCGGGCTTCCGGATCCGGTGGTGCTGCTGTCGCCCGCCTGTTCGTCGTTCGATCAGTATCGCAACTTCGAGATCCGTGGCGCGCGGTTTCGCGAGCTCGTCACCGCCCTGCCGGGCGTGAAGCCGGTGATGTGAGGGCTCACAGGAGCGCGGGCCTTCTTCTATGCCTCAGGGGTCGTGGGACGCGCCGCGCGGTATCTGGCGCATAAATACGCGTATCGCTCGAAACATTTCCACGACGTTAACCCTTCAGAAACCATCATGGGCGAGCAATGGAGAACCCTTTGCTCCTGGGAAATGCCCATGCTCTCCCGCGAAGAACGCAACCCGCTAAGTCAATGGTGGTGGACAGTGGACCGCCTGCAACTCGGGGCGATCCTCGCGCTGGTCCTGGGCGGCATCATCCTGTCGTTGGCTGCCAGCCCGCCCGTGGCGGCCAGGATCGGACTCGACCCGTTCCATTTTTTCAATCGCCACGTCCTGTTCCTGTTGCCATCGTTCATCGTGCTGATCGGGGTGTCATTCCTCTCGCCCCGCCAGATTCGCCGCAGCGCGCTGATCGTTTTCTTCGTCAGCGTAGCGCTCATCGTGGCGACGCTGCTGTTTGGGTTGGAGGTGAAGGGGTCGCGCCGCTGGATCACCCTTATGGGGCTTAACATCCAGGCTTCGGAATCCGCCAAGCCCGCGTTCGTGGTGCTGGCGGCGTGGCTGTTTGCGGAGTCGTCGCGGCGCCCAGAAATGCCCGCGACCTCGATCGCGCTGGTTCTGCTCCTGGGGTTGGTGTCTCTGCTTATGATGGAGCCCGATTTTGGCCAGACCATGCTGGTTCTCATGGTGTGGGGCGCGTTGTTCTTTATCGCGGGAATGCGGATGTTGTGGGTGCTGGGGCTCGCGGGGGCTGCGTTGGCCGGGCTGTTCGGCGCTTATCTCTTGGTGCCGCACGTCGCCGGCCGCATCAAGCGCTTCTTGAACCCCGGTTCCGGAGACACCTTCCAGGTCGATACTGCGATGGAAGCTTTTTACAACGGCGGCTGGTTCGGGCTCGGCCCCGGCGAAGGGATCGCCAAGCGCAGCCTGCCCGACAGTCACACCGATTTCGTGTTCGCGGTAGCGGCGGAAGAATTTGGCATCATCCTCTGCCTCGCGCTGCTGGCCTTGTTCGCCTTCATCGTTATCCGGGTGCTGTCGCGCGCGTACGCTACCGAGGACACCTTCGCGCGGTTCGCCGCTTCCGGACTCGCCATCCTGTTCGGCGTGCAGGCCTCGATCAACATGTCGGTCAATCTGCAATTGATACCCGCAAAGGGAATGACGCTGCCCTTCATCTCCTATGGCGGTTCCTCGATGGTGTCTCTGGCCTATGGCATCGGGATGATGTTGGCGTTGACCAGGCAACGGCCGCGAACGGAGATGCAATCCATCGGCGATGCCAACGCGGCGCAAAGTTACGCCTGATGACGAACGCCGGCTTGTCGGCTATTTGAGGTCATGAACTCTTCGCCACTTGTCTTATTGGCGGCCGGCGGCACCGGCGGCCATCTTTTTCCTGCCGAGGCGCTGGGCGTCGAACTGATCAGGCGCGGCCTGCGCGTGCGGCTGGCCACCGATGCGCGGGCGTTACGCTACAGCGGCTTGTTTTCCAAAGACACGATCGATGTGGTGCCGAGCGCCACGATCCGCAGCCGCGCGCCATGGTCGCTGGCCTTTACGGGCGTCATGCTCGCGGCCGGTGCGGCCGTTTCGCTCAACCTGATGCGCCGACTCAAGCCCGCGGCCGTGGTTGGCTTCGGCGGCTATCCGACCCTGCCGCCGCTGTATGCGGCGCGGCTGTTCGGTGTCCCCGCCATCATTCACGAGGCCAACGCGGTACTCGGACGCGCCAACCGTTTCCTATCCAGGCATGTCGATGGGATCGCCACCTCGCTGCCCGGCGTACTCGATCGCGATCCCGCGCTCGCCGGCAAGACAGTCACAGTGGGTACGCCGCTGCGCCCGGCAGTCCTTGCGGCGGCCGCACAGAACTACCACTCGCCTGAACCGTCCGGGCCGTTGCGGCTGCTGGTGACCGGCGGCAGCCAAGGCGCGCGAATAATGGCGGACATCGTGCCCCCAGCCGTTGAAAGGCTGGAGCCAGCGCTGTGGAACAGACTGTCGATCACGCAGCAAGTACGCGACGAAGACATGTCGCGCGTCCGCGCCGTCTATGATCGGCTCAAAATCTCCGCCGAACTGGCGCCGTTTTTCACCGATCTTCCCGCGCGGCTCGGATCAAACCATCTGGTGGTTTCGCGGTCGGGTGCCGGCACTGTTGCCGAGCTCGCCGCGATCGGCCGACCTTCGATCCTGGTGCCGCTGCCCGGTTCGATCGACCAGGATCAGTTCGCCAATGCCGGCGTACTGGCGCAAGCGAACGGCGCTTTACGCATCGCGCAGCCCGATTTCACCCCCGACCGGCTAGCCGCCGAGATTTCCGCGCTAGCGGCCGAGCCCACGCGCCTGAGCCTCATGGCTGTCAACGCCCGCAGCGTCGGTCGACTCGATGCCGCCGAACGACTGGCGGAACTGGTCATGAAAGTGGCCGGAATCTAGGCGGCTGCGCGCAAGATTGCACTTGTCATGCCCGGCGAAAGCGGGGCATCCAGTACGCGAACGAGGAACAGCTTAATGAGGCTACCCCGCGAGATCGGACCCATCCACTTCGTGGGGATAGGCGGTATCGGTATGAGCGGCATCGCCGAGGTGCTGTGCAATCTCGGCTACACCGTGCAGGGTTCCGACGCTTCCGAGAGCGCTAATGTTGCCCGGCTGCGCGAAAAAGGCATCCACATCGTCGTCGGCCACCAATCCGAAAACGTCACTGGCGCCGACGTGCTGGTGGTGTCGACCGCAATCAAGCGCGACAATCCTGAATTGATGGCCGCGCGCGCCCAGCGTATTCCGGTCGTGCGCCGCGCCGAAATGCTCGCCGAGCTGATGCGGCTGAAAAGCTGCGTGGCGATCGCCGGCACGCACGGCAAGACCACGACCACTTCCATGGTGGCGGCCTTGTTCGATGCCGGCGATCTCGATCCTACCGTGATCAATGGCGGCATCATCAACGCGTATGGCACCAACGCCCGCCTCGGCGCCGGTGAATGGATGGTGGTGGAGGCCGACGAGAGTGATGGCACGTTTTTGAAGCTGCCAGCCGATGTTGCCATCGTGACCAATGTCGACCCCGAACATCTCGATCACTTCAAGACCTTCGAGGCCGTGCAGGATGCATTCCGCCACTTCGTCGAGAACGTTCCGTTCTACGGGTTCGCAGTGATGTGCATCGACCATCCGGTGGTGCAGACCCTGGTCGGCAAGATCGAAGATCGGCGCATCATCACCTACGGTGAAAACCCGCAGTCGGACGTGCGGCTGATCGATTTCAATCCGTCCGCGGGCGGCTCCAGCTTCAAGCTCGCAATCCGCGATCGCAAGACCGACATCGCGCAGGAGATTGCCGATCTGCATCTGCCGATGCCGGGCAGGCACAATGCGCTCAATGCGACGGCGGCGATCGCCGTAGCTCATGAACTAGGGCTCCCGCACGATACCATCCGCAAGGCCATTGCAGGCTTCGGCGGTGTGCGTCGGCGCTTCACTCGGACCGGCGAGTGGAACGGGATCGCCATCATTGACGATTACGGCCATCACCCCGTCGAGATTGCCGCGGTGCTGAAGGCGGCGCGCGACTCCACCAACGGCAAAATCATCGCCGTTGTCCAACCGCACCGCTTCACGCGGCTGCAGTCGCTTTTTGAGGAATTCTGCACCAGTTTCAACGACGCGGACACAGTCGTGGTCGCTGATGTTTATACGGGCGGCGAGGCGCCGATTTGGGGGATAGACCGCGACCATTTCGTGCTTGGCCTGCGCGCGCACGGCCACCGCGAAGTAATCGGCCTGCAGAAGCCGGCCGATCTCGCCGCCGTCGTCAAGAATATCGCCGGAAGCGGGGACTACGTGGTTTGTCTCGGGGCCGGCAGTATCACCCAATGGGCCTACGCACTGCCGGACCAGTTGAAGGCAATGGGGTGAGGGCGCAACTCTATCCCACCTCGTCACGGCCGGGCTTGTCCCGGTCAAACCCGTGATCGCCACCATGACGTTTCCCGACATCACGCCCGACCTCAAACTCGCAATGCCTGCGTTGCGCGGCCGGCTCATGGCGAACCAATCGCTCGCCGAACTGACCTGGTTCAGGGTCGGTGGCCCGGCGCAGGTGCTATTCACGCCGGCGGATGAAGACGACCTCGCCTATTTCCTCGCCCACCTGCCGGGCGAACTTCCGGTTTGCGTGGTCGGGGTCGGCTCGAACCTTATCGTTCGCGATGGGGGAATGCCGGGCGTGGTGATCCGGCTATCTGCGCGCGGCTTTGGCGAGACGGCGGCGGAAGGCGACATCGTCCGCGCCGGAGCCGCCGCACTCGACAAGAGGGTGGCCGAAACCGCCGCCAGCGGGGGTGTGAGCGGGTTGGAATTCCTGTACGGCATTCCAGGCAGCATTGGCGGCGCGCTGCGCATGAATGCAGGAGCTAACGGGGTCGAGACAAAGGACGTCCTGATCGAAGCTATCGGCCTTCGTCGCGCTGGCAACAAGCAGGTGTTTTCGAACGCCGACATGAAGTTCACCTATCGCAACAGCGGCGTCGATGGGCCGGTGATATTTACGTCGGCGCGGTTTCGCGGGCAGGTCGCCCCCTCGGCGGCGATCCGGGAGCGCATGAACCAGGTGCAAAACCACCGCGAAACCGCGCAGCCTGTTCGCGAAAAGACCGGCGGCTCGACCTTCAAGAACCCGCCGGGCCAAAGCGCCTGGAAGCTGATCGACGCTGCTGGATGCCGGGGACTACGGGTTGGCGGTGCTCAGGTCTCCGAAATGCATTGCAATTTCTTGATCAACACGGGCAACGCCAGCAGCCACGACATCGAAACCCTTGGGGAAACCGTTCGGGCGCGAGTCAAAGAGCATTGCGGTGTTGAGTTACATTGGGAAATCAAGCGGATTGGAATCGAGCAAAACTGATGCGGATTACCATTCTCTTCGGAGGCACGAACAAGGAGCGCCTGGTTTCAGTGGCGACCGCCCAGGCGCTGCACGCGGCATTGCCCGAGGCCGACCTGTGGTTCTGGGATGCTGACGACACCGTCCATGAAGTCCAACCGCAGGTACTTGTCAGCCATTCGCGGCCGTTCGAAGAACCATTCAGGCCGCACGGCGTCAGCGTCGGCGGGATCGACCGCGCGCTCGATAATGCGAAGGCCGAGAACCGCCTGCTGGTGCTCGGGTTGCATGGCAGCACGGCTGAAGACGGCGAGCTTCAGGCCATGTGCGAAATGCGTGACATTCCATTCACCGGCTCCGGGTCGGCGTCGTCCCACTTGGCCTTCGATAAGATTGCCGCCAAGCGCTTCGCCGAGATTGCCGGAGTGAAAGCGCCGAGCGGGGTCCCCCTGCAAGACGCCGAGGCGGCGCTGCGGGAATACGGCAAGCTGATAGCCAAGCCTGCCCGAGACGGATCGAGCTATGGCCTGATGTTCGTCAACGCGACGCAGGATCTCATCGCGGTTCGCGCCGCGGCCAAAACCGAGGAATATCTGATCGAACCTTTCATCGCGGGTACAGAGGCGACCTGCGGCGTTCTGGAGCATTTGGACGGCTCGCTCACGCCGCTGCCTCCAGTGGAGATCATCCCGGCGGAGGGCGAGTTTGACTATCGCGCGAAGTATCTCGCCAAAGCCACCCAGGAGATCTGCCCGGGACGCTTCACTCCTGAGATCAGCGCCCAACTGATGGATCAGGCCATCAAGGCGCACCGGGCACTCTCATGCAGCGGCTATTCCCGTTCCGACTTCATCGTCAGCGCGAAGGGGCCAATTTATCTGGAAACCAACACCTTGCCCGGTCTGACCAAAGCTTCGCTATATCCAAAGGCGCTGAAGGCGTACGGCATCGAATTCGCCGATTTTCTTCAAGGCCAGATCGCGCTGGCCGCCAAGCGCGCTCGCAGGTAGTCCATTTCCCCCTGCACCCGGCCGGCAGGCCACGTTTTTATGGCCGATTGATAAAAGTTTACGATTTTTCAGCAAACTGTTCAGCAGGCGTATCAAATCGCCTCCTGCCTCCACCTGATTTACTATTTGTTTACCAGGAAGCCCGAAGGTTAACGCTGGCGGCGCATGTGGCGCTTGGTTGCCGGGGCGTAAGCCGTGCGGATTTCCGTCGCGACGAGCGCATCGAGGGTACAGGTGGCTTCTTCTGGCTTGAGGTCAACACCAACCCAGTCCGGCATAATCGAGACGTCATTGGGCCAGAACTCGCAAGTGTTTGCGGGCATAACTTTGACGAGCTGGTGCAATGGATGGTGCAGGACGCCTCTCTCGATCGTTGCGATCGCAGGGGCCCCGAGCTGACCTGAAAGCCGCCGCCACCGGCGCGGTCTCCTTGCTGTGGGAGCGGCTCGGCTTCGGTCGCCCCTCCGTCAACACTTCGAGAGAGCGCGAAGTGCCGAACCGGCTGTTCGCGTTGCTGGAACGTCGCCTGCCGAACCGGACCGGCGTCGCCGCGACCGTGCTGTTGCTGTTGTGCAGCGCCGGATTAGGCACCGTGAAGGGTGGCCATGTCGCTCAATTCATTTCGGCCGTGAGCGACACTCGCAATAGCATCGCCAATTCTGCTGGGTTTCGCATCAGTGCCGTCGGCATCACCGGCCGCAAGCAACTCACCCAGGATGAAGTACTCGCAGTGGGCGGAGTCAATGGACGCTCCTCGCTGTTGTTTCTCGATGCTGCGGCGGTACGCGAGAAGCTCAAGGCACATCCCTGGATCGCCGAAGCCAATGTGCTGAAGCTTTATCCGGGGCAGCTCCAGATCGACATCGTCGAGCGCTCCGCATTTGCGCTTTGGCAGCAGGACGGCCGGCTCTCCGTGATTGCCGATGATGGCGCAGTGCTTGAACCCTATCTGTCGCGTCGCTTCATTTCGCTGCCGCTCGTAGTGGGGAAGGGCGCCGATACCCGCGCGCGTGATTTCCTCGCGCTGCTGGCACGTTATCCCCAGGTTCGCTCGGCAACCAAAGCCGCGATTTTCGTTGGTGAGCGGCGCTGGAATCTGCGGCTCAAGGATGGTCTCGACATAAGGTTGCCGGAAAACGACGTCGCCGACGCGCTCGCTTCACTCAGCAGGCTCGATAAGGAGGAGCGGCTGTTCTCGCGAGACATCGTCGCGATCGACATGCGTCTACCCGACCGGCTGACGGTGCAGTTGTCCGATGACGCGGCCAAGGCGCGCGAAGAGTCCTTCAAGAAGCAGCAGAAGAAGAAAGCCGGGGACGCATGACCGGCTTCGACCGCACCCAGACGCCGAAGACGCGCCCCATGCCGCAAAAGCGCACGGCCATGGTTGCCTCGCTCGATATCGGGACCAGCAAGGTCGCCTGCATGATTGCGCGCCTGAAGCCTTGCCCGCCAAGCGAAGCGCTGCGGGGCCGAACCCATCTTGTCGAGTTGATCGGCTACAGCCAGATCCAATCGCGCGGCATGAAGGCCGGCGCGGTGGTCGATCTTGCCGAATGCGAGCAGGCCGTGCGCCAGGCGGTAGCGCTCGCGGAACGAATGGCCAAGGTCCGGGTCGAATCCGTCCTGCTCTCGGTATCAGGCGGTCGGCTGAATGGACAATTGGTCGAAGCCGCCGCTGACATAAAAGGGGGAGCAGTCACATCGGCCGATGTTTCCCGCATCACCTCTGCCGGCATGCGCCACGCCACCGGCGAGGGCCGCACCGTGCTCCATGCACTGCCCGTCGGCTATGCCTTGGACGGGGTAAAGGGCATTCGCGATCCGCGTGGGATGGTGGCGCGGCAGTTCGGCGTCGATATGAACGTCGTTACGGCCGATGCGACGGTCGCCAAGAACTTGATGCTGGCGGTTGAGCGCTGCCATCTCAACGTCGAGGCGATGGCGGCGAGTCCTTATGTCGCAGGTCTGTCGGTCCTGACCGACGACGAGGCCGATCTCGGCGCTGCCGTGGTCGAAATGGGGGCAGGAACCACCACCATAGCCACCTATTCCGGCGGGCATTTCGTGCACGCCAGCGGATTTGCGGTAGGCGGGCAACACATCACGATGGATCTTGCACGCGGCCTCAGCGCATGCATTGCGGATGCCGAGCGAATCAAGACTTTATACGGCAGCGTGCTGACCGGCGGGTCGGACACGCGCGAGCTGATGTCGGTGCCGACCGCCGGCGACGGTGAGCAAGATGTTCCGGAGATCGTGTCCCGCGCCACGGTCGCCAACATCGTTCGGCACCGCGCCGAGGAGATATTTGAGATGGTCAGGGACCGCCTCGCGGATTCCCCTTTTGCCGCAGAGCCAAAGGCGCGAGTAGTTTTAAGCGGCGGGGCTTCCCAGCTCACCGGCATGGTCGAACTAGCGACCCAGATCCTGGGCCGGCCGGTGCGCGTCGGCCGTCCACTCGGCTTCGGCCGGTTGCCCTACGAAGCAAAGAGCGCGTCGTTTGCAGTCCCTTCCGGTCTGCTGGTCTACCCGCAATACGCTCATCTTGAACACGTCGAACCGCGGCATACGCGGCAGCTCAGGACAGGGACTGACGGCTATTTCGGAAAGGTCGGACGATGGCTTCGCGAGGGCTTCTGATGAATCTTTTCCGGCCTATTCGAATTCCACTAACCCCCGCAGCCGCCGGCCGGGGCGAACCAACGCGCGCGTAATCGAGAGGCAACCAATGGCACTCAATCTTACCCCCCCTGACATCAGCGAGCTTAAGCCGCGCATCACCGTCTTTGGCGTTGGCGGAGCAGGCGGCAATGCCGTCAACAACATGATCACTGCGGGACTGCAGGGTGTCGATTTCGTCGTCGCCAATACCGACGCGCAGGCGCTCACCATGTCCAAGGCGCAGCGCATCATCCAGATGGGCACGCAGGCAACCCAGGGCCTCGGCGCCGGTTCGCAGCCCGAGGTCGGCGCCGCCGCCGCTCAGGAAGTGCTCGATGAGATTCGCGACCATCTCTCCGGCGCCAACATGGTGTTCGTGACCGCAGGGATGGGCGGCGGGACCGGGACCGGCGCTGCGCCGGTGATCGCCAAGTCTGCGCGCGACATGGGCATTCTCACCGTCGGCGTGGTGACCAAACCGTTCCACTTCGAAGGCCAGCGCCGCATGCGAACGGCCGAGGCCGGAATCGCCGAGCTTCACAAGGTAGTCGATACGCTCCTGATCATTCCGAACCAGAACCTGTTCAGGGTCGCCAACGAAAAGACCACCTTCGCCGACGCGTTCGCAATGGCCGACCAGGTGCTCTATTCGGGCGTCGCCTGCATTACCGACCTGATGGTCAAGGAAGGCCTCATCAATCTCGACTTCGCCGACGTGCGCGCCGTGATGCGCGAGATGGGCAAGGCGATGATGGGCACCGGCGAAGCCTCAGGCGACAAGCGCGCATTGACGGCGGCGGAGGCTGCAATCGCCAACCCCCTGATCGATGATTCGTCGATGAAGGGCGCGCGGGGTCTGCTGATCTCCATCACCGGCGGAAGGGATCTGACGCTGTTCGAGGTCGACGAAGCCGCGACCCGGATTCGCGAAGAGGTCGATCAGGACGCCA